>JANLWX010000048.1:0-18970 GCA_031364845.1 Candidatus Eiseniibacteriota bacterium
GCCCGGCGGTTTCCGAGCGACCGGGAGTCGTATTGAGCAATGGCCGTGCGACCCGGCGCCCGCGCGGCGCGGGGAACGCCGCGGTCGTCGCCGGTCCGCGCAGGCGCCGCACTCCGGCATCGGAATCTTCCGAACGCATGCTGCTCGTCACCTCGACGCCCGCGCTGCGCCGCCGGATCATGGAGTGGCGCCGCCGCGGCGAATCGATCGCGTTCGTTCCGACGATGGGTGCATTGCATCGCGGACATCTGAGCCTGGTCGAGCGCGCGCGCGCCTCCGCCGATCGGGTGGCCGTCAGCATCTTCGTGAACCCGCTGCAGTTCGGACCGCGCGAGGACTTCGCGCGCTATCCGCGCCCGGTGGCCACCGATCGCGCGCTGTTGCGCGCCGCCGGTGTCGATCTGCTATGGGAGCCGCGCGTCGAGCAGCTCTATCCGCCGGGTGATCGCACGCGCGTCCACGTCGAAGGTCTCGAAGCCGTGCTCGAAGGCGCATCGCGGCCCGGCCACTTCACCGGCGTCACGACGGTGGTCGCCAAGCTGCTGAACGCGATCCAGCCGGATATCTTGTGGCTCGGACAGAAGGACGCGCAGCAGGCGCGCATGATCGAGCAGATGGCAGCGGATCTGGCGTTTCCCGTGCGCGTGCGCCGCGCCGCAACCGTGCGCGAGCCGGACGGGCTTGCGTGTTCGTCGCGAAACCGCTACTTGAGTGCGGAGGAACGCGCGGAGGCGGTCGCGCTGTCGCGCTCGCTCGCTGCCGCACGCGAGGCGCTGCAGGGCGGAGAACGCAGCGCCGCGCGCGTGATGAAACAAATGCGCCGCGTGATGAGGAGCTTTCCGCGCGCGCGCGAGGACTACATCGCGGTCGTGGATGCGCGCACGCTCGAACCCGTGCGCCGTATCGAACGCCGCGTGCTGATCGCGGTCGCGGCGCGCCTCGGCGCGACCCGGCTGATCGACAACCTGGAGTGGGAGCCCCGATGACCCGATTTCGACACCCCGATGTCGTGACCCTGGTGCTGGCCGCCGGCCAGGGGACGCGCATGAACAGCGACCTCGCGAAGGTGCTGCATCCGATGGCCGGCAAGCCGCTTCTCGCGCACGTGCTCGATTGTCTCGACGACCTCGGAGTCGGCCGCGTCGTGGTCGTGATCGGACACCAGCGCGAGCGTGTGCGCGAAACGTTCGCCGGCACCGAACTCGAGTGGGCGGTGCAGGCCGAGCAGCGCGGCACCGGGCACGCGGTGCTGATGGCGGGCCCCGCACTCGAAGGATTCGAAGGCACGCTGCTGGTCGTGTGCGGCGACACGCCGCTCTTGCGCGCGAGCACGCTGCACGAGTTGATCGAAGGTCACGCGCGCTCCGGATGCGCGGCGACCGTGCTGTCGATGCGGCTCCCCGATCCCAAGGGCTACGGGCGAATTCTAAGGTCCGAGAATGGCGATCTGCTCGGGATCGTCGAAGAGCGCGATGCCGACGCCGCGCAGAAGCAGATCGACGAAGTGAACTCGGGCATCTATGTGTTCCAGTATCCCGCGCTCGAGCAGGCGCTCGGCGGTTTGACCGCGAACAACGCCCAGGGCGAGTACTACCTCACCGACACGATGAATCTGATTCGCGGCGCGGGCCGGCGCGTGGCGGTGGTGTGTGCCCCGGACTATCGCGAGCTGCTCGGCATCAACACGCCCGATCAGCTGCGCGAAGCCGAGACGCTGTGGCACGAAGTGAAGCGCACCCGGAGGACCGACGATGCCGCCGCGCAATGAGCCCGCGCGCCTGTGGGCGCCGTGGCGCATGTCGTACATCGAAACCGCGACCGCCGGGTCGAAGAAGCGTGGCTCCGCGAAACGCGGCGCCTCCGTGCGGAAGGTCGATCCCAAGCCTGATCCCGACGCCGAGCCGTGCCTGTTCTGCCGCGTCGCGCGCGCGCGTCGGGATGAGGCCGATCTCGTGCTGGCGCGCCGGCCGCACGCGCTGCTGATGCTCAACCGCTATCCCTACAATCCCGGCCACCTGATGGTCGCCGTGCGCGCTCACAAGGCGCAGTTCGACGCGCTGGTGCCGGCCGAGCTGCGCGACGTGATGGCGCTGGTGGCACTCGCCGAACGCGCGCTCGCCGCAGAGTACCGGCCCCATGGCGTCAACTACGGCGCCAACGTCGGCCGCGTCGCGGGCGCGGGATTCCCGGGACACCTGCACGTGCACCTGGTTCCGCGCTGGGACGGCGACACGAACTTCATGCCGGTGGTCGGCGCCACGAAGGTGCTGCCCGAAGCGCTCGATCAGACCTGGACACGCCTGCGCCGCGCGGTGCGCGCGAACGCGCGCGGGGGAGCGGCACGCCGTGGCACGTCGCGCTAGTCCCTTCGCGCGCTGGACACTCGGCCTGCTCGCACTCGCGGTCGTGGTGCTCGTGCTGTCCGCGGCGTGGGGCCGCTGGCGGCCCCGCCCTGTGTTCCAGACCCACGGTCCCGAGCACCGCGTGGTGCGGGTGCAGGTCCTGAACGGGTCGGGAGAGGGCGGAATCGGCTCGCGGGTCGCGTCCTATCTGCGCGAAGGCGGCTTCCAGGTGGTCGAGGTCCGCAACGCCGAGCGCTCCGACTACTTCGCTTCGATGGTGGTCGCGCGCCGCGAAGATGTATCCTCCGCCGAGGCAGTCGCGAGATATCTGGGAGGTCCGCCGGTCATCCGGCAGGCATGGACTTCCGATCTGGCCGAAGTCACGGTGGTGCTGGGCAGCGACCGCAGCCGGCTCCGCCTCGAATAGCAGCCGCGGCTGCGAGCCTAAGGAGACGAACGTGTTCGGATTGGGTGGTACGGAACTGCTCGTGCTGTTCGTGATCATCCTGCTGATCTTCGGCCCCAGCCAGATCCCCAAGATGGCGCGCGGACTGGGACAGGCGATGCGCGAATTTCGCAAGGCTCAGCACGAACTCAACAACGAGATCTCGCGCGAGGATCCGGCGCCCAAGCCGCCGGAGAACAAGCCGCTGACATAGGCGGTGCCTGAACGCGCTCCTCAAAATAAAAACGCCGCACGCGATCTCGAGCGTGCGGCGTTTTCATCTGAGACGGGCGACTAGTTCGAGGCGTCCGAGCGCAGGTCCTCGATCTTCGCCTTCTGGCGCAGCTCGGCGAGGAACGAGCCGAGGAACGCGCGCTGACGGCGCTCGAGCAGCTCGCTCATGATCTGCGGCTTCGACTCGATGAACGCGGCCGTGTCCGCCGGCACCGCCTGATCGACGCGCGCGAAGAACCAGCCGTTCACCGTCTCGAACGGACCGACCACTTTGCCCGGTGCCGAGCCGAACAGCGCTCCCACCACTTCGGGCGCGTTCGAGATGCGCGGATCGGGTGCGGCACGCGTGAATCCCGGAGCCGGGGACGCGGCGACACCGGCCGCGGCGGCCGCGGCTTCGAGAGGAAGTCCCTGGCCGAGCGCCTGGACGATCGCATCCGCCTTCGGCTTCGCGCGCTGTACGCGCGCCTCCATCTCGGCGAACTGGCGCAGCGGCTGCTCGATTTCTTCGCGCTTGGCGACACCCGCGGGCTCCTGGCGGATCACCTGCACCACGACGTAGTCGTCGGTGCCTTCGAACACCGGGCTCACTTCCTTGAGTTTGGCGGTGAGACCCCAGTCGGCCGCTTCGGGCGTGGCGTAGAGCTGCTGCGGCGTGTTGTCGATGTCGAACGGTCCGGTGACCGACGTCGCGAGACCGTTCGCGGCCGCGACCTTGCCGAGCCCGGTGCGGCTCGCCTGCGCGCGCCACTTGCGGATCTGCTCGAACTGCGTGCGCATCTGCTCCTCGTTCGGACGCACGCGCACGACGATCTGGGCGATCTTGAGACCGCCGGGCGGTGTCGTGGAATCGGGCGGCATACGGCGGATGATCACGAACCGGCTCATGTCCTGGAACGGGTCGGCGACGTCGCCCGGAGCAAGCGCCGCGACTCGGGCGCCGATCGTGGGCTCGAAGTCCGACACCGTGAACGCGCGATCGATGACGCCGCCGCGATCGGCCGAAGGGCCTTCGGAATAATCGCGGGCAAGGAGTGCAAAGTCCTCGCCGCTGCGCGCGCGGCTGACGAGGCCGTTGGCCATCTCGCGGGCCGCGCGAATCTCTTCCTCGCCGTACTTCTTCGGCACCGACAGCACTTCGAGTTCGGTGCGCGCCGAGGCGGTGAAGCGGCCTTTGTGCTTCGCGAACACGCGATCGAGATCGGCGTCCGTCACCTTCGGGGCTTCACCCCCCATGTCGGGCGTGATCTGCACGATCGTCGCGTCGACGCGGTCGAACCGCTGATGGTAGGCGTCGAGCAGCTCGAGTTCAGACACCTTGACCGAGGCGAGCAGGCGCTCCTGGAACTTCCGCGTCGGGAGCTGCTCGCGCATCATCTGTTCGAACGGCGCCCAGTTGTTCTTGGGATCGCTCAAAGCCTGCTGGTACTTCGCGTAGTCGAACTGCCCATCGGTCTGGAACGACGGCTCGCTCTGGAGCATCGTCGGCGGCGTGGTCTTGAGCGCGAGCACGACTTCGGCGTCGCCCGCCGCCATGCCGGCGCGCTTCGCCTGCTGCGACAGCAGGCGCTGGTAGACGAGTGAGCGCCACGCCTGGACTTCGAGCATCTTCGCATCGCGATCGCTGGCATCGGTGCCGTACTGGCGCTTGTAGTTCGCGCGCTGTTCGCCGAGCGTATTCATGAATTCGTTGCGGGTCACGGCGTCGTCGTTGACGGTGCCGACCGCGCCGCTCGCCTTCGCGCTGAATCCGCCGCTGAGTCCCGAGCCGAGCAGGAACACGAATCCGCCGAGGAACGTGACGACGGTGATGACGATGAGTCCCCACCAGATCGCCTTGGTGCGTTTGCCGCCGGCGCGCAGGACATTCAGCATTAGAACTCTCCAGCCGTCCGCATGCGGACGGACCTTTGTGCGTGGATCGAGGCCGGTGGCCGTGGGTGGAATGAGGCCGGGGAGTCTATCAGCCGCACCCCACCCGTACAAACCTCCGAAAGCCGATCCCAAGTCCTGATCAATTGGCCTCGCGCGATCGTTTGCGCGATCACAATCTTCGTCTGCCCGCTCGGGTTTCCGTAGCTTCGCAGGTCGCGCTGTGCTACCAGTGTTCCTTGCGCTACACGACGTCCAACGGAGGGATGCATGCGCAGTGAAACTCCGGTCCGGCTGGTCGAGCCCGAAACCCCGGGTCGCACCGGCACGTGGCCGACGCAGGTCCTCGATGCGCTCGAGCAGGCGGTGGTCGCACTCGATCGCGAGCGCAAGGTGGTCTACAACAACCGCCGTATCGAGGAACTGCTCGGGGTCGAGCCCGGCACCCTGATCGGAACCGCCGGTTCGCGCGTGTTCCCGGGTGCCGATGCGCGCTGGCTCAAGGGTTCATCGCACGAGAGCCGGGACTTCCGCCTCGAAGCCGAGGATCGTGAGCTGACACTCAAGGCGGAAGCACTCCCGATCCGCGCCGAGGACGGCGAACTGGTCGGCTCGGTGGTGCTGGCCGAGGCGATTTCCGAGACCGAGGACGGCGAGTTCCAGAAGAAGATCGACCGGCTGGTGTCGCTCGGCGAGCTGTCGGCCTACGTCGCGCACGAGATCCGCAATCCGCTGACCGGAATCCGCACCACCGTGCAGTTCGTCGGCTCGAAGTTCAAGACGCGCGATCCGCGGCGCGAGGACCTCGACGACGTGATCAAGGAGCTGGACCGCATCGAGCAGATCATCACCGGGCTGCTGCTGTTCGCGAAGCCTCCGAGTGCGCGGCCGCAGCCGTGCGATCTTCAACCGGTGCTGCAGAAGACGCTCGACATGCTCGATCTGCAGCTCGGTGACGCGCAGGTGCAGTTGTTCCAGGACTACGCTGCCGATCTTCCCGAGGTCTACGCCGATCCCGACCTCACCCAGCAGGTGTTCCTGAACCTGATCCTCAACTCGCTCCAGGCGATGCCTCAGGGGGGCGAACTCCACGTTTCGACCGGCGTGCGCCGCTACCGCACCCGTCGATCGATGGTCGACGTTTCGTTCCGCGACACCGGAGTCGGGATTCCGAAGGAGCTGATGGAGAAGATCTTCGATCCGTTCTTCACCACCCGCTCGATGGGCACCGGGCTGGGGCTGCCGATCTCGGTGCAGATCGTGCGCGACATCGGCGGCATGATCACGGCCAAGAATAATTCCAGCGGTGGGGCGACGCTGCGCGTGTCGTTCCCGGTTCCGACCGAGTCGTCGGGCCGGACCGAGGAGTAAGGTGAAGACAACCGTGATGGTGGTCGACGACGAGCTCCTGATCCGCAAATCCCTCTCGAAGGTGTTGCGCGCGCGAGGTTTCCGGGTCGAGGTCGCGAGCACCGGCGGCGAGGGGATCGAAAAGGTCGCCGAGGTCCATCCGCAGGTGATGATCCTCGACATGCGCCTGCCCGACACCGACGGCCTCACGGTGCTCAAGCGCGTGCGCGAGATGGACCCGCTGCTGCAGGTGATCGTGATCACCGCGTTCGGCGACGTCCAGTCGGCGGTCGATGCGATGAAGCTCGGCGCATGCGACTTCCTGCGCAAGCCCTACGAGCTGGAAGACATCGCGCTGGCGGTCGATTCGGCCGGCAAGACCTTCCGTCAGGCGAGCGAACTCGACCTCTATCGCCGTCAGGCATGGCGCAACTACACCGGCGAGGAGATCGTCGGCGTCTCGCCCCTGATGCGCGACGTGCGCGGCCTGATCGAGAAGGTGGTGCGCAGCAAGGCGACCTCGGTCGTGATCTCGGGCGAGAGCGGCACCGGCAAGGAACTGGTCGCCCGCGCAATTCATTACCGCAGCGACCGCGCCAAACGGCCCTTGATGGAGATCAACTGTTCGTCGTTCCAGGAAAATCTTCTCGAGAACGAATTGTTCGGCCATGAGCGCGGCGCGTTCACCGACGCCTCGGACATCAAGAAGGGTCTGGTCGAGTTGTGCGACGGGGGCACGTTGTTTCTCGACGAGGTCGCCGACATGCAGCTACCGACCCAGGCCAAGCTGCTGCGCTTCATCGATCATCGCAACTTCAAGCGTGTCGGCGGAGCGCAGGACATCGCGGTCGACATCCGCATCGTCGCGGCGACCAACAAGGACCTCGAAGGGGAGGTGCGCTCGGGGCGCTTCCGTCACGATCTCTACTTCCGCTTGAAGGTCGTCCGCATCCATCTGCCGCCGTTGCGCGATCGCGGCGAAGACGTGCTGCTGCTGGCCAATCACTTCCTGCGCGAGTTCTCTCGCAAGTTTCAGAAGGGCTTCAAGGATGTTGCGCCGGGCGCGCTTCAGTTGCTCAACGCCTACCCGTGGCCGGGCAATGTTCGGGAGCTGCGCAATGTGATCGAGCGGGTCGTGCTGCTCGAAGAAGGTGAGCGGCTCGAAGCCGAGCATCTGCCGCCCGAAGTGCTCGGCCGGCGCGTGATCGTGAGCGAGTCGACGCTCGAACAATCCGAAGCGTTGTCGTTGCCCACGCTCGCGCAGATCGAAGCGGATCACATCAGCGAAGTGCTGCAACTCACCGCGGGAAACAAGAGCCGCGCCGCGCGAATTCTCGGCATTTCGCGACAGGGATTGATCGAGAAGTTGCGCCGCTTGAAGGGCGAAGAAAGCTTCGGCCGTCAAGTATCTTGACACCAGCAAAGAAGTGGACAGTCGCTCCCATCTTTGCCGTTCCCAACGTGTTAACTGGTGTCGTCCTCGTAAGCACCCACAGATCTAGACACTTAGACGATCTCTCCACCGCGATATCCCCATCGGTTGACCAGACCTCGCCATATGGAATTCTTCTCTAGTTGCCTACACATCAATCGATTGAACGATATCGACGCACGAGTGATCACCTCGTGGCACGAGCCGTGCTTTAGAAATAAACAAGGCCATGGAGCGCTCTCGGGAGCGTTCCGTCGTGGCCGCCATGGCCGAGCGGTTCGGCGGCCAAACGACATCGTGGCGAGTGGTGAACCCACCGCCCAATTTTTCGAAACACTCGAGGAGGTGATTCTCCAATGCCGGCAAAGAAGAAGGCGACGAAGAAGAAGGCTGCGAAGAAGGCGGGAAAGAAGAAGAAGTAGTTGATCAGGACCTGGCACGTCCTTAGGGGATTGGTTGGCGCCTGACGTCGGCCAATCCCCGAATTTCTTACTGGCGAGCGCGAGGGAAACGCGACGCCTTCATGCTCGAAAGCGAAGATTCGGACAAGGGACCGAGGACTCGCCCGGAGCACTGCCAATCCAAAACTTACTGAACGAGGCTGGAGGTCGCGCTAGGGCTGGCCGTCTTTCCTCCAGATCGTTGCAACGACTCGCTCATGGATGGGCGGGTCGTTTGCGCTTTCCCCTTGATGCTTCGGCTATAGTCCGTGCGTGCGCGGACAGCGCTCCGGCGGGTTGCGCGCCCGGGAGCCGCATCCCCGCTCCCGATCATCCGGGCCGCCTCATCACGCGCGAGGACATCCTTGAGCCCCGCCCCCGGTCCCGAATTCATTCAAGTGCGCGGCGCGCGCCAGCACAACCTGCGCAACATCGACGTCGACATCCCGCGCGGACGTCTGACCGTGATCACCGGCGTCTCAGGATCCGGCAAGTCGTCGCTCGCCTTCGACACGTTGTATGCGGAAGGCCAGCGCCGCTACGTCGAGTCGGTCTCGACCTACGCGAAGCAGTACCTCGACCGGCTGCCGCGCCCGGCCGTCGACTTCATCGCAGGGCTCACGCCCGCGGTCGCGATCCAGCAACTGGCGCCGGCGCGCAGCGCACGTTCGACGGTCGGCACCACCACCGAGATCCACGACTATCTGCGCGTGATGTTCGCGAGGCTCGGCGTCGTGCACTGCGCGAACTGCGGGCGCGCGGTGGCCGCGGATTCTCCCGAGAGCGTCGTTGCGGCGTCGGCGCACTGGACTGAAGGCGATCCGATCGTGATCGCCGCTCCGGTCGCGCGCCCCGCGAAGATGAAGTGGGAGGAGCAGGCGGGGCACCTGATGCGCGCCGGGTACACGCGCATCCTGATCGACGGTGTCGTGACACCGCTCGATCCGCTGCCGAAGGTCGCGCGGACGGTGAAAGAGATCCGGCTCGTCATCGACCGGTTCACGTGGACCGAAGCGGACCGCTCGCGCCTCGCCGAGTCCGCCGAGCAGGCGTTCCGCCGCGGCGAAGGGCGCCTCGAGATCCATCGCGGCAACCACCCGGTCGAGCCGTTCCGCGAGCGCTGGGAGTGCTCGGCGTGTGGAACGCCCGCCGTCCAGCCCGAGCCCGCGCTGTTCTCGTTCAACAGTCCGCTCGGCGTGTGTCCCGCGTGCCGCGGGTTCGGCAACATCCTCACGTTCTCGCGCGATCTCATCGTCCCCGATCCATCGCTCACGTTGCGCGAGGGCGCGGTCCGTCCGTGGGCCGGATCGTGGAAGAAGGCGTTCTGGCCCAAGCTCGAGAAGGTCGCGGCCGAACAGAAGATCCCGCTCGACGTTCCGTGGCGCGCGCTGTCCGCCGCGCATCGGACCCTGTTGATGGAAGGCTGCGCCGGGTTCCGCGGCGCGCTGCCGTTCCTCGAGCGCCTGCAGCAGAAGTCGTACGCCATCGGCAACCGGTTCGTCGTGAAGAAGTACCAGGTGGCGGTGGAGTGCTCGGAGTGCCATGGAACCCGGCTGCGCAAGGAGGCGCTCTCGGTGCGCCTCGCGGGCTCCAACATCGCCGAGGTGTGCGCACTCACGGTCGCCCAGGTTTCGCGCTGGGTCGAGAACCTCACGTTCGCCGAGCACGAGCGCCAGATCGCAGGCTCGGTGCTGGGTGAGCTGCAGTCGCGCCTGCGGTTCCTCGAGCGCGTCGACCTCGGCTACCTCACGCTCGAGCGGCTCACCCGCACGCTGTCGGGCGGCGAGGCGCAGCGCATCGAGCTGGCGAACGCACTCGGCGCGAACCTCGCCGACACCTTGTATGTGCTCGACGAGCCCACGGTCGGCCTTCACGCGCGTGATACGCATCGGTTGATCGCGATCATGGACGAGCTGGCCTCGCGCGGGAACACGCTGGTCGTGGTCGAGCACGAGCCGATGGTGATGCGCGCCGCGCAGCACGTGATCGATCTCGGACCGGGCGCGGGGACGAACGGGGGACAGTTGCTGTATGCGGGCCCCGGCGGCGCGCCGCTCGCTGCCGCCGACACCGAGACCGCGCGTTATCTAAGAGGCGAGAAGCGCATCACCCGCAAACGCATCCCCGGCGTCGCGAAGCACTTCGTCGTGATCGAAGGCGCGAGCCAGCACAATCTGAAGAACGTGACCGCGCGCTTTCCCATCGGCCGCCTCACCGCGGTGACCGGCGTGTCGGGCTCCGGCAAGAGCAGCCTGATCGAGGACGTGTTGTGGCGCGCTGCGGTGCGCGCGCTCGAGGGCGCGAGCGACGAAACGCCCGGGGCGCATCGTGCGGTGCGCGGCCTCGAGCATCTGAAGCGCGCGGTACTCGTCGATCAATCGCCGATCGGCCGCACGCCGCGATCGTGCCCCGTGACTTACGTCGGCGCGTACGGACCGCTGCGCGAGATCTACGCGCGCCAGCCCGCCGCACTCGCGCGCGGGTTCAAGGACGGGGCGTTCTCGTTCAACACCGCGGGCGGACGCTGCGAGACCTGCCAGGGTGCGGGCTGGGTGACGGTCGAGATGTATTTCCTCGCCGACCTGCTGGTGCCGTGCGAGGACTGCGATGGCGCGCGCTTCCGCCGCGAGGTGCTCGAAGTGCGCTACCGCGGGCTCAACATCCGCGAGGCGCTCGACCTCACCGTCGACCGCGCGTTCGAGCACTTCGCGACCGAGCCGCGCTTCACGCGCGCGCTCCACATTCTGCGCCGCGTCGGACTCGGCTATCTCACGCTCGGCCAGCCCGCGAACCAGCTCTCGGGCGGTGAGGCCCAGCGCCTGAAGATCGCGCGTGAGCTGGCGGAGAAAGGATCGGGCCCGGCGCTCTATCTGCTCGACGAGCCCACGGTCGGACTCCACTGGGCCGACATCCAGCAGCTGCTCATGGTGCTCGACGACCTCACCGGTCGCGGCGACACCGTGATCGTGGTCGAGCACAACCTCGATGTCGTCCGGAATTGCGACTGGGTCGTGGACCTGGGACCGGACGGAGGCGACGGCGGGGGAACGCTGGTCGCCGAAGGTCCGCCCGAAGTGATTCAGGCGAGCGAGCGTTCGTGGACCGGGCGCTTCATGCGTGAGGCGGAGCTGCTCACGCCGGCCTAGCCACCCGCGAGCTCGTCCGGCAGCGGACGATCCAGCGCCACGACGCGCGCCTCGGTCGCCCCGAGCACCGAGTCCTCCACCACGATCCCGCGAAACAGCTCGAGCGGCACCTGTTCGAAGCACACGTTGCGCGGCCGCACGCCGGGCGGGGCATCGGGCCACACGTCGTCGGGGGACATCTCGACGATCTTGAGCGCCGCGGTCGAGGCCGGCAGGAACTTGCGGCGCATCGCGAGCGCGTAGACCGGCACCGAGTGCTCGCGCGCGGCGAGCGCCAGCGCGAACGAGCCGACCTTGTTGATCACCCCGCGGTCGGTGACCGCGTCGGCTCCGATCCACACGATGCTGGCACCGGTCAGCAGCATCGGCAGCGCCGCATCGACCACGAGCCAGCTCGGAATGCCCGCTGCCGCGATCGTCGCCGCGAACTCGCGGCCTTCATGACCCGGCCGGCTCTCGCCGATCAGTCCGCGCGGCGCGCGACCGGCCTGATGCGCGATCTCGAACGCCTCACGCACCGCCGCACTCGCCGACAGGGTCGCGATCCACGATTCGCGCTCGGTGATCAGCCCCGCCGCGGTCCGCGCCACGCCGTTCTGTTGAGCCGTCAGATCCGCGCGCTCCGAGGCGATGCTCAACAGAAGCGACTTCCGTGCCTCCGTCGCCGAGTCCTCGCGCGAGGCCGCGGAGCCCGCGACTTCGAGCGCGCGGGCCGCGAACTGATGGACCAGCGCCATGCTCGGCTGGGCGGCCTGAGCTTCGCGAAGCCACGGGAGCAGTGTGCCGCGGAGTGCGGGGGAGGTCGGCGAGGTATCCGTCTCCACCCAGCGCTCGAGCGCGTCGAGGAATCCCAGCGATACGCCACTCGAGCCGGAAGTGCGGTCGGTTTCGAACGTCATGCGCGGTCTCCGAGGGGCAGGAAGGGGAGGGATCGAGCCGCCCGGGGCGGCATGGACCGGGCACTATAGCATGTGTTAACTTGCTCGCCGCCAAAACGTTCGACTACTCGCTCCCCGCAGGACGCGAACATTCGCAATCGTGTTCCGGGTTCGCCGCCTCCGCCGATCCCGGCGAGGTGGTCCGGTCTCATGCTGATCACGTCGGGTCCATCATGACGATTACCACGACTGAACTCATCCAGCATCAGCTGTTGCCGAGGGTCTCCAAACCCAACCGTTATCTCGGCAACGCGCTCCACGTTCCGCGCAAGCCGCTCGAGCTCGCGGACGTCCGGGTGCTGCTTGCGTTCCCCGATGCCTACGAGATCGGGCTGTCGAATCTCGGCATGCGGATCATCCACCACATCCTGAATCAGCGCGCCGATACCGCTGCCGAACTGACGTTTGCGCCGTGGCCCGATGCCGAGGCCGAGATGCGCCGGCTCAAGATTCCGCTGTTCTCGCTCGACTCGCATGCGACCGCCGACCGCTTCGACATCATCGGCTTCTCGCTCCAGTACGAGCTCCAGTACACCAACGTGCTCAACATGATCGACCTCGCCGGGCTGCCGCTGCGCACGCTCGAGCGCGATGCGAGCCATGCGCTGGTGATCGCCGGCGGTGCTCAGGCCTTCAGCCCCGAGCCGATGGCCGAGTTCATCGATGCGTTCGTGATTGGCGATGGCGAAGAGGTCATCCACCGGCTGGTCGACTGCGTGAAGGAAGCGAAGCGCGAGGCGTGGCCGCGCCCGCGGCTGCTGCGCGCCCTCGCGCACATCCCGGGCGTGTACGTTCCTTCGGGCTATGCCCTGCGCCACACGCCCGAAGGCTGGCTCGTTCCGGTGGCGCTGCCGGGATTCCCGTCGCGAGTGAACTCGGTGTACGTGCGCGAGCTGAAGAGCGAGTACTACCCGGCCGCCCCGCTGTTGCCGGTCGGCGAGATCACGCACGACCGGCTCTCGGTCGAAGTCATGCGCGGCTGCACGCGCGGCTGCCGCTTCTGCCAGGCGGGCATGATCAACCGTCCGGTGCGCGAGAAGCCGGCCCAGCAGGTGGTCGAGGAAGTGCTGAACGGCCTCGCGGCGACCGGCATGGAAGAGGTATCGCTGATCTCGCTGTCGACCACGGATCACACGCAGATCGTCGAGCAGGTGAACGCGCTCGCCGACGAACTGTGCCCCACACGGGTCCAGCTCTCGCTGCCGTCGACGCGCCCCGACAACGTGCCCACCGAGGTCGCGCGGCGGATCGCCGCACAGCGCAAGGGCTCGATCACGCTGGCGCCCGAAGCCGGCAGCCAGCGCATGCGCGACGTGATCAACAAGAACCACACCGAGGACGAGTTGCTCGCTTCGGTCGGCACCGCGGCGCGCGAGGGCTACACCAGCGCCAAGCTCTACTTCATGTGCGGGCTGCCGGGCGAGAACGACGATGATCTGGTCGCGATCCTCGACTTGGGCCACAAGGCGTATCAGCGCGCGCGCGCCGAAGGCAATCGCAGCTTCCGCATCACCGTCAGCGTTTCGCCTCACGTGCCCAAGCCCCACACGCCGTTCGCGTGGGCGGAGCAGGTCAGCACCGACGAGCTCAACCGGCGGCTCGGCGTGCTGCGCCGTGCCGCGCACGGCAAGTCGGTCACGCTCAAGTACCGCGACGCCGAGACCTCGCTGCTCGAAGGCGTTTTCACGCGCGGCGACCGCAGCCTCGGCCTCGCGATCGAGCGCGCGTTCCGGCGCGGATGCCGCTTCGATGCGTGGAGCGAGCACCTGCGCTATGTCACGTGGCTCGACGTGTTCCGGGAGCTGGGCATCGATCCCGAGCGCCAGCTCGTCGAGCGCTCCACCGATCTCGATCAGCCGTGGGACGTGGTCCAGTCCCCGGTCACCAAGAAGTTCCTGGTGCGCGAGAAGATCCGCGCCGACAAGGCCGCCATCACCGAAGACTGCCGCCTCGAGGATGTGTGCTTCTCGTGCGGCGTCGTCGAATGCAATCAGCGTCCGTGGATCAAGCAGCCGCATGCGGCACTCGACCTCGACCGGGCACGCGCCACCGTGGCGAAGAACACCGGCTTCGGCCGGCGTTCGCGCCGCCACCCTGGCGCGTTGCCGGTCGCACCGCGGATCGCGCGTCCGAACGCTCCGGCGCACGGACTCGCGACCAGCACGCGTTTTCGCATCGTGTTTCAGAAGGGCGTTGAGATGCGATTCACGTCGCATCTCGATCTCATGCGCACGTG
Source organism: Candidatus Eiseniibacteriota bacterium (assembly GCA_031364845.1). Lineage (GTDB taxonomy): Bacteria > Eisenbacteria > RBG-16-71-46 > RBG-16-71-46 > RBG-16-71-46 > JANLWX01. The sequence goes on from JANLWX010000048.1 coordinate 14,436, forward strand.
GGAGCGGGCGTTGCGACGCTCGCAACTGCCGCTTGCGTTCTCCCAGGGGCATCACCCGCACCTCAAAATGGCGTTCGGGCCCCCGCTGCCGCTGGGATTTCGTTCACGGGCCGAGGCCTTCGACCTCGAGTTCTCACAGCCACCCGCGGTGGATCTCGCCGAACGACTCAATGCGGTCGTTCCCGACGGGCTCTCCGTTCTGGCGTTTCGGCCCATCCTGTTCAAGTCGCCTTCGCTCATGAGCCAGCTCGAAGGTGCGTCGTACCGGGTCCGTTTCCCGGCGTCGTACCTTGCCGAGGCCCGCATCGATCCCGCACTGCTCGGGGATCGGCTGCGTGAGGCCGCGGCAGAGCTGCTCGCCCGGGAGCACGTGTTGGTGCGCCGGCAGAACGAGGCACAGACCCGCGAATTCGACGCCCGTCCTTCGATCGCTTCACTCGAGGTGGCCGCCGAGGGAGATTCAGTCGCACTCGATGCGCACGTTCGGTTCACCGTGCGCGCGCAGGTGCGGCCCGACGAGCTGACTGCCCTGCTGATTCCGAATGCCGATGCCCGCACGACCGATATCGAGCGGGTGGGGCTGTGGACTGAAGTAGGCGGCCGGCGCATGGATCCTCTCGACCTCCTGAGTGTGCGCACGACGTGACGGCGCTTCGCGGAACACCGGCGGCACGAGCCGCCTGAAGGGTTCCGTGGTGAAACAGACGATCGTCATCAACGCCGATTCCTACGAGACACGCATCGCGATTCTCGAGGATGGGGAACTCGCCGAGCTTCTGGTGGAGCGCGCCGAACAGCGCCGCCACGTCGGTGACATCTACAAGGGCCGCGTCAACGCCGTGCTCCCGGGCATGCAGGCTGCGTTCGTGGATCTCGGCCTGCTCAAAACCGGCTTCCTCCATGCGTCCGATCTCGCCGAGTCGCTCGGTGAGCTCGAGGACATCTCCGACCTGGAGGAGAACGGCGACAAGCGCCGACGCCGCGCTCCGGTGCCCAAGATCGAGGACCACCTCAAGAAGGGGCAGGAGATCATGGTGCAGATCACGAAGGAGTCGATCGGAACCAAAGGCCCGCGCGTCACCCAGCAGCTGAGCCTGCCGGGACGCTTCTGCGTGCTGATGCCGGGCGTCGATCACGTCGGCGTGTCGCGCCGCATCGAGGATCGCTCGGAGCGCCAGCGCATCAAGGCGATCATCAACGACTTGAAGCCCAAGAATGTCGGGCTGATCGCCCGTACCGCGGGCGAAGGGAAGGGCGACGTCGACTTCGCCGCCGACGTGAAGCACCTCACCAAGATGTGGCAGAAGCTCGACCGCAAGTCGGCCTCGGTGCGCGCTCCCGCCCTCGTCCATCGTGAACTCGAGATGACGGCGAGCCTGATCCGCGACCTTTTCACCGACGAGGTCGACGAGGTGTGGATCGACGACAAGGACGCGTTCGCCGAGATCCAGGCGTATCTGAAGGCGGTGTCGCCCGAGCTGCGCGACCGGGTCCAGCTCCACAAAGGTCCCGACCCGATCTTCGATGCGTTCGAGATCGAGCCGCAGATCGAGAAGACCTTCGAGCGCAAGGTGTGGCTCAAGAAGGGCGGCTACATCTGCATCGATCACACCGAAGCGCTGGTGGCGATCGACGTGAACACCGGACGGTTCTCCGGCAAGAAGAACCAGGAAGAGACGATCTTCCGCACCAACATGGAGGCCGCGCACGAGGTGCCGCGCCAGCTGCGTCTGCGCGACATCGGCGGCATCATCGTGGTCGACTTCATCGACATGGAGATCGAGGCCAACAAGCGCGCAGTGCTGGACGAGATCCGCACCGAGCTGCGCAAGGACCGCGCGCGTACCAAGGCGTTCGCCGTGTCGGACCTGGGCCTGATCGAGATGACCCGCCAGCGGGAGCGCTCGAGCCTGCTGCACTACTACACCGAGGACTGTCCTCACTGCGGCGGGCTCGGCAAGGTGCCGTCGCACGAGACCATGCTGGTCAAGCTCGAGCGCGCGATGCGCCGGGTTCGCTCGCTCGGCACCGAGAAGCGGGTCACCGTGAAGGTGGCACCCGAGATCGCGCTCTACTTCGTGGAGCAGGAGGGACGCCGCTTCTCGGAACTCGAGAAGCGCTTCCGGCTCTCGGTCGACCTCAAGGACGATCCGCAGTTGAAGCGCGGCGAAATGAAGATCTACACCGAGAAGAAGGAAGATATTTCGAAGCAGGTGGTCGGAGCGGTTCCCGGCACGTAGGCATCACGCTTCGAACCGATGGGAAGCAGACGGGCGCCGCGGAGCGGGAATCCGAGGCGCCCGTTTCATGTCTACGCCACGTTCATGGCTCCACTGCGCCCGCCGTCGGCCCTCCTTCAACCTGTCAGGGCATGATCTTGCGAAAGCTCAGCGGCCGCTGCAGCCGTTCGAAACCGCTGCGCGAGGGATCGTCCATGCTGGCGATCACGCGCTCGAGGCGGCGGGTCGAATTGAGATCGTCGACCACCGAGTTGGACGGCGGTGGCCCGTCGACCAGCAGCACCAGCCGCAGGCGGCCCTCGATGTAGTTCCACAACTCGGTCGAAGCGCGCGACGGCGGATAGCCGGGCAGCAGCACGACCACGTCCGCCTCGGGCGGCACGCCGCTCAATGCCGAGACCATCGTCACGTCCGACGGCCACGCGTCGAGCGACAGCACGACGTGCGCGAGGGCGCGCACCTGGCGCAAGTCGTTGACCTCACCCGCGTCGGGCAGATGTCCGAAGTGCACGGTGGTTCCGATCTGCAGATCGGTGCGGTCGAGCAGCAGCGGATACTCGCCGGGCGCCGAGGATCTTGCGGAAGAGTTGCCCGAGTCCTGCGCCGTCAACGGCGGACCGCTCGCCATGCATCCGATCAGCATTCCAGCCGCGAGCAGTGCTGCGATCTTCCATGCGTTCATGTCGTCTCCTCGTTTGCGGCCTGCGTGTGGCACCGGGGTGTGGCGCGTGAGTCGATTCTAGCCCAAACGAAAGAGGCGGGGCCGTGTGGCCCCGCCTCTTCGTGATCTACAGCTTTGAGTGGGTTCAGCGAACCATCGTCAGTCGCTTCACGAACTGCGTGCTGCCGCTCTGGAAGCGGACGAAGTACGCGCCCGCCGGGACCAGGCCGCGGCTGCCGTGACCGTTCCACGTCGCCGAGTAACGACCCGGCGTGTACGTGCCTTCGATCACCGACGCCACTTCACGACCCTGAACGTCGAGCACGCGCACATTGACCTTCGCCGTGCGCGGCACCGTGAACTCGAGCGAGACCGCTCCGTTGCTCGGAATCGGTCCCATGCGCGTGAACGCGAACTCGGTGATGCGCTCACCCGCAGTGGCCTTGAGCGGTCCGAACACGGCCTGCTGTCCGTTCCGAAGCGTGGTCGCCAGGCGGTACTGATACTCCTGCCCGGCGGTCGCCGTCTCGTCGGTGACGACCGTGATGCCTTCCACGATCCGTACCGCGCCTTCGACACGCGCCCATGAGGTCCCCTCGACGCCGCTGCGCTCGAGCGTGACCTGGGCGAACTGCTCGGGCGAAGCGAGCTGCCAGCGGACTTCGACACCCTCGACGACCGGGTTGGCAACGAAGGTCGAAACCAGCGTCGCGACCGAACCGTCGATGGCCCACTCGGCGTCGCTGACATCCTCGCCGACGTTGGTCGCACCGTCGGTCGCCACGACCTTCAGGATCGCATGGAACGTGAACGGTCCCGTGACGAGCCAGTCATAGGTTCCGTCGTTCGGCTCGCCGAGCGCGATGGTCTCGTACGGACCGCCGACACCATTGCGGGACAGGAGCAGATCGACCGTCGTCACGCCGCTTCCGGCATCGGACGCCGTCCAGATGATCTTGTGCACGGCGTCGACGAGATACGACTCGCCGCCGTTCGGAACCGAGACCGTGACGGCGGGTGCCGTCTGGTCCGTGAACGTCGCTGTGAGGCTCTTGTTGCCGTCCATGATGACCGTGAGCGGGTTGTCGGTGCTGGTCACGTCACCGCTCCAGCCCACGAACGTGTATCCGGCCGCCGGCGTCGCCGCCAGCATGACGCTGGTTCCGTGATCATAGGCCGCCTGATTCGGATCCTTCGCCACGCTGCCGCTTCCGACGACCGTGACATTCAGCGTGTAGGTGTTGATCGCGAACGTCGCCGTGAGGGACGTGTTGGCGGTCATGGTCACCGACAGCGGGTTGTCGGTGCTGGTCACGTCGCCGCTCCACCCGACGAAGTGCCAGCCGCTCGCCGGCGTCGCGGTCAGGTTGACCTTGGTGCCGTCGTCGTACGTGGCCTGATCGGGGCTCTTCGCCACGGTGCCGTTGCCGACGATCGCGACATCCAGCGTGTAGGTATTGATGGCGAACGTCGCGGTGAGCGAGGTGTTCGCGCTCATCACCACCGACAGCGGATTGTCGGTGCTGGTCACGTCGCCGCTCCATCCGACGAAGTGCCAGCCGCTCGCCGGCGTCGCGGTCAGGTTGAACTTTGTGCCGTCGTCGTACGTGGCCTGATCGGAAAACATTGCCACG
>JANLWX010000127.1:0-1924 GCA_031364845.1 Candidatus Eiseniibacteriota bacterium
TGAAGCCGCTGCTGAGCGTCACCGACAAGCCCGTCGCCGACAAGGCTGCTCCGTCGGGGGTCTGACCCCCACGTCGATGGCGCGCGGGCTTCGCGGCTTCACCCCGGCATTTACGATTCTCGAGCTGCTGTTCGCGCTCGCGATCGCCGGGACACTGACGACCATCGCCGTCCCGCAAGGCCTGCGTGCCCTCGACGATTTTCGCACACGCACTGCCGCGCGCTACCTGGCCCAGCGGCTGGCGGATGCGCGGCTCAGCGCGGTCAAGCGATCGAAGGCGCACGGACTACGCTTCGAGCCATCGACGCCGGATTACCGCATCACGACGGTCGTCGACGGCAACGCCAACGGGCTGCGCACGTCGGAGATTCAGCAAGGCGTGGATCGCGCGCTCACCGAGCCCGAGCAGCTGACGGCGCACTTCCGGGATGTCGTGTTCGGCATTCTCGACGGCGTGCCCGATGCCGACGGCCAACCGGCAAACGGCAGCGACGGCGTGCGCGTCGGCACCTCGAAGCTGCTGACCATGAACCCCGACGGCACCTCGTCGTCTGGCACGCTGTATCTCCACGGCCGGGACCGATCGCAGTACGCGGTGCGCGTCCTCGGCGTCACGGGACGCGTCCGCGTCCTCAAGTACGACCTTGGCCGCCGCCGCTGGATGGATCAATGAACCGTCATCGGAACCGCGACACGGACAGACGCCGGGAACAGCGCGTCGCCGGCACCGGGTTGCGCGCCCGCCTGCGCCCAGGCTACCGGCTGATCATCATCGACATGAGCTGCGCCGGGGCTCTCGTCGAGGCGCGCCGGCCCCTACGTCCGGGCTCCTCCGTGGACCTGCACCTGGAGTCGGAAGCGCGGGGCGCAATGGTCGCCGCACGGGTGGTGCGCTGCGCGGTTGCCGCGATCGATTCAGAGAGCGGCGTGACCTACCGCGCCGCTCTCTGCTTCAGGGAGCGCTGCGATTGGGTTCGAGAAGCGCTGACCCCCTCGGGGTATGGCATTCCCCTCGAGGCCCCGGCTGCGGCAGTTCAGCCGGCCGCCGCCGGGGACGAGTTACCCCGTGGGCGGGATGAAACGACGCGAACGCCGACAAAGGTTTCGAAATGATTCAGGTTTCTCAACAACGCGATGTGGCATCACCTTTGGAATGGCCCCGGGCCTCGGCACAACACGGAGGTGTGATGGCTCGCGGCTGGTGTCGGTCTGGAGAGCGGCGTCGTGGCGTAGCGGCGCTGTTGGCGACGGTTGCCTCGGCGCTGCCAGGCTGCCGCGAGGCGCGCTTCATGCGCCAGCAGTTCGAGTCGGAACTGTGCGAGCTGATGAATGCGCGTGAAGTGGCGTTGCGCGACGGTCCGGCGATGCCCCGGCCTCCAGAGTCCGCGATCTCAGTCGACGTGGTTTCGGGCGACCTGACCCTGGGAGCGATCGACGCGACCTTCGAGCAGGGAAGCTGCGCGTTCGACGAGTGGGATCTTCAGCTGCTGGAATCGGCGCGACAGCTTGGCGCACTCGTGATGATCATCGACCGGGCTCAGCGCGCGGGTCAGTTCGGCCCCGCCGTGGCCGCGGGGACAGACGACGGGGCGGCGCCGATCGTGGGATCGAGTGCGGCGATCCGGAGCGTCCGGGCGCGCATGGAGCGCGTCGCGGCGACGGCGTTCACCGTCCTGATCGAAGGCGAGAGCGGCGTGGGCAAGGAGCTTGTGGCGCGGCAGATTCACGACCTCTCGCCGCGGCGCGACGGCCCGTTCGTTGCCGTCAACTGCGCTGCGATTGTCGAGACCCTGCTGGAGGCGGAGCTGTTCGGGATCGAGGAGCGGACGGCCACGGGCGTGCGCGGACGGATGGGCAAGTTCGAGCACGCTCACGGCGGGACCCTGTTTCTCGACGAGGTCGCGGACCTGTCGGCGGCGGCGCA
>JANLWX010000170.1:0-29650 GCA_031364845.1 Candidatus Eiseniibacteriota bacterium
TGCGCCCGGGCACGGTGTTCATGACGCTCCACTTCCCCGACGACGTGACCACCAACCGTGTCACGATCAACGCGACCGATCCCAAGTCGGGCACCGCCGAGTTCAAGGCGTGCGCGGTGAGGATCGAACCCGTCGCGGCCGCTCTCCATCGGGAGACCGCGTAGTGGACATCCGCCTGCGCGATGCGCGTCCTTCGGGTGAAGAGCAGGCGGCGGTGGATGCCGCGCTCGGACCGCCGCGATCATCGTGGGACGGCGGCGAGCGCGGGGACGTTCGCGACGCGCACACGGCACACGGCGGACACGAAGAGCGCGAGCGCCGGCAGTTCCTCTTGCCCGCGCTGCAGTCGCTGCAGTCGCGCGTCGGATGGGTGAGCGAAGGCGGGCTCAACTACGTGTGCGAGCGGCTCGGCGTGCCGCCCGCCGAAGCGTGGTCGGTCGCGACGTTCTACGCCCTGATCGCAACCACGCCACGTCCGCGCCGCGTGGTGCACGTGTGCGACGACATCGCATGCCGCGCGCGCGGCGCGCGGGGTTTGTGCGAGCGGCTGACGCGTGAAGTCGGACCGGCGCTGGCGCACGCGCCCGAAGGCGACACGCTGCACCATCATCCGGAGGTCGCGGCATGGGCGCCCTCGCCATGTCTCGGGTTGTGCGACGCGGCACCGGCGGCGTTGGTGACGGAGGCGGGTGAGACGCCTGTCGAGATGTTGGTGGGGAATGTTTCGGTGGAGACGGTGCGGGCGATGATGCGTCCGTCGTCGCCGCCTGCGGCGACGACGACTGATGCCTCCGCGAGCCCTCCACTCCCGCAGCAAGGCGATCCGTCGCTGACACTCCTGAAGCGCATCGGTGCCGTCGATCCCACAAGCCTCGACACATATCGCAACACCGGTGGCTATCGCGCGCTATCACGCGCGATAGAGCAGGGCCCCGAAGCCGTGATCCGCGAAGTCGAGACGGCGAAGCTCGTGGGACGCGGCGGTGCTGCGTTCCCCACGCATCGCAAGTGGGCTGCTGTGCGCGCACAGGCCGCGACGCCGCGCTATCTCGTCTGCAACGCCGACGAATCCGAACCCGGCACCTTCAAGGATCGCGTGCTGCTCTGCGGCGATCCGTTCGCTGTGGTCGAGGCGATGACGATCGCCGCGTTCGCGGCCGGATGTGCGAAGGGCTTCCTCTACGTCCGCGCCGAGTACCCGCTTCCTTACGAGCGGATGCGCCGCGCGATCGACGCCGCTCGCGCGGCCGGCCTGCTCGGCGAGCGCATTCTGGGAACGGACTTCTCGTTCGACATCGAACTGCGCCGCGGATCGGGCGCCTACATCTGCGGCGAAGAGACCGCGCTGTTCGAATCGATCGAAGGCCGCCGCGGCGAGCCGCGCGTGAAGCCGCCGTTTCCGGTCGAGCGGGGATTGTTCGGCAAACCGACCGTGGTCAACAACGTCGAGACGCTGGTCAACGTGCTGCCGATCGTGCTCCACGGCGGCGACGCGTTCGCGCGCATCGGCACCGCGCAGTCGACCGGCACGCGGCTGTTCTGCCTGAGCGGCAATGTGCGCAAACCCGGCACGTACGAGATTCCGCTCCGCATGACGCTGCGGAAACTGATCGAACTCGCGGGCGGCATCGAGAGCGGCCGCACGCTGCAGGCCGTGCTGCTCGGGGGTGCCGCGGGGACGTTCCTGCGTCCCGAGGAGATCGACATGCCGCTCACGCTCGAAGACGCGCGCGCCGCGAAGGCCACGCTCGGCTCGGGCGTGGTGATGGTGTTCGACGACACCGTCGACATGCGCGACATCCTGCTGCGCATCGCCGCGTTCTTCCGGGACGAATCGTGCGGCCAGTGCGTGCCGTGCCGCGTGGGTACCGTGCGTCAGGAGGAAGCGCTCGACCGGCTGATCCGCGGTCCGGCGCGCGGCAGCGTTGCGACGGAATTGAAGCTGATCGACGACGTCGGCGCCGGCATGCGCGATGGTTCGATCTGCGGGCTTGGACAGACGGCGTACGCGGCGGTGGAGTCGGCGATCAAGCGGTTGCGGCTGTTTGGGGAGACGAATGGACGCGCGCTGGCCCCAGCGGGAAGTCCCGCGCCATCAACCCGGGGAACACCGTCCCCCGGAACGGTTGAGATCCACGTCGACGGCCGCACGGTCCGCATGCGCGCGGGCGCCACGATCCTCGATGCATGCCGCTCGGTGGACATCGCGGTCCCCACGCTGTGCTTCCTCGAAACGCTGGCGCCCGCGAGCGCGTGTCGGCTGTGCGTGGTGGAAATCGAAGGCTCACGCGTGCTCGCGCCGAGCTGCTCGCGCGCGGCCGAAGACGGAATGGTCGTGCACACGGCATCGGAGCGCGTGCGCCACTCGCGGCGCATGGTGCTCGAGATGCTCGCGTCGTCGGTCGATCTTTCGACGGCGCCGGAGATGCAGAGGCTAGTGAAGGAGTATGGGTGCGAGGTGGAGCGGTATGGGCCGATGGTGGCGGGGCGGCCGCAGGCGGCGCACGCGGGACATCACACCCTGACCGATGCCGCTGGCGCGGCATCGGTCAGGCAAGCGGTAAAAATCGACAACGACCTCTACATCCGCGATCTCTCGAAATGCGTGCTGTGCTACAAGTGCGTCGAAGCCTGCGGCGAGGACCATCAGAACACGTTCGCGATCGCCGTCGCCGGGCGCGGATTCGACGCGCACATCTCGACCGAGTTCGACGCCCCCCTCAGCGACTCCGCGTGCGTGTACTGCGGCAACTGCATCGCCGTGTGCCCGACCGGCGCCTTGATGGCGAAGACCGAGTACGACATGCGGACGGTCGGGACTTGGGACGAGTCGCGTCAGACGGCCACCGATACCATCTGTCCGTACTGTGGCGTCGGATGTACGTTGCGCCTGCATGTTCAGGACGGACGCATCGTGAAGGCGACTTCGCCGCTCGATCAGCCGATCACGCTCGGGAATTTGTGCATCAAGGGGCGGTTTGGGTGGAGGTTTGTGCAGCCTGGTTAATCCAACTCGCCTGCGGCGAGTTGGAATCGCAACTGTCCGCAAGGACAGTTGCCGCGGCGGCGAGGCCGCAACGGACTTACGGGGCACCAAGCTGATTCAACTCGCCTGCGGCGAGTTGAATTGCGACTGTCCTCACGGACAGTCCGTGATAACGTGCTCCCATGTCCCTCTACGTCCACAAGTACGGTGGCACCTCCGTCGCAAGCCCCGAGCGCATCCGCGCCGTCGCCCAGCGCGCCGCCCGCGTGCGCCAGGCCGGAAACGGCCTCGTCGTCGTGGTCTCGGCGATGGGCCGCACCACCGATGAGCTGATCCAGCTCGCGCACGAAGTCTCGGCCAAGCCCGACCGGCGCGAACTCGACATGCTGCTCACCGTGGGCGAGCGCATCACCATGGCGCTGCTCGCCATGGCGCTCCAGGATCTCGGCGTCGAAGCGCTGTCGTTCACCGGCTCGCAGAGCGGCATCCTCACCGACAACCGTCACAACGCCGCGCGCATCGTCGAAGTGAAACCCGATCGCATCCGCGCCGAATTGGACCGCGGCCGCGTCGTGATCGTCGCGGGCTTCCAGGGCGTGAACCCCGAGACCCGCGAGATCACGACTCTGGGACGCGGAGGCTCGGACACCACCGCGGTCGCACTCGCCGCCGCACTGGGCCCCGCGATCTGCGAGATCTACACGGACGTTTCGGGCGTCTACACCGCCGATCCCCGCGTCGCATCGCACGCCCGCGTGATCTCGCGGCTCGGATATCGCGTGTGCTCGACCCTCGCCCACCTCGGCAGCCGCGTCCTGCACGCGCGCTGCGTCGACCTTGCCGCACGCCACCACGTGCCGCTCACGGTGCGCTCGTCGTTCGACGAGCTGCCCGGCACCTTCATCGGAGACGACGATATGGAAGGACCACGCATCGAAGCCATCGCACACCGTGACGACGTCTCGATCGCCGTCGCCGAAGGCAACGCCGGCGGCCGCGGCGAAGCGCGCGGCATGATCGAGAGCGTCGCCGCCGCACTTCCCGAGCTGGAGTTGATCGCCCACGAACAGGCCGGCGGCCAGCATCACGCGATCGTGTGGCTCGGCACGCGCGCCGACGTGGACGCGCTGCAGTCCCGCTTCCGCGAACTTCGGGGGCCGGGCATGGAGTGGCGGCTCGAAGTCGAGCACGACACGGCGTTCGTGTCGGTCGTGGGACTCGGCATGGGGGCGATCGAAGCCGCGCGCGCCGAGGCGGCGCTGGAGCGCAGTGGAATTCCGATCGTGGCATTGAGGACGACGCCGACGGCGCTCATCTTCCGGGTCGGCAAGGGACGCTGCACCGATGCAGTGAGGGCGCTGCACGCGGGGCTGCTGGAGCCGGCGGTGGCGCGGGTCTAAGCGGCTAACAAACCGCTCCTCACTCGTACAGGACGACCTTTCGGGTCAGCTTGACCCCACCTCCGGCCACTCGGAGGAAGTACATCCCTGGACGGACGCGCTTCGTGGAACGGTAGGTTCCCGGCCCGGTCTGGCCACCGATGCGGCCGGAGTCCGCCACCCTCCCCGCCAGATCCAGGATGTCGACCCGCGCGAACGCGGCAGTTCCGAGATCGTAGTCAATCTCGACGCGGCCGTTCATGAGACGTGCGTGCACCATGACCGGGCTCGGGACAGCGACCGGAGCCCGATCAACGTCCACTTCCACTTCCGCAGACACGACCCTGCCGGCCAGGTCCTCCAGGCGAAACCAGTATCGCCACCCTTCCAGAACGCTGGCATCACGAGTCACCAACTCTCCATCGAGTCCGCTCGTTGCATGGGCCACGACCGCCCACCGCGAGAGGTAGTCGCGGCGGGCCAGCCGGAACTCGCATTCGCGACACGAGCCCGTATCCCACACGATCTCAGCTCTGCGCCGATCGTCTCCTGCGTGGCCCGTGATCGTGACCACCGCCGTCGTCGTGTCGTAACGGCCAATAAGAGGAGTGAAGGTTCCATAAATGCCGTGCGCCACGAGCACGTCGATCCGGGCATCACCGTTGAGAGACCAGGTAGCGATGTCGGCGGGATACTTGCCGACGCCATACTCGGTTGCCGCGACTACTTTGCCAAGATTGTTGCAACGCACGACCGTTGCACCGTAGGTCCCGACACTGGCCACGGCAATGATATATTGACCCGAGGCATCGCGATCGATCGCGATCGCAGTCGGACCTTTGCCCACAGGAACGGTCGATCTCGGTTGGAGGTCGAGACCGTTGACGGTGAGGATCGAGCACGTTCTGTCCGTGCTGTTCACTACCGCCACGAGCTCGTGGCTCGTGACCACATCCGAAGGTGCTCGCCCGACCGGAAACGAACCCTGAATTACTCCCTTACCCTGTCCCGTGCTGCGAAAGATCCTGAGCGTGTTCGTGCGCAAGTCGGAGACGATCGCATCGGCGAGCCCGTCTCCATCGAGGTCTCTCGCAACCATGCCTCTAGACTGCAGGTTCCAGGGCGTCACGACCGGCGACTCAAATACTCCGTTGTTCGAAAGAAACACGGACATGCCGATCGTGTTTCGCACCGCAATGTCGTCGATGTGGTCGCCATCGAAGTCCGCGACGGCGAAGCCGTGTGGCGACGTGCTCGGAATGGACTGTATGAGCGTGAAGTGGCCGGAGCCGTCCCCGGTAGCGACGTGCAATCGACTCTCCAGCAGGTCATTCACGACAACGTCAACCAGGTGATCGCCGTTCACATCCCCAGCTCGCATTTCAGACGGGGCGCCGCCGGGCAGGCTCGAGACCATCGGCACGCCCAACTCGCCGTTTGGACCCGACAGTCGAACCACCACCGCATCGTCAGCGTTCAGGGCAACCAGATCAACGCGACCGTCTCCATTGACATCAGCCTGCTGCAGGCGACCCGGCCGGAAGCCCGCATCAAAAGTCCCATCGATGCCGAAGTCCGTACCGACGGCCAAGGCAGTAGTGATGGAGCTGGATTCGTCATTCAAGGCGACGACGTCGCGATGCCCGTCAACATTGGCGTCGATTACAGAGACGCGCGTCGGCCGCCGTCCCGACTTCAGCTCCCGACCAAAGCTCGGAATCCCTGCACGGCTCAATTCGAACACCCGGAGCACATCGTCCGACGCGGCAGCAATCACTTCCTGGCGACCGTCCCCCATCACGTCGAGCGAGGCGAGGCCCAGGCACGCCATGCAGTCCGCATCACCGCCCGCGGCAAACTGGCCGTCGCCGACGTTGACCATCGTGGATAGCGTTCCGTTCATCGTGGCGAACACGAGGTCGACGGCATGGTCATCGGTGAAGTCGAACGCAAGCAGAGAACCCGCCCCTCTTCCGACCGAATAGTGCTGGCTGGACGCGAACGCCCTTGGCCCTGACGCAAGTCCGACGCCGATCCCGCTGATCTCGGGCTGACCTCCTTGGTATTCCGACCACACCAGATCGGACAGGCCGTCAGAGTTGAGATCGGCCACCTTCAAGTCGTTTACGGGCCCCCACGTCGTAATCGCGAGCCGCTGTCCCCACGCACCTCCACCCCGTCCGCAGACGATTGAAATCGTGCGATTGGAATTGCCTGAAACGATGTCGAGCTTGCCATCGCCATCCACATCCGTCACTGCCAACCTGAAACTGATCGCTCCGGTCGAGATCACCGCCGATTGCTGGAACGCACCCGTGCCGTTTCCGTTGCAGACCAGGATTCTTCCGCCGGAAACATCATCTCCGACAACGATGTCGAGCCAGTTGTCCGCATTGAGGTAGCCCGCCGCGATGGACCTGGGAGAATAGGACAAGTAGTCGAGATGAGCCTGGGAGAACCCACCGTTTCCGTCTCCCTTCATGAAGATGAGCCTATCCCCGCCCTGGACCACGAAGTCCGGAATACCATCGGCGTTGAAGTCACCTTCGCAGGATCGCAAGGATCCCGCGTCACCGACCGGGCTCGAAATGAGCGGCGCATCGAATTCGGGGGCACCGATGGCGCTGGCACGCGCAACCCCTGCCCAGGCGGCGATGATGAGCACCAGCGCACGTCGGAGGCACGGGATCACGGACTTCTCCACAAGGAGTGACGGGCAGGACGGCGAATTCGCGTGGCGAGACGTGGCAGGCCCCGCACGACTTGAACGCTCTGCGGTGTGCAGCTTACCACGCCCTCAGATCGTCGCCCGCACCCGCTCCATCGTCCGCGCCGATCCCTTCGCCACGCTCGCGCGGGCCTCTTCGTAGAGCGCGTCGTACTCCTTAGCGCTCCGGCCCCACGAGAAGTCCTGGCCCATGCCGGTCTTCTGCAGCACGCGCCACAGGTCGCGCTGCTTGTGGATCGCGAGCGCGCGCCGCAACGCGGCGACCATCTCCTGCGCTTCGAAGCGGTGGAACAGGAATCCGTTCCCGGCGCGCGTCAACGGATCGAATTCGGTCACCGTGTCCGCCAGCCCGCCGGTCTCGCGCACGACGGGCACCGTGCCGTATCTCAGGCTGTACATCTGATTGAGGCCGCACGGCTCGTAGCGTGAGGGCATGAAGAAGATATCGGCGCCGCCTTCGATCACGTGGGCGAAGGATTCGTCGTAGCCCGACCGGTAGCACACGCGCGTGGGATGCGCGGCGGCAAGGTCGCGGATGAATTCGGTGTAGCGCGGCGCGCCGGTGCCCAGGATCACGAAGCGCGCGTCGAGTTTCATCAACTCGTCACTCGCCTCCTCGATCAGATCGAAACCCTTCTGCTCGACCAGGCGCGACACCATGCCCACGATCGGCATGCCGTTCGAAGGAAGTCCGCACGCGGCGGCGAGCGCGGCGCGCACTTCGGCTTTGCGTTCGAGATGATCGGCGTCGTAGTTCGCGGGGAGCTCTCGATCGGTCGCGGGGTTCCACACTTCGACATCGATGCCGTTGAGAATCCCGCGCAGATCCCCGTTGCGGCGCGCGAGCACGCCTTCCAACCCGAAGCCGAATTCGCCGGTGGTCTGGATCTCTCGCGCGTAGCGCGGGCTCACGGTCGAGAGTTTGTCGGCGAACGCGAGGCCGACCTTCATGTAGTTCACGCGGCCCCAGAATTCGAACGGGCTCTGAGGGTAGAACACCTCGCCGCCGAAGCCGGCGAGCGCGAGCACCCACGAATCGTAGATCCCCTGATATCCGAGATTGTGGATCGTGAGCACGGTCGCGAGGTCTTTGAACGCGCTCTCGTAGGCTTCGTGCGTGCGCACGAAACACGTCGCCCACGCTGCCTGATGATCGTGCGCGTGGAGGATGTCGAACCGCTCGGCGAGGAGCTTAAGGCCTTCGAGCGCGGCACGGCAGAAGAACAGGAACCGTTCGGCGTTGTCGGGATAGGCTTCGCCGGTCGCGGGGTCGTCGTAGATGCCGGCGCGTTCGAAGTACTTGCGCTCACCGTCGTGGCCCACGGTCAGCACGCGCAACGTGCCGCCGCCCGCGAACGGCGGGGATTCGAGAAGCGCGAAGCCCGCCTTCTCGTTCGCCATGCCCCACGGCACATCGACGCCGGGCAGCGCGCGGCGCGTCCAGCCAGCGGGCACTTCGAGCGTGCGATAGGCGGGCAGCGCCACCGTCACGCGATGGCCGTGATGCGCCTGCTCGATCGAGAGAGCTCCCACCATGTCGGCGAGCCCGCCGACCTTGGCGAGCGGGGCCACTTCGCCGGCGACATGGATGATCGAGAGCGGTCCGCTCATGGGCATCTCCGCGGCGCTGGACAAAGGCGAATCGCGTCGGGCGCGCACGCGCGGCGTGAACTGACGCACCGCATCATCGGGACGACCTTGGGCTCACGCCTCGACCGCAATTTCCCGCAGGTACTGGGCCGCGTCCTCGGGCGGTGTCGGGTTGATGTAGAAGCCCGAACCGATCTCGAAGCCCGCCACCCGGGTGAGCGTGGGCATGATCTCCAGATGCCAGTGGTAGTACTCGAGCGAGGTGTCGCTCACAGGAGCCGTGTGGATCGCGAAGTTGAACGGCGGACGGTCGAGCGCGCGATTGAGGCGCTGCAGCGTGTCTTTGAGGATCGAGGCCAGATCGAGGAATTCGTCGTCGTCGGCGAGTGCCGCGAACGAGTCGTCGTGGCGGCGCGGCAGGATCCACGTTTCGAACGGGAACCGCGGCGCGAACGGCTCGAGCACGACGAAGCGGTCGTTCATCGACACTACACGGCGGCCGTTGTTGTCGGCGGTTTCCTGCGCGACGATGTCGCAGAACACGCAGCGCTCTTTCAGCTCGTAGTAGCGGCGGCTGCCGTCGAGTTCCTCCTGCAGGATCCGCGGAATGATCGGCGTCGCGATGAGCTGGGTGTGCGTGTGCTCGAGCGTGGCGCCGGCCTGTGCTCCGTGGTTCTTGAAGATGAGCACGTAGCGGAACCGGCGGTCGCGATGCAGATCCACGACGCGCTCGCGGTAGGCGAGCAGCACTTGCTGGATGTGCTCGACCGGCAGGTCGGCGAGATCCAGATCGTGCGAAGGTCCTTCGATCACCACTTCGTGGGCGCCGACGCCGTTCATCTTGTCGTACAGCCCCTCGCCCTTCCTGTCGAGCGTGCCTTCGATCTGGAGCGCGGGGAACTTGTTCGGCACCACGCGCACGTCCCAGCCCGGCGAGTTCGGCGCCTCGGAGTTGGGCCGGTACGCGTACACCTCGGGCGGAGTCTTGTCCTCGCTCCCCGGACAGAACGGGCACGCATAGGTGTTGCGGGTCGGGGCGCTGGGGGTGAAGTGCGTGGGTCGGCGGCTGCGCTCGGTCGAGATGATGACCCAGCGACCGACGACAGGATCCTTCCTGAGCTCAGGCATGTGACTCCTCGTCCGGAGATGATGGCGGCGCGGGACCATGTCCGACCGCTCAAACCGGGCGAGTCTAGAGATCGGGTGGAGACGGGGTCAAGCGGGCGGGCGGGTCGCGACCATCAGGTGATTGAGGCCCAGTTCGAACGTGTGATGGTGCACGGTTGCGAACCCGATCTGTTTCAGCAATGCGATCCACTCGGACGGCGGACGCCGCGGCTGGTGCTGGTCGGCTTCCATCTCGGGGCTTACGACGCCGATGCGCCGCAACACCGCGAGGATCGCATCGACCGCGGCCGCGGGCCAGGTGATGATCAGCGAGCCGCCGGGTGACAGGATGCGGTGCGCTTCGCGCAGCACGGTCTCGGGTTCGCGCAGGTGTTCGATCACCGCGAGCAGCGTGACGTGATCGAAGCTTCCGTCGCGGAACGGCAGCGTGGCGGTGACGTCGCCCTGAACGAGCAGTGCACCCGCGGGGCGCGCGACGATGCGCTGATAGTCGAGCCCGGCGCGCACGCGCGCATGCGCGGTGATGCGGTCCAAGAACATCGCATCGACGCCGCAGCCGACATCGCACACTCGGCTTTGGGCGCGAACGTGCGCGAGCGCCTCGGTGTGGCGCAGGCTCGCGACCCAGCGATCGAACGATGTGGAGCGCGGCGCGGCGATCGCAACCTGAGAGCCCGCGGCAGCGCCCGATGCCGCGCCGCCGCTACGACGGCTCATGCGCCGGCGGCGGGCGCGCGGCGAGCCATCGCGGGATCACCCGCGGCGGTTCCGCGCTGCCGCTGACGCTCCGGCGCCGAGGCCGCGAACGCCTCGCGCAGCAGCGTGAGATCGGCGGGTGTTAGCACACGGCCGCGGCGCGACATCGCGATCTTCGCGGTCTTCAAGAACGGCTCGATCTGATGATCGTCGAAACGGGTACCGTCCCACCACGAGAACGACGCGATGTCCTTGGGCGCGAACGTCCCTCCCGCGAACAGGTTCGATCCCATCCCGATCACCGCACCCGTCGGCAGCAGCGATCCGATGCCGGTCTTCACGTGCGCGCCGATCAGTGAACCGACTTTCGAGGAGCCGCTGTCGACTTCGCGCCCGTCGATCCACACGCGCACCGAGCCGTAGTTGTTCTTGAGATCGCTCGTCGTCGTGAGCGCCCCCAAGTTTACCCACTCGCCGATCACGCTGTGGCCGACAAAACCGTAGTGGCGCTTGTTGCCGTAGCCCTGCCACACGCACTCCTCGACCTCGCCCGCGATGCGGCACTCGGGACCGAACGTCGAGCGCGAGATGAAACCGCCGAGCAGTTGCGTGCGCGCACCGATGACGCACGGACCGATCACGGTGGTGTGCGACAGCACGATGGCGCCGGGCTCGATCAGGATCGCGCCGCCGCGCGCATCGAGCACCGCGAGCGGATCGATGCGTGCGCCGCGATGGACGGCGATTCGTTCCGGCTCGATCAGCACGGCCGATGGATGGACGTCGCCCTCGCGCACGGGCTTCATGCTTTGAAGGTCCTCGTCGATCGCGGCGGCGTTCAACGCGATCAGGTCCCACGGCCACGCGATGCGACGGGCATCGACGGTCGTGGCTCTCGCGATCGCCGCAAGGACTTCTTCGACCGGCCGCGCGCCCGAACGGGCGGGTTCGAAGGCACTGGCCGCAATCCGCGCCGCGACGATCACACCGCCGGCTTCGAACACCGCGGGCGCACTCGCGGTGCGTACCGCTTCGAACCAGGGCCCGGGCAGTACCGCCGCGTTCACGACAATCAGGTCGTCCGCAGCAGCCGCCGAAGTCGCCGGACGCTGATGCCAGGTGGCGAGCACCTGCGGTCGCGCGATCAGGCCCGCGAGCGGCACTCCGGCCGCGCACATCCAGCGCGCGGCGAGGTTCGAAGCGCCGAACGCGAGTGCCGGAACCACGACCGCGTCGGTCAGCGGACGCAGATCACGGAAGCGGGAGTCTTCGTACAGGATCAGGCCGGTTGTCATGGTGCGGCATTCCCTTTCGAACAGTGGCCGGGTTCCAAGTCAGGTCGTCGTCCCGCGCGGCGTGAACTTCGTGCCCGCAGTGCGACGCTCAGCGCTTCACCTCGAACGGAAATGCGCCCGTGAAACCGGAGGCGACCGCCCGGCCACGCACGACATCGGCGGTAGCGCGGCTGAAGCATTCACGCGTGCGGATCTTGTAGAGCCCGCCGTCGCGCTCGATCACCATCGGCACCAGCAGGATCGACTCGGCGGCGGCACGCTTACGGTTGGCTTCGGCCTTTTCCTTCGGCGCCTGAATCTGAACCCGCCAGCACGCTGCATCCGTCGCAGTGGGCGGGGGCGTGGACACGCGCGGCTGCGGCACTGCCGCCGGCGTCTGCGGGGCCGACGTATGCGTCGGCGCGGGCACCACGCGCATCGTGTCGCGCCGCGTGGTGGTCGTGTCACGGCTGGGATCGAGGCCCGGATTCACGATGTCGCCGAGCTTGGGCGTGGGCGACGGCACCGGGATCTCGCCGGTCGAGGTGTCCGGGATCTCGTCGAGCGAATCGGCCGGCGCTTCGTCGACCGACGAAGAATCGGCGGGCCCAACGTCGGGCGGAGGCACGCGCTCTTCCGGCTTGAGCGGCTCGGGAATACTCGCGAGCACGCCGAGCGCTGCCGGCGACGGCGCGCTGTCGACGACCGCAACCACCGGCGCTCCGGGCCGCGTCACGACCGGGCGCGTCCCCGCAACGACTCGCGTGGAATCGGGCCTGGGCCTGGTCGCACCGGGACGCATCACCATTACCGGCGCGCAACCGACCGCGGCGAGAAGAGCAACGACACTCACCGCCTGCCACACGCGCGCGTTCACTTCGCGCCCCGCGCTCGCACCGCTTCGCTCACCGCGCGCACACGCTCGGTGTCCGCGGCGCGACATGCCAGCGTCTTGCCGTCGACGTGCACCACGACCATATCGCTCAGCGCGAGTGCGGTGGCGAGGCCGCCGTCGCCGACCACGATGCAGCGGTCGCAATCGACCGCGATCGCATCACCGAACGTGACGTTGTCGCGCGCATCGCGCGGCTGCCGGCGCGCCCACGCGTTCCAGGAACCGAGATCGTCCCAGTCGAACGAGGCTTCGAGCATCAGCGTGTTGGGAGCCGATTCGAGCACCGCGTAGTCGACCGAGATCGATTCCAGCGCCGGGAACACATCGGCGAGACCGCGCTCGAACGCATGCACGTCACCCGGACGCTGCAACCGCCGCAGCGGTCCCGCGAGCAGCGGGCGCGTGCTCTCGAGTGCGGTCAGGAACACCGAACTACGCCACACGAACATGCCGCTGTTCCACAGGTAATCGCCGCTCTCGACCCACTGAGCGGCGCGCGCGCGATCGGGCTTTTCGGTGAACTGCGCGACCTGCGACAGCTTCGGCGCGACCGCAGCCCCCGCGCGGATGTATCCGAAATTCGTGTCGGGCTCACGTGGGCGGATGCCGAACGTGACGAGCACCGGATCGTGCTCGGCCACTTCGAACGCGCGGCGCATGTCGGACTCGAATGCCGCGACATCCTCGATCGCGTGATCGGCCGGCAGCACCGCGAACGCGGGATCGACGCCGTCACCGAGAAACCACGCGGCCGCGGCACCGATCGCCGCCGCCGTGTTGCGCATCATCGGCTCGCCGGCGACCTGCACGCCGTACGGCGCGCAATCCCGCTTCACCGCCTCCACCAGCGACCCCGCGGTCAGCACCAGGATGCGCGAGGGCTCGGTCAGCATCAGCGCGCGCTCGATCGTCGCGGCGAGCAGCGTGCGCCCGCCGCTCGCGAGCGGCAGCAGCTGCTTGGGCCGCTCGGCCGTGCTCCAGGGCCAGAAGCGCTCGCCGCGACCGCCGGCAAGCACGAGAACGTTGCGCAAGGGCATCCGGATTCCTCGAGGGGTTGGGGCCGGGACTATTCTCGCACCGTTCGCCGCGACAGGCATGCGAGTCGATCGAGGGTCCCGCACGAAGCACTAGCACAGGGTCAGAGCGCGTGCCACTCGCGACGCCGTCGATCATCGCTCACCGCGGCGCGGGCTGGGCGGATTCGGGGACGAAGCTCGCGAGACCGAGGATCTCGTCGTAGACCGCTTCGAACCGGTCGACGACGCGATCCCACGAGAAGCGCTCGTGAACCTGCGCCTCTCCCGCGCGTCCGTAGCGGATCGCGGTGTCGGGGCGGCGATGGAAGCTCTCGAGTACTTCCGCGAGCGCCGGGGCGTCTCCGGGCGGAACCAGCCGGCCGTGCACGCCGTCCTCGATCACATCGGAGATGGCGGGCAAGGACGTCGCGATCACCGGGCGCGCACGCGCGAGCGAGGCGAGCAGCGTGAGCGGCAGCGGACCATTGAGAGCGGGGATCACGACTGCGTCGGCCGCCGTGAGCAGCGGGCCGAGCGGCTCGCGCGAGTTCATCGCGAGCGCCTGGTCCGCGACGAAGCGCACGTGCGACTCGAGTCCGAGCGCATGCGCGCGGCGTTCGAGTTCGGGCCGCATCGCGCCATCCGCCGGGAACAGCGCGATGAAATCGAGATTGCGCGCACGCACCATCGCCAGCGCTTCGAGCAGCGACTCGTGACCGCGCTGCGGTTCGAGCCTCAGCGGGCACACCCATAGCGGGCGCAGCGGGCGCGCGCCGTACTCGTCGCGCCACGCGCGCGCCGGAGAGCGCTCGCCGTCGTCGAACGACGGAATGTTGGTGCCGTACGGAATCCAGCGCACGCGTTCGCGATTCAAGCCCCAGACGTTGACGAGGTCCTCGGCGTCGGCGCGCGTCGGACAACTCACCGCATCGGCGCGCGTGAACAGCTTGCGCACTTCGGGATCGGAGGCCGGTGCTCCGGCGTCGTGGCGCGTGATCACGAGCGGCACGCCGTCGGCCGCCGCGGAGCGCGCGACGCGCATCGAGCCCGCCGCACCCGCGTCGTGGACGTGGACGATTTGCGGGCGTTCGCGCCGCAGGCGCAGCCACAGATGGAACGGGGTTTTCCAGTCCCAGCGCGAAGCGGGTTCGTCGAATCGTTCGACGCGCAGTTCGCGGGCTTCCAGCGCCTCGGCGAGCGCATCCGCATGATCACCCGCCGAAAGCCATGTGTGCACCGAGTAGCGCTCGCGCGGCAACCGCGTCGCAAGCTCCCACACGGAACGCTCGGCGAGACCGATGCGGTCGGAAAGATCGACGAGAACGAGGCGGACGGGACGCTCTTCCATGGACATCACACCGGCGCAAGAAGTGGAGGACCGCGCGAATCTTTCGGGCGCGGGATCACCACACCGCGCTTCGCGTACGCTATCACACGGCGGGCCAGCGTGAGACATGCCGAAGCCCGCCGCTGCGCACTTTTTCACGCGCAGATGACAGTCCCGGCTGGGGCTTGCTACACTCGCCGTCCAATTCGTCGTCGGCCCGTCCGACAGCCGCCCCATACTCCCGAACCACGACCCCGAGCCTGTTCCCATGAACCGCACGCCGACGGTGAATTCCGCGCTGCTCCCCGTGGCCGCCGCATCTCCGCGGACGGTGCGTGCGTTTGCGCGGCGAATCACGGTGCGAACCGCCAACGCATGATCCGCAACCGGACGGTGAGCGTCGTGATCCCGTGCTTCAACGAGGAACACGGCATTCGCGACGTGCTGGACCGCGTGCCGAAGTCGGTCGACGAGGTCGTGGTCGCCGACAACAACAGCACCGATCGCAGCGCCGAGGTTGCGCGCACATTGGGAGCCAAGGTCGTGCCCGCCACGGTGCGCGGCTACGGCGCAGCACTGAAGGCCGGGCTCGCGGGTGCCACGAGCGACATCGTGGTCACGCTGGACGGCGACGCCTCCTACCCGCCCGAGGAGATTCCGCGGCTGGTCGAGTATCTGCTGGACCAGAAGCTGGACTTCCTCTCGGCGTGCCGCTTTCCGCTCGCCAACCCGGCCGCGATGGGATTCACGAACCGGCTCGGCAACTGGGTGCTCACCGCCACGACGCGTGTGCTGTTCTTCCACGCGATCAAGGACAGCCAGTCGGGCATGTGGATCTTCCACCGCGCGCTGCTGCGCGAGATGAAGCCGAACTCCGACGGGATGGCGTTCAGCGAGGAGATCAAGCTCGAAGCGCTGATGCGCGGCAAGAAATTCGGCGAGACGCACATCCCCTACGGCGAGCGCGTGGGCGAAGTAAAGCTCCAGAAGTGGCGGGACGGCTTCCAGAATCTGTGGTTCCTGGTGCTGAAGCGTTTCGGACTCGTGTAGTCCGCAACTATTCCATCGTCCGCCGCATCAAGGTTCGCATTCCGAGACCGCGTGCGAGCACGAATGCCAGCGGCAGGTAGCCCGCGAGCAACGCCGCACTTCCGACGACCGGCGCGAACGCGCCGGGAACCGTGATCCATCGCATTGCGGCGAACGCGAGCGCGATGCCCCAGAACGACGGCGCGAGGCTCACGAGCACGAACGACGCGCGCACGGTCGCGCGCTCGTGGAACTCGGCCGCGGCGCGCACGAGGATGACGATCGCAAACAGCAGATAGCCGCCGCTCGCCGCCGCCGCGACCGCTGCGGGATCGGGATGGCGCGAGGCGACGAAGAACACGAGTACGGCGTTCGCCGCCGCGGCGAACATGCCTAGCCCGAGCAGCGAGTTCTGGCGACCGCATCCGAGCAGGAAGTAACTCGGGATCGTTGCGGCCGACAGCGCGAGCGCGCCGGCTGCGAGCCACTGCAGCGCGGGCACCGCGGCACGATAGGCGGGCAACAGCCATGCGATCACCGGCCCCGCCCAGATCATCGCGAGGCCCACGCCGATCGGCATCAGGATCGACAGCCCGCGCTGCGCGCGCAGCACGTCCGCGCGCACGCGCGCCTGATCGATCGCGCCATGATGCGCGGCCGCGATCCGCGGGAACAGCACGTAGGCGACCGATTCGGGGATGAACAGCACGAGCCCCGCCGCCATCACCGCGACGCCGTACGTTCCGAGTCCGGCGGCATCGCCGAAACGCACGAGTGCCAGGCGGTCGACCGAGCGCAGCACCAGCGAAGCGCCATAGAACGCGAAGATCGGAAACCCGAGCCGCACGAGCGACGCTCCGGTTCCGGCATGCGCGGGGAGCCGCGGCGCTTCGGGACACGCGAGCGCCATGCGCGCGACCGCAATCAGCGTGCCCGCGATCCATCCCAGCACCACGCCCCACAGTCCGAACGACCACACCAGCACGAGCCCGCTGCCGGCTCCGAGCACCGCCTGCGTCGACTGGCCCGCGCTCACCGCGCCGAAGCGGCCATGGGCGCGCAGCGAGGCCGCGAGGTACTTGAACGCGAGCTGGAGCATGACCGCGAGCAGCATCGCGAGCGCGAGGCGCGGATCGGGAATCAGGTCGGGACGCGGCGCCGCAGCGAGCATCAGCGCGACGACTCCCGCAAACGCGACGCCTCCGGCGACGATGATGGCCCACGCCGCTGCCATCAGGCGGCGCGCGGTCGCGCGGTCGCCGCTGCCGACCGCACCGGGCAGTCGCAGGTCGAGCCCTTCCAGCGCGCCGAATCCGGCGTAGGAGCCGTAATCGAGGATCAGGTTCAGGGCGTTGAGCGTGCCGTAGCCGGCGGGCCCGAGCGCGATCGCCGCACCCCAGCCGCGCGCGAGCATCATCGCGCGCGCCACGTACTGGCCGAGCGCGATCGCCGCCGAATCGCGCACGAACGCGCCGTGCCGCGGCGTCGGGGTACCGGTCGCCGGGGCTTCGGTGCCGGGGGGCTCGCTCATGCGGCGGTGCTCAGTCCGGATCCTGCGCGTGGCCGAGCGCCTTCAGCGACAGCCCTTCGGCGCGCAGCAGGATCAGGCCGATCGTGGTGACCGGCAGCCACTGGCTGAGCCAGTAGAACCACGAGAACGCGGCGGCGATCTGCGCGGGAACGTCGAACAGCGCGAGTCCGTAGGTGCACGCGATGTTGAGCGTGCCGATGTAGCCCGGAGCCGCCGGCACCATGATGCCGATCGCCGTGATCACGAGCATCACGAGTCCGCCGTACCACGGAACGTCGATGTGGAGCGACCACAGGCTCACGTTCAGGCCGAGCACCACCACGCCGAACATCACGAACGAGAGCAGGAACACCCACAGCAGCCGCGGCACGTCGCGGAACAGGCCGAGCCCGTCGAGGAACTGGCCGAGCGCGTGACGCGCGCGCTCGCGCGTCTGCTCGGGAAGTGCCGCGGTCGCGCGGTCGACGAGCGCGTGCATCAGCTTCGGCTGGCGCTCGAGCACGACCAGCAACCCGGTCAGCGCGATGCACGAGAACATCAGCAGGCGCGCGCCGAGATGCGCGAGGCGGCCCGCTTCGGTGGTCTGCGACAGGGGATGGACCAGCAGCGCGATGCCGAAGATCGCGATCAGCGTGATCATGTCGACCACGCGCTCGACGATCACGGTCGCGAACACGGCGGTCTTGGACATTTTCTCGCGCCGCGCGAGCGCCCACGCGCGGACGAACTCACCGAGCCGGAACGGCAGCAGGTTGTTCGCCATGAACCCGATCATGGTCGCGCGGAACAGGCTGTCGAACGACACGCGCCGGCCGGCCGGCATCAGCCACCGCCAGCGCACCGCGCGGATCCAGAATCCGAGCAGCGTGGTGCCGATCACGCCGGCGAATCCGATCAGCCGCGCGCGCCGCAGCGCCTCCCACACTTCGGCGGGGCGCACGTCCTTCATCGACAGCCACACGCACACCGCCGAGACGGCGAGCATGAGGCCGAGCTTGAGACTGCGACTCACCCGGCGTCCCGCGCGCCCGTGGCCGGCGGGCCGTGCTCGACTTCGTGGCGCAGCAGCGCCAGTTCGCGCGCGAGCATCTGGTTCTCCTGCGTGAGCCGCGACATCTTGACCGACAGATACAGCAGCATAGCGATCGTGAACGCGAGGCCGATCGCGAACACGGTCGAGCTCTCGAACAGCATGCCGAGCGCGTGCGTGATGCCGCGCAGCAGCGGCGTCGAGAATCCGAGCAGCGCGATCGTCACGCTCGCGAGCACCCACAGGAACGAATACTCCTCGGACAGCCGGCGGCGGCGCACGAGGTCGAGCACGTAGAGCATGAGCCCGACCGCCGCGATCGCGACGATCACCTGGGTGCGCGACAGGAATTCCATGGGTCCTCCTCGGCTACGGCGAGCGCTGGAGCCACGCCATCAGCGACGCGATCAGATTCTTGTAGGGATAGTAGAGCGATTTGCCGAGCGTGTAGAACGACGTGCCCGCCTGACGTTCGCGCATGGTCACCGGCACCTCGCGCAGGCGAAAGCCGTGGCGCGCGAGTGCGATCAGCAGCGGCGCGTCGGGAAAATCCTTAGGAAAGTGGTGCTGGCACACCTCCATCACCGGGCGGCCGTACGCGCGGAAGCCCGACGTCGTGTCGGAGATGCGCTGGCGGAGTGCGAGGCGCACGATGAACGAGAACAGCAGCATTCCCATCCGTCGAAAGCGCGGCGTGTGATAGCCGCTCGTCTCGACGTAGCGCGAGCCGATCGCGACATCGCAGCTTCCGTCGACGACCGGAGCGCACAACGCGTCGAGAAAGCGTGGATCGTGCTGGCCGTCGGCGTCGAGCTGAACCCCGATGTCGTAGCCGCGCGCGACCGCCCACCGGAATCCGGTCTGGAGCGCGGCGCCGACGCCGAGGTTGAACGGATGGCTCACCACCGCGACACCGAGCGAGCGCGCGACTTCCGCGGTGCGGTCGCGCGAACCGTCGTCGATCACCAGCAGGTCGTAGCCGGGTGCGACCGCGCGCACCTCGCCGAGGATGCGCGGCAGGCTGTCCTCTTCATCGAGTGCGGGGATCACGACCAGCACGCGAACCGCGGGCAAGAGCCCGCCCGAAACGTCAGCGCCCATCGGAGGCATGCGCGGATTTCGCAGACGACGCGGGAACCGACGGCACGCGCGCCAGCAGTGCGCCTGAGAACAGCGGCACCATGATCTCGTGGTGGCCGGTGATCGAATAGCCCTTGGAGCCCGCCGCTTTCGTCGGGCGCTCGACCAGATTCACGCGCGGGCGGTAGTGCTGGATCTGATCGAAGTTCGCGGTCGTGAGTCCCGAGAGATCGGCGCCCAGATTGCGCGCGACCGACAGCGCCTTCAAGAACACCTCGGGCAGCAGCACCGCGGAGCCGAAGTTGAGCACCACCGCGCCCCGTGCCTCGGCGAGCGTCGCCGCGAACACGCGGAAGTCGCGCAGCGTCATGGCGCCGAGGGCGGCGCCATCGCAGCGCGGATGGTGGTGGATCGTGTCGGTGCCGATCGCGACGTGCACGGTGGTCGGAATCCCGAGCCGCCACGCCGCGGCGAGCAGGCTCACGTCCGCATGCGGTGCGCGTGCTTCCACGAGCGCCTTTCCCCAGCACTCGCCGAGACCTTCGTCGCGGGAGGCGCCTTCGGACATCGCGGCGTTCATGAAGTCCCCGGTCTCGTCGACCATACCGAAGCGGCCTTCGTGCAGGTTGGTCTCGACGTCCTCGGACGTGCGTCCTATGCGCGCGATCTCCAGATCGTGAATCGCCGCCGCACCGTTGAGGACGAGATGTGTCACGAGCCGGCGCTCCATCATCGCGATCAGGCACGGCGCCACTCCCACCTTGATCACGTGCCCGCCGCACATCACGACGATCGGGCGGCGTTCATCATGCGCCCGCGCGGTGCGCTCGATCACCTGGCGCAACGCTTCAGCCGCGAGTTGGCGGGGAAGGGACTCGATCACCGCGGCGGCCGCGGCAGGATCGAGTGGCCGCGCGAAGTCCGCGACGCTCACGCGGGTCGGGCGGTCGGCCGCCGATCCCACCGTGAGACGCGAGAGATCGGCTTCGGGGTAGCGGCCCATATGCGGTGTGCCTCCGTCCGGTCGAGAACCTGCCGGCGCGAAGGCGCCACGGCTGCCTGGCCCTTGCTACCCGGCGAACTTCGCTTCCTGGAGCACGACGCTGATCGATCCGATCAGCACCTTGCTCTTCATCAGCACCGGAATGCGGCGCTCGTCGTTCGTGATCCAGATTACCAGACGGCCCTTGTTCTTGAAGATGCCGCCGGCCTTCAAGATCGGCTCGATCGCGATGCAGTCGAAGGTGCCGGCCGGCACTTTGACCCGCTCGCGGCCGAGGATCTTGACCTCGAGCGGCTGGCTCTTGCGGCTCGCATGGTAGTCGAACACGATCGATCCGCCGATCGGCAGCGCCTGGAATCGCGTGTAGTAGAACGACGACAGTGCGTCCTGAACCTGCGCGGGGATCGGATAGACCTTGCCGTTGTCGTACTTCGCTTCCTTCTTGTCGTAGTCGAACAGCATCTCGCTCTTCGCCCGGAACTTGCCCTCACGCCGGTTCTCGGCGTAGCGCAGGCTGTAGAGGCTGTCCTGGTCCCACATCGACTCGATGCGATTGCGGACCTTGTAGACCGAGCTGAAGAATCCGTTGGACTCGGCGCGCGCAACCAGTGCGTAGGCCGCGTGACCGTTGTACTGCTTGATCTCGGGCACCTCGAGCCACGCCGAGCCGGCCTTGATCACGCCGTACTGCACCGAGAAACGCAGCGATTCGCCGGCGCGCACCGGATTTTTGGGTGCGGGCAGCGTCTCCAGGGTGCCCGCCGCGGGGCGCGCGACCGTGGATCCGAGTTCGGCTTCCGCGCTCTCCGCCGCCTCCTGAAGGATGCTGTCGGCCCGGGCGGCGGAATCCGCCTCCGTGCTGGCCGGCGCCGGGGTGAACCAGGCACAAAACGCGACGACGGCTGCCGCCAGTGAGGCGACAGCGCCGGACTTCCAAGCAAAGCGAGGGACTTGCGAAAGTCCGGACGCCCTTGGCCGGACCGGGGTCCGGCTCTTAGAATGCTTCATCACGTTCATCATCCTGATGAACTACGCAAATGGGGTGCCGTCATTCCACGGCCGCGGAGAAGCCATCATGTCGTCGAGCCAGTCGACTGTCAAACCCACGCTTACGCCCTCCGAACGACTCCTGAACGTGCCCGCCTACTCGCTCGCCATGGTGTTTCAGGATCGCGACGAAAAGATCAGACAGGGTATCGATGTGATCGATCTCGGTGTGGGAAACCCTGACCTTCGCCCGCCTGCCATCGCCGTCGAGTCGCTCAAAGCAGCGCTCGACGACCCGAAAGTGCAAAACCACCGCTACCCGAGCTTCAACGGCCTGCCCGAGTTCCGGGCCGGTGTGGCGCAGTGGTACCAGAGCCGCTTCGGCGTGACGATCGATCCCAACGGCGAGGCGCTGCCGTTGGTCGGGTCCAAGGAGGGCATCGCCAAGTTCTTCCTCGCCCACACCAATCCCGGCGACACCGTGCTCATGTGCACGCCGTGCTATCCCGCCTACCTCGGCGTCGCGGCCCTCGCCCAGCTGCGCATGATCGAAGTGCCGCTCACCGCCGCCAACGACTTCCGCCCCGACCTCGCCGCAATCCCGGTCGAGGACGCGAAGCGCGCGAAGATCCTGTGCATGAACTATCCCAACAATCCGACCGGCGGCGTCGAGACGCCCGAGTTCTACTTGGAGTTGCTGCGATGGGCGCGCGAGCACGACGTGTTCATCGTCTCCGACATCGCCTATTGCGACCTGTCGATGGATCCTTCCTACCGCTGCCGCTCGTTCCTCGAGTTCGACCGCGACAAGGAGCGCACGCTCGAGTTCCACTCGTTCTCCAAGAGCTACTCGATGCAGGGCTGGCGGATCGGCTTCGTCGCCGGCAACCGCGACGCGATGGCCAATCTGCTGAAGATCAAATCGAACATGGATTTCGGCGTGTTCATGGGCATCCAGCGCGCCGCCCTCGCGGTGCTCACCGGACCGCAGGATTACTGCCGCGAAGTGTCCGAGGTCTACCGCAAGCGCCGCGACGTGTTCCTGGAAGGCGTGAAGCCGCTCGGCTATCCGATCCACACGCCGGTCGCCACGCTCTACATGTGGCTTCCGATTCCGCGACGGTTCACGACCGCCATCGACTTCACGAAGGAGCTGCCCGACAAGACCGGCGTGGTCGTGGCTCCGGGATCGGGTTTCGGCAAGGCGGGCGAAGGCTATGTGCGCGTGGCGCTGTGCGTGACCGAGGACCGCCTGCGCGAGGCGACGAAGCGGATGGCGGAGGCCGGATTCGCCTGGTGATGCGGGCCGCAGGCCATCTTTCACGGAATTGCCATGGCGTGGCGTACGCCGCAGGACGTAGCATTCAGCGAGGCTGTTTTCGATTTCCGCATCATTGGCCGGGTCGTGCCGCCCATTCACCGGAGGGGTCATGCATTCAGGCGTTCTGTGGATCGTTTCGCTCATGATCGGGCTGGCCTCCGCCACCCCGGCGCACGCGGCCTTCCACCTCATGAAGATTGTCGAAGTCTTCGCCGGCACCCCGGCATCACCCAACGCTCAATACGTCGTGATCCAGATGTACTCGAGCGGCCAGAGCTTCATCAGCGGGCACTCGATCATCGTCGCCGACAGTGCGGGCGTGACGGTCGGCACGTTCCCCTTCACCGCCAATGTCGCCAACGGAGCGAATCAGGCCAAGGTGCTGATCGCGACCGCTGCGGCGACCACGTTCTTCAGCGTGACTCCCAATCTCACGATGACCGCGGTGATTCCGCCGCGCGGTGGCCGGATCTGCTTCGACAACATCGACTGTGTCTCATGGGGGAATTACGCCGGCTCGACGACGGGCGTGGGCACGCCCTTCAACGCTTCCGGCGGAATCAAGCCGACCAAAGCCATCGTGCGCCGGCTGGACATCACCGGGTCACCGACGCTCCTCGAGTCCGGCGACGACACGAACGTCAGCTCCAACGACTTCGTGTTCGCAACGCCCGCACCCCAGAACAACGCGGGGGTCCTCGGCGTCCCTCCCAGCTCGACCTGCGCCAACGGTGTGATCGAAGGGCTGGAGGAGTGCGATGGCGGGCCCGGTTGCTCCCCGACCTGCATGACGGTCGGCGTGGACGACCTGGAGATCCGCACGAGCGGGCGCGTGCTCGTCACGCCGAACCCGTTCCGAAGCGATGCGACCCTGCGTTTCGCGTTGGCGCAGGCCGGGGAGACCGAGATCGTGATCTTCGATCTGTCCGGCCGGCGGGTACGCCGCCTTTACCGTGCGTCGCTGCCGTCAGGTGCGCACCGCATGGTGTGGGACGGCCGCGATGACGCGGGCCGGGACGCCGGCGCCGGGCTCTACACGGCGCGGATCCGGTCCAACGGGCTGAACTCGAGCACGATGCTGGTGCGTATCCGTTAGAGGCGAGGCCGATCGTGGCCTGGAGACTCCGCAGCGACGCGATCTGTTGGGTGGATTCTCTTGCTCGCGTCGCCGACCCGATCACAGCCCCGGAACTAGCCGCTCAATGACCAGTCCTTCTCGCCGATCGCATCGCCTTCGACCGGCCCGAGCGCGGTCAGCGAGTACTGGCTGGTCTTCAAGAATCTCCTCGCCACGTCCGCGACCTGATCATTCGTCACCGCCTCGATCTGGGCGACCTGCTCTTCGGCGGTGGTGTAGTGGTCGCTGTAGAGCTCTTCGTGCGCCAGGTGGTACATGTGGCTCGTTACGCTCTCCTGGCTCATGAGCACGCTGCCTCGCAGTTGTGATCGGGCGGCCGCGACCTCGGCTTCGCCGGGGCCGTTCGCGGCGAGTTGCTCGAGTTCCTTGCGCACCAGCGCCAGCGCTTCGCGCCCGCGCGCGGGTGCCACGCCGAGATGCACCGACAGCATTCCCGAGTCGCGGTTGAAGTCGAGCGCCGAGAACACCGAGTACGCGAGGCCCGCGTCTTCCCGCACGCTCTGGAACAGGCGCGAGCTCATGCCGCCGCCGAGCAGCGTGTTCAACACGATCAGCGGCTCGCGGTCCTCGTGCTGATAGGGCACCGCGCGCGCGCCGAGCGAGATGTACATCTGCTGCAGATCGTCTCTCACAACGTGTTTCACGGTGGGTGTGAACGCCGGAGGCAGTTCCGACAACGGGCGTGACGCCCCTGCGGGTGAAGCAAAGTGTGCGGAGACGAGTTCCACGAGTCGGTCGTGGTCGAGCCCGCCCGCGCCGACGATGATCACGTCCTCACCCCGGTAGCGGGATCCGTAGTACTCGCGCAGCGTCTCCGGGCCGATGCCGTCGAGCGTCTCGACGGTGCCTAAGATCGGCCGGCCGAGCGAGTGGTCGCCCCACACCTGCTCGTTCAGCAGCTCGTTGACCTTGTCCTCGGGATTGTCCTCGCACGAGAAGATCTCTTCTCGCACCACCGAGCGTTCGCGCACGACGTCCTCGGCGGCGAAGCGCGGCCGGCTCAGGAGATCGGCGAGCACGTCGACCACGTCCGGCAGGTTCTCGGACAAGGCACGCGCGTAGTAGCACACCTGCTCGCGCGCGGTGAACGCGTCGAGGTTGCCGCCGAGCGATTCGAGGCTCGCGGCGATCGCGCGCGCGTCGCGGCGCTCGGTGCCCTTGAACATCATGTGCTCGATGAAGTGCGAGATGCCGAGCCACTCGCCCGGCTCGTCGCGCGCCCCGTTGCGCAGCCAGGCGCCGACCGAAACCGAGCGGCGGTCCAAGGTCTCGGTGAGCACGGTGAGGCCCGAAGTGAGGACGGTGCGTCGATACGTGGGCGTTGAACTCATGGGTCCTCGAAGCGTTGGGTGACGGGCGCGGCCACCAAAGTCGTGTGGGGAATCATACGGCCCGGCGGGGTCCGGGCACAGCCGCCGCAGCAGGGCGAACAGCACCCGGTGCGTCTTCCGGCTGCCCGGTGAAACTGCACATCGCGTGCCGGACCTGAGGCCAAAAGACGACGTGGCAGGTCGCCCTGCCACGCCGTCGTTTCAGGCTATTCCAACCGCCGTGCGGCTAGCGGCGTCCGCGATCCCGGCCGCCACGCTCCCCGCGATCGCCGCGTCCGTAACCGCCACCGCCACTGCGCTCGCCACTGCCCGCTCCGGCACCGGCGGGCACACCACCCTCGGGCTCGGGAAGCAGTGCCTTGCGCGACAGACGAATCTTGCCGTCACGATCCACCCCGATCACCTTCACCGTCACGATGTCGCCGACGTTCAGCACGTCTTCGGTCTTCGCGACGCGGTGGTGGTCGATCTCGGAGATGTGCAGCAGGCCATCGCGGCCGGGCACGATTTCGACGAACGCGCCGAACGTGACCACGCTGCGGACCTTGCCCTGATAGATGCGGCCCGGCTCCGGATCCTCGGTGATGTTGCGGATCATCTCCTCGGCGCGGCGGCTGCCTTCCTGATTCACAGCCGCGATGCGCACTTCACCCGAATCGTCGATGTCGATCTGGGTGCCGGTCTCCTCGGTGATGCGTTTGATGATCTTGCCACCGGGGCCGATGATTTCGCGGATCTTGTCCGGATTGATCGTGACGATCGTGATGCGCGGCGCAAACGGCGACATCTCCGTGCGCGACGCCGACAACGTCTCGTTCATCTTGCCGAGGATGAACAGCCGCCCCTGGCGCGCGCGCTCGAGCGCGTCGGCCATCACCTGGAAGCTGATGCCACCGATCTTCGTGTCCATCTGGAAGGCGGTGACGCCGTCCTTGGTGCCGGTCACCTTGAAGTCCATGTCGCCGAGATGATCTTCGACGCCGAGGATGTCGGTAAGCACGGCAACCTTGTCGCCTTCCTTGATCAGACCCATCGCGATGCCCGCGACCGGCGCCTTGATCGGCACGCCCGCGTCCATCAGCGACAGCGAGCCCGCGCAGACCGTCGCCATCGACGAGCTGCCGTTGGACTCGAGGATGTCGCTCACGATGCGGATCGTGTAGGGGAAGTGGCCCTCGGCCGGGATCACCGGCTCGATCGCGCGCTCGGCGAGCGCGCCGTGGCCGATTTCACGCCGGCCCGGGCCGCGAATCGGACGCACTTCGCCGACCGAGAACGGCGGGAAGTTGTAGTGCAGCATGTACGACTTCCACGACTGGCCCTCGAGCTCCTCGACGCGCTGCTCGTCACTCTTCGTGCCGAGCGTCGCCACGCCGATCGCCTGGGTCTCGCCGCGGGTGAACAGACACGATCCGTGCGTGCGCGGAAGCACGCCGACTTCGATCGTGATCGGTCGGATGTCGTTCACGCCACGGCCGTCGGTGCGGACACCGCGGTCCAAGATCATCGTGCGCAGTTCGTCGCGCTCGAAGTCGTGAATGATCTTGCCGATGTAGTTCGCCTGATCCGCGAACCGCTCGGACAGCGCCGCGACGGCGGCGGCATTGATCGCATCGATCTCTTCCTGGCGCGCTTCCTTGCCCGGGATCGCGATCGCATCACGCACACGGCCACGGTAGGCGGATTCCAGCTCACCCCGCAGCGCGGAAGTATCCGCCGGCGGCACCAGCGCGCGCTTGGTCTTGCCCGAACGCGCCACCAGCTCGTTCTGCACCACGACGATGCGGCGGATCTGCTCCATGGCGAACTGCAGCGCCTGGATCATGTCCTGCTCGCCGATCTCGCGGCAGCCGCCTTCGACCATGATGATGTTCTCGGCGGTGCCCGCGACCACCATGTCCATGTCGCTCTCTTCGAGCTGGCTCACGGTCGGCATCACGACGAACGCGCCTTCGACGCGTGCGACCCGCACGGCAGCGACCGGCTCGGGGAACGGAATGTCGGACAGGCACATCGACGCCGAGGCGCCGATCAACGCCAGCACGTCGGCGTCGTTCTCCTGGTCCGAGGACATCACGGTCGCCATGATCTGCGTCTCGTACGGAAACTGCTTCGAGAACAGCGGACGGATCGGGCGGTCGATGAGCCGTGAGCTCAGGACTTCCTTCTCGGTCGGACGGCCTTCACGCTTGAAGAAGCCGCCGGGAATCTTGCCCGCGGCGTACGTGCGCTCGCGGTAGTCGACGGTGAGCGGGACGAAATCGCGATTCGGACTGGCATTCTTCGCCGCACTCGACGCCACCAGCACGATCGTGTCGCCCAAACGGACCAACGCCGATCCGCCTGCGAGCTTCGCCATCTTTCCCGTGCTGATCGTAAGGGTCTGACCCCCGAGTTCCAGTTCTACCTTCTGCTCTTGCATCAACGTATCTCCCTGCCTCTCGCATCGCCCGGCCCTCGCCGCGGCGCCTCTTGTCGCAAACCCGGCACACGGTGCCGGGTCGCGTTACGCGGGAACCAATGCCCGCGTGATTGGAACGCGGGCCGCCTTGGCCCGCGCCCCCGTATCCGGTCCTGCACCTAGCGGCGCAGACCCAGGTCCTTGACGACCTTGCGGTACCGGTCGACCTTGGTTGCCTTGAGATAGTCCAGCAGCCGACGGCGCTGTCCTACCATCCGCAGCAGACCCCGCCGCGAGGCGTGGTCCCGCTTGTGCACCTTGAAATGCTCCGTGAGGTACTGAATCTTCTCGGTGAGAAGGGCGATCTGCACCTCCGGCGAACCGGAATCACCCTCATGGAGCTTGAACTTCCCGATGATCCCCTGCTTCTGCTCCTTGGAGAGCGTCACAGCGGTCACCTCCTGCATGGATTGTGAGCAACCGGGCCCGGCCACCGAGTGCAAGTTCTCGCGTGCCCGAGCGGGAATGGATTGTTCTTCGCCTGAGTGACGAGGCGACCCGGCAATCTACCACGCGGATGGGTTTTCGGGCAATCCGTGACGCGAGGCCGTTTGCCCACCGGACTTGGCGGCAACATCGCTCAGAATCCACGGCACGACCTGCCTAAGGTGCTAGCGAAACGCCGCTTAACTTCGGCGAACCCTTGATGCCCTCGTTCCAGCGTTCCGCTTGGCCGGCCTGGAAGTTCCGTTTACCCGGCGCATCCCCACTTACCGCCCTACTGAGCGCGCCATCGCTGCATCTGCGCGACTTCTTGCTTCTGGGCGACGATGATGCCCTGAGCCAACTTCCTGATCTCTGCGTGGGTTGCTCTTGACCGGGCATGCTCGGCCATCATGATCGCGCCTGCGTGATGAGGAATCATCATGCCGATGAAACGCCCTTCGTAGTCGGCGCCTTTCTGACCCAGATGCTTGACCATCATGTCGTTCATCATCGACGTGTGGCTCATCATCTCGCTCGAGTTCGCCATTCCGTTCGGGGAGTTCACGCCATACCACTTCGCGCGCCACTCCTTCATCTGGTCGATCTCCTTCTGCTGTCCCGCGATGATGCTTTCGGCCAGTTTCAGCAATTCCGGCCGCGTCGCTTCACGCTGCGCGTTTTTCGCCATCATGATGGCCCCTTCGTGATGTGGAATCATCATGTCGATGAAGCGGTGATCGAACAGGGAATCTCCCTCTCCGAGTCCGCGCACCATCATGTCGTTCATCATCGACATGTTCTTCTCCATGTCGTCGGACATCATCATGCCGCCGGACATGGTTGCGCTGTCGCCATGCCCCGCCATGGCGCCGCTCTGCATCGTCGTGTCGCTGGCGCCCGGAGACATCGCGTCCGAGGTCGCGTGTTCGTTGCTGCCCTTTGCACAGCCACTCGCAATGATTGCCAGTGTGGCCAGAACAAGCATTCTTTTCATTTCATTTCCTCCGTGAGTTGTGTGTTCAGATTTCTACTAGCCTGCACGCGCCCCATCTGACTTCGGCGCGGCGGCCTCGTTTGGTTCCCGACTTGCTGTCGCATCGGCCTGACGAACACCTGTGAGACGGGTGCGCTTGAGCAGCAGCGCATTGATCGCCACCACGAGCGTACTGCCGGACATCGACAGCGCGGCGACCTCCGGACTCAACACGAACGGGTACAGGACGCCGGCAGCGAGCGGGAACGCGATCACGTTGTAGCCCACCGCCCACCAAAGATTCTGGTGCATCTTTCGCAG
>JANLWX010000182.1:0-24115 GCA_031364845.1 Candidatus Eiseniibacteriota bacterium
CCCGACCCGCAACAAGACGTGGGGTCAGGTAAAGGCGCTCTACCGGTAAGTCGTCCGCGTACCCAACAGAACGACCACCTTCGTTTCGCGAAGGTGGTCGTTCTGTCTGAGGCGCTGCGCCGGTGCTTCGATCAGCTCGGCGGCGCGAGCCGGAAGCGCATTACCCACTCCGGGTGCGCTTCGATCCGGTAGCGCTTTCTGTTGCGGGCGATCAGGGACTGGAGCATCGAGTCGCCGGTGATGTTCTGCAGCGACTCGTCGATCACCCGCTCGACTTCCGCGAACGGCAACTGCCGGCCCTGCTCGAACGCGAGGAGTTGGAGCACGATGTAGTCGCCGGACTTGTCGGGCCCGTCGGTCGTCACCTGGCCCGGCCGCAGTTCTTCGAACAGCACCTTGTGGTAGGGCCCGTGCTCGTTCTGGAACCGCTGCTGGATCGACCCGCGCGGAGCGAGCCCCGCGAGCGAATCGGCGAGCAGAATGGCCTCGGCCTTCTCTCCCGACATCAGGCGTGCCTTGAGCGAATCGGCCCCGGCCCGCGAGTGGGCGCTGAGTGCTGCGAAGCGGATCATCGGGAACGTGAAGAACCCGGGCTTGTTGTCGTCGTAGTACTTGCGGCGCATCGCGTCGGTCACGCGCACGCGGGTCTCGATCGAGTCCCGGAACATGCGCTCGACCAGCAGCTGCTCGCGCTTCTCCTCGATCAGCTGCACCGCCACCGGATCCTTGTCGATGCCGCGGTCGTAGGCGAGCTGAAGCATCGTAGGTTCGAGCGCGATCGCCTCGACCTGCTCCTTCACGCTGGCCGGAGAATTCATGGCCGGCCTGAGGATCGCCGGCATCGCGTCATACGAATGGACGAGCTGGTCGAGCGTGATCTGGCCGCCCTTGTAGCGGGCCAGAATGCGCTCGCGATCCTTGGCCGTCAGCTCCGGCAGGTTCGGATTGATCTCGAGCACCGGCCCCGAACCCTGGTTCTGCATGGTGACGGGGTTGAAGAACTGGGTCGCGGTCCACTCCACGTTCGGCTCGTCGAACGTCATCTCCAGGCGCGTCAGCAGCCGCTTCTGGATCTCCCGCGTACGATCCGAGGCGCGGACTCCGATGATCTGGTCGCGGATCATGCGGCGCATCGGCTCGAGTGCCGGAGGCTTCGCGGGTCGCCGATCGGCGACCATCACCAGATGGTAGCCGTTGTCCTCGACGACTTCCGAGATCTGATTGACCGGGAGGCTGAACACCATCGAGGCGAGCCGCCCATCGACGCCCATGCGCGCCCGCCAGCCCATGTCGCCGTCCACTTCACGATCCGGCGCGGTCGAGTACTTGCGCACCGCCACGCTCCACGGGATCCGCTTCGCGACCAGCTCCTTGCGCACCTGCTCCGCTTCCGCCCGGCTCGGGAGCAGGATGTGTTTGAGCCTCACGTCGTTCTTGAACTGCTCGTAGGACTCGAGGATGTCGGCTTCGGAGGCGACGACCGAGTCGATCACCATGCGCTGATAGAGAACATTCGCGAGGATCCGCTGCGTATGCTCGCGAATCACCGCGCGGTCCTCGAAACCCAGCTCGATCTTGCTCGCCCGCGCGGTCAGCGCGAGCACGTACTTGTTGACCATGGAGTTCAGGAACTCGACGCGGCCGAGGCTGTCCTGCGCGGGCCGGTGCTCGGGCGCCGAGTCGAAGTACTTCTCGTTGAAATCGGACACCCGGATCACCCGGTCTTCGACGCGGGCGAGCACCGCGCTGTCCGCCAGCACGCCGGCAATCGGCGCGGGCCGGGCCGCAGGCTTTGCGGCCGGCTTGGCCGCGGCCTTGGTCGGGGTCGTTGCGGCGACAGCGGGCTTGGGCGCGAACGACAGACCGCACGCGAGCGAAAGGCACAGCAGGCGGGTAGCAGTGTGCTTCATCGGATCTCCAGGGCGCGGCGGCGCCGGGGTGTCGATGGTGGTGGGAGAGCAGGATGGGCGGCCGATCAATTCGCAAGGCGGCGGGCACGTCGATAGACCGGCAAGGAGTCTAGCATCTGCCCGCCGTTGGCTGTCACGGTTCGGTAAGCTCGCCGGTCCCTGATGCAGCGCCCGCGGCAGGATCAAACAGGTCGCCAATCCCGGTCCGCACCCGCTGGCGGCGGCGCTCTCGCGCCAGCAGATCCGCCAGACGCCGCGCGCTCTCGTCCGCGTACCAGCGATCTTCGACCTGCCCGCGAACTTCGTCCCACGCCGGCGTGCGGGCCGGGATCAGCGCTTCGACCCGCACCGTTTCCCACCCGGAGCCCACGGCGTCGGGGCCGAGCACCGTGCCCGGGCCGGATGCCGCAGCGCGGGCGTACAGCGCGGAGTCGGTGGCTGCCTCGATCTCGGCGCGGTAGCGCACGCCCTGCCGGGCGGCGCGCGCGACGAGGCTCTCCGCCGCGGCCGGATCCCGCAGCAGCAGCGCCCATCGCGTGGCCGCGGCGCGGTCGGCCGCTTCGAGCCGGATCACGCGCCAGCGCGGCGCCACGGTCCAGTCCGCGGAATGATCGTGGAAGTAACGCTCGAGCGTTTCCGGCGCCGGCGGATCGATCGAGTGGACGCGCTGCGCCATCAGGTGCTGGACGTCGATCAACTCGCGCTCTCGCGCCAGCGCGCGCACGAGCGCGGGATCGCTCGCGTAGACCTGGGATTTCGCCTGGCGGCGCAGCCAGCGCTCGAACAGGACGTTCTCTGCCAGATCGCGCACCTGTGCCGCGGTCTCGATCCGCGGACGGTAGGCGGGAGAGAGCCGCGACCAGGGCATCAGGACATCGTCCACGGTCACGGCCCCCGCGGTCGCCGAGCGGGCCAGCGCGGTCGCGCGCTCGGCCGGATCGAATTCGGGCACCTTGGACAGCACCCGCAGCTGGGCTGCGAGCGACGAATCGGACACCGGCCGCGGAATCGCCGCGAACCGGCGCGCGGTCCGCGCGAGCGCCGAGTCCTCGAACACGGGGATCAGTGTGGTCATCGCGCGTTCCCGCGCCCGCACACCGACCTCTTCGAGGCTCGCCGCGGTGTCCCGCGATGCGGCCCGCGCCTCGGCGAGCGCCGATTCCAGCGCGGCGCTCATGGTGATGCGGTCGGCGCGCGCGGCATAGGCGGCGCTGTCGGCCGGGCTCCAGACGAAGCGTTCGCGGGCGGCCGCGGCCGAGATCAGCTCGCGGTCGATCAGAACTTCGAGAAACCCGCGTGCCGACTGGGGGGTAAGGGTATCGGTGACGGCGCCGGGGTGCGTTTCGCGCCACATCCGCCGAAACTCGGAAACGGTGATGGATCGCGTCCCGACCATCGCCATGACCGAGTCGGGAAGTCCGGAGTTCGCGCGGGTCGCGGCCTCCGCCGGCCCGGTCACGAGCGTGAAGAGCAGGCCGATCCCGGCCGAAACGACGATCAACGCCCCGATCACGCCCGGCGGTCTTGACCGCTTCCGAGAGGCCTTCATACACTGCACTCCTTCATGCGAATCCATTCCAGCCTGATCGGCACGTTGGCGCTGCTTCTTGCGGTCCCAGCAGCAGTGACATCAACGCCCGCAGCCGCCGCGGCGCCGGGCGCCGCCGTGCGGGTGATCCAGTCCGACGCCCGCGGGGTCACGCTCCAGCTCGACGTTCCCGAAATGGGCCTCGTCCAGCAGCTCGATGGCCGCAGCCTACTCCAGGGCGGGGGCCTCGCCCTCACGAGCGAGGCAGGCCGGCCCGCGCTGCCGTTCGCGACCGCGCGGATCGCCCTGCCTCCGGGCGCCCGAGCCGTGGCACGCGTGGTCTCGGCGGCGAACGAGCAAATCCGCACGGGTGTGCGGCTCGCTTCCAACGGGCGTTCCATCATTTCGCGCGACGGCGCGAGTGAAACCTTCGAGCCCACGATCGAGCCAGTCGATCCCATCGTCGACGGTTCGTGGCCCCGGGCGATGGTCGAGTTGGGCGAAGAGCACACGCTGCGCCGCCTGCGCATGGTGCCGGTGAAGATCATGCCGTACCGCTACGACGAAGCGAGCGGCCGGTTGTGGACGCATCGCAGCATCACCGTGCGGGTCGACTTCTCGGGCGGACGGGTCGCCGATGGAGTTCCGGGGCGCGACCGTGCCTGGGACCGCGTGCTGCAGGGAACGGTGCTCAACTTCGAGCAGGCCCGCGGATGGCGCGCGCGCCCCGAGCCTCTGCGTTCGCGGGGCACGAGCCTGTTCGACGATGCGCGCGGACGCCGCGCGGGAGCGCTCGGCGCGAACGCCACGCAGGCGTTCGACGAAGGCAACACCGAGGTGCGAGTTCAGACCGACACGACCGGCGTCTACGCGTTCCGCTTCGACGATCTTGTCACGCGCGGATATCCGGCGGGCGTTCCGGTGGGTCAGGTGAGCGTGCACCGCCACGAGTTCCTCCCGAACGCGAATCCTGCCTACGAAACGGTCGAGGTTCCGATCGAGGTCGACGATGCGAACCAGAACGGTCTGTTCGATGTCGGCGACCGCATCGTGCTGTTCGTGCTGAGCTGGGGGCAGCGCTCGCGCGCCTCGGTCGCGCAGCGCGCGTGGGGCGACGGGGAAGCACTTTACGTCACGTTCATCGCCGACCGGCCGCCGCTGCGGCTGGCGACGCGTCCCGGATGGCGCGAGCTGTCGCTGACGCCGCTGCTCTCGTACCCCTACACCGAGCGCTTCGAGCAGAGCATCGGCTACACGCGTCTGCCGCCCGACACCAACAGCGATCAATTTCAAATGACGGGCATTCTGTATTTTCCGCGGCGCGACTCGGTGCCGTTCGAAACCCACGACATCGACACCACCGGACGCGTGACGTCGACCGTGAGCTGGAGCAGCACGCGCTCGACCACGCACTCGGTGTGGGCCCAGGTCCGCAACTTCCGCGGCCAGTTCACCTCGCTCGGCGACTCGGTCACCTGGTCCGGACAGTCCGACTTCAGCCGCACCACGACGCTGTTCGGATCCTCGTTCACCGACGGCCCGACCAACGTGCTGCGGACGTGGGGGAAGTCGATCGGCGACGATCTGGCGTTCGCGACGCTCAACTGGTTCCAACTGACCTACTGGCGCTACTACCACGCGCTCGAAGGCAAGCTCGAGTGCAACAACGGCACGACCACGGGCGAGTACCAGATCCAGGCGTACGGATTCAATTCGAGCGCGCTGCGTGTTTACGACGTGACCGACTCGCTCAATCCCGTCCGGCTGACGGTCGATCCCTCGCACATCGAGTTCGACGGACTCGAGTACACGATCTCGTTCCAGGACTCGAGCGCATCACGCCGCAAGTACTGGGTGTTCGACCAGCCGAAGGTCGTGCCGCCCACCCGCATGGGGGCGGTCGTGCGCCGCAATCTCGCGAACAGCGCGCCTTCGAACTATCTGATTGTGGTGCCCGAAGCGTGGCTCGCGGCCGCGGCCCCGCTCGCCGAGTTCCGCCGCTCGCAGGGCTACGAAGTGCTGGTCGCGCCGCTCGAATCGATCCAGGATGAATTCAACGGCGGGCGGCGCTCCACGTATGCCATCAAGCGCTTCTTCAAGTACGCGTTCGATCAGTGGGACGCGGAGTTCGCGATCCTGCTCGGCGACGGCAGCGAGGATCCGCAGAATCTGTTGGGTGATTCCGGTCTCGACTGGATCCCGGTGCAGAAGATCCTGGGACCGGTGCCGACGATCGACGGTCGCGAGGCGATCCCGAGCGACACTTGGTTCGTGAGCTTCGAAGGCAGGAGCTCGAGCCTGCCGAGCCTGTTCCTCGGACGGATTCCCGCGAACTCGGCCGAAGCGCTGACCCCGGTGATCCAGAAGCTGATTCAGTACGAGACGGTGACGCCGGATCAGACCTGGCGCCGCGACATGCTGCTGGTGGCCGACGACAAGTACTCGACGGTGACGACGTTCGGCAGCGGCGGGGGAAGCGTCAACGAATATTGCGAGAAGGAGTACGAGCGCGTGTTCAAGGCGCTCAGCGACTCGGTCCGCATGATCGTGGTGCGCGATGCCGGCCTCTCGCTCGGGAACGTCGAGGTGTTCGATCTCAATTACTACCTGCGCGCCGGCGAGGTCGAGCCGTTCAGGATCCAGGGCCGCGACACGTGCCGCATCCGTGTCGACCAGACCCAGGTGCGCACGCGGGCGCTGGTGTCTCCGCTCGTGTTCCAGCGCATCAATCAGGGCCGGCTGTGGTGGAACTTCCAGGGCCACGCCAACCAGTACGTGCTGTCGCACGAATCCTACTATCTCAATCAGCCGTTCGATGACGACAAGCAGTATCTGCAGAATGTCGGCAAGCCGTTTCTGTTCTCGGCATTTTCCTGCCATGCGAACGGATTCGCCGCGGCCCGCGAGTTGTCGGACCGCGTCGGACCCTCGATCGGCGAGGACATGGTGATGCTGCCCGACCGTGGCGCCATCGCGTCGTGGGCTTCGGCGGGATACGAGGCGTTGCCGGTTCCGTTCGACACGCCGAGACATCTCAACACGCGTTTCGCACGCAGGTTGTTCTCCGATCCCGCGCGAGATCCGGGCGACAACGCCGCGCGGGTGATTCTGGGCGAGGCGATCGTTGAGGCGCTGCTCGACAATTTCGATGAGGAGTTCGATGGCGTCGGCAAGTCCTACGTACTGCTCGGCGATCCCGCGACGCGGATTTCGATCGGCGCGCCTCAGATTCAGGTGACGGCGAACGGAGTGCCGGTGACGAACGGCGAGCCGGTGCGGTTGTTCTCCTTCGGCGACACGTTGCGGCTCGAAGCCGACATCGCGAGCAACGTCCAGATCCAGACGCTGACCGTCGAGTATCGTGGCGAAGCCGGTTCGCGAATTCTCGGCCCCGGCGAGTACGTCGTCACGCCTGCGTTCCCCGATACCGGCGCGGGCAGTACCGGCGGCAAGAAGTTCCACATCAGCATCGCTTCGCAATTGAGCGCAGGTTCGTATCGCTACGTGATCCGCGCCGTGGATCGCGCCGGAATCGTGATGCTGTTCGAGGTCGTGTTCGAGTTCCAGACCGTGTTGCGCGCCGGCGGTGCTCCGATCCGCGCGAGCGATCCGGTGCGCTCCGATGCCGATCTGTCGGTGCTGATCCTGTCGCCGGGACCGATCGATCCCGACACCGACATCGAACTGGTGCTCAACGGCACGCCGCTCGCGTTCACCGCCACGCCGTTCGAAGGCGACACCACGCGCCGCGAGTACGTGCTGAGCTGGAATCATGCGCCCTACGCGGCCGGCACCTATCAGATCGCGGTGCGCCTCAACGGCGAGCAGGTCGCGCTTCTCAGCTTCACGGTGTCCTCGGAGTCGGGCTTCGCCAACCTGATGGCGTTCCCCAATCCATTCGACGACGAGCTGGGCACGCGCTTCTCGTTCTCGTTCACCGGTGCCCAGCCGTTCGATCTGCTGTTGCGCGTGTACACCGTGAGCGGCCGGCTGGTCTATCAACGCATCGAGCGCAGTCTGCAGCCCGGCTACCATCAGCTGGCGTGGGATGGACGCGACGACGAGGGCCAGAAGCTCGCGAACGGCATCTACTTCTACAAGATGCTCGCGAAGAGTGATGCGGGCGACGTGGTCGAGCAGGGACGGCTCGTGAAGCTCCGCCGCCCGCGCCGCGCCGATCCCGAGGAGGAACTCACCACCCCGTGAGGAGCGCATGAGGATGCCGGGCCGCAAGTGTCTCGCCGTGTTGGTGGCGTTGTTCGTGGTTCCGGTGGTCTCGCATGCGGCGACACCCGCGCGTGCCCCCGCGAAGGCTCCTGCGGCCGCGAAAGCGCCGACCCGTGCGGTGGCGCTGCGCGCGATCGCGATCGCCGAGGATGAGCGGCGCTGGAGTGACGGCGAGCTCGAACGCTTCATGGGTCAGGCCGATGCGATCGTGCGCCAGCGCGCGGTGCTCGCGGCCGGGCGCCTGCAGGATTCGACTTCGGTGGCGGCCGTGACGCGGCGCGTCGCCGACGCAGTCCCCGCGGTGCGCGAAGAGGCGGTGTTCGCGCTCGGACAGATCGGCCACCGTTCCGCGCGCGCGGCGCTCGAACCGCTGCTCGTCCCGCGCACGCCCCTCGCGCTGCGCGTCCTCGCGGTGGAGGCGCTCGGCAAACTCGGCGACAAGGCCGCCACGCCGAAAATCACCGCCGCGCTGGGCGAACCGGAAGCAGCACTCCGCGCCGAGGCCGCGATGGCTTTGTGGCGCCTCGCCGACTCGACCGCGATCGACTCGCTGCTCCGCCATCACGCCGACCCCGATCGTGAAGTGCGCTGGCGCGTCCAGTACGCGCTCGAGAAGATCGTGGCGCCCGACCGGATCGTGCCTGCCGTGTCGCTCCACATCGACGATCCGGAGTGGCTCGTGCGCGCCTACGCCGCCCGCACGCTCGGCCGCCAGAAGTCGGCCCGGGCGACGCCCTACCTGCTGCACATGCTCGCCGACCGTACGAGTGCCGTGGTCGTGAACGCGCTGCGCGCGCTCCAGTCCGTCGCGGATACG
This sequence comes from Candidatus Eiseniibacteriota bacterium, assembly GCA_031364845.1. Lineage (GTDB taxonomy): Bacteria > Eisenbacteria > RBG-16-71-46 > RBG-16-71-46 > RBG-16-71-46 > JANLWX01. Next base: position 8,483 of record JANLWX010000182.1, read on the forward strand.
ACCTGCACCGCATGCCTGCCCGACATCGCCCAGGCGCTCGGTCATGCGGATCCCTACGTGCGCGTGACCGCGGCGACCGCGCTCGCCGACCGCTTCGCATGGGTCGCCTCGGACTCGGCGCTTCAGGGTGCCGTCACCGACTCACTCGCCGGGAGGCTCGCGGATCCCGACGCCGCGACCCGCGGTGCTGCCGCGCGCGCGCTGATCGCGCGCACCGGCGTGAGCGCCGTGACCGCCGTGGAGCCGCTGCTCGGGGATCGGTCGGTCTACACGCGCGGCGCCGTATTGCAGGCGCTCGCGACCCTGCCCGCCGGACGCGCAGTACCGCTGATCACGCCGCGCACCGAAGCGTGGCGGCCGCTGTTCGAACGCATGACCGCCGCCGAAGCGCTCGGAACGCTGCACGCGCGCGAGGCGCTGCCGCTGCTGCGGGCCGGTCTCGCCGACACTTCGGTGCTCTATGCCGCCTCGGCCGCTGCCGCCCTCGCCGAACTCGGTGACAGCGCGAGTGTGGCCCTGCTCACGCGCACCTACGCCGAGCGCGCCGGTGATGCCGACACCGACGCGCGGATCGCGATCCGCGACGCGCTGCGCCAGCTCGCGGGCGCGCCGTTCGCCGACAGCCTCGAGCGCGCACACGCGAAACCCGCCGCGCGCGCGGCCTACGCCGCCGACTTCCAGCAGCCCTCGGCAGTGAAGGGGGCGATCCTCCACACGACGCGCGGCGAGATCGAGTGGGCGTTCTATCGTGAGGACGCGGTACAGACGGTGAAGAACTTCGTGCGCCTCGCCGAGCGCGGCTACTTCAACGGCCTCGCGGTGCATCGCGTCGTGCCGAACTTCGTGATCCAGGACGGCGACCCGACCGGAACCGGATCGGGCGGCCCCGGCTACTCCATCCGCTGCGAATACAATCAGCGGCGCTATGAAGCGGGGATGGTGGGCATGGCGCTGTCGGGCAAGGACACCGGCGGCAGCCAGTGGTTCATCACGCACTCGCCGCAACTTCATTTGAACGGCCGCTACACGATCTTCGCCCACGTCACGCGCGGGATGGACATCGTGCAGAGCATCGTTCAGGGCGACCAGGTGCTGCGCGTCACGCTCGTGAAGTAGCTATCTCAATCGATAGAGAAGCAGGACGACGGCCGGCACCTCGATCCGCTTCACGGCTTGCTTCCGCCGGTTTCCGACGACGAGTCGCGCGCGGCGATTATGGCGAGGCGCTCGGTGACGAGGCGCATCTTGGGCGCGATGGCCTGCGCCTCGAGCAGCAGCGCGCGCGCCTCGGCGAAGCGCGCCTCGATCATCGCCACGTTCGCGAGCAGGCTCGCCGCGTGAGCGTGGTGAGGAGAGCTCGCGCGCGCTCTCTCGAGTTCGGCCCGGGTCTCTTTGCGGAGTGCGGAGTCCTGCTCGCACGCGCGGCCCAGTGCTCCGAGTTTCGCCGTGCCCGCGGGCAGCACGCGATACCCGAACGAGTCCGCGACCGTCCGGTTCACGCCTGCGCGCCGCACGTAGAGTGCCGCCGCGTCGTCCATGAACACCCGGGCGAACGACGTGTCGTCATCGGCGAAGTCGAGCGCGCTGTCACCGGCGGCCTGCGTGCGGCGCAACAACAGCCAGTCGAAGTGATGAGTGTCGTCGAGTGCGCGCCACGCGCCGCGATGGAAGAACGCGGCGTGATAGGCCGCGCGGATCTCGGGTGTGCCGGCTTGATGCACATCAATGAACGGCAGCCGGTCGCGCTCGGCGTGGAATCTCCACAGCATCCATCCGCCATGATAGAAGTAGTTGAAGCTGCGTCCGCGCACGCCGTGGGCTTCGATGAAGTCTGAGGCCACGACCGGAAACGAACGCACGTCGAGGCCGAAACCGGGCCGCGGTTCGGGGCGCGTCCATTCGGGGAGGCAGAGCGCGATGCACGCAAGGGCGGCTGTCGCGGCGCGCATCCATCCGAGCGGGGCGCTGCCGCGCCCGCGCCACCACGCGGCGAGGTCGCGCGCCATGAACGGGGCGGCAGCGAGCACGAGGAATCCCATGAAACGCTGAGAGGCGAGGCCGGCCGCGGTGAACATCGCGCACAGCATCAGTTCGACGGGATCGAGCTTTCCGCGCACGGCACGCACGAGGGCCAGCAGCGGCCATCCGATCACGAACAGCGGCAGTCCGTTGCGCAGGTTCTCCGACCAGTCCACCGGACGCAGTTCGTCGATGGAGCGCAGCAACGGCTCGTTTCTGTGGTGGAGGAAGAAGTCGAACGGTTGCAACACGAGGGCGGCACCGTAGGGATTCACGAACGCGATCGCGGCCGCGGCGGCGAGTAATGTGAGCAGGCGCGCGCGCCCGAGCGATGCGAGCCACGTGCCGCTCGCGGGTGCGGTCACTGCGCGCGGCCCGCGCGCCAGCAGGTCGCCGAGCGCATAAATCCCCATCACCGCGAATCCGAACACGAACGAGATGTGAGCCTGCGTCCACACCCACAGCAGCGGAATGAGCCACAGGCTGTGGTCGCGAGCGGCGCTTTCGGCCGCATCCTTGCCGCCGATTCGGTTTCGGCGGGATTCGAGGATCCACAACTCGAGCGCGAGCAGGATCGCGACCAGCGTCTCCGGGCGCGCCATCGAGCGCTGGCGCCACACGAGTGCCGCCAGCACCAGCATCACGATCGAAGTCATGCCGCCCGCACCCATGCGTCGTGCGACCGTCCACAACACCGCGAACGCCGCCAGCGTCGTGAGCCAGCGCCACACGAACAGGCCGGTGACGCCGCCCACGCTCCAGAACGGATAGAGCAGCACGCGAAACGCCCACGAGTGCATGACGTCCGGCGCTCCGTAAGTGGGCCAGGTCCAGATCTGCGTGTGCGGCAGTTGGTGCGACTCCCACACCTGACGCCCGGCGGCCAGGTGCTGCCACAGATCGGGATCGTAGATCGGGAACGTCACCGAGGTTGCAACGCACAACACCGCAACCGCGGCGAGCAGCAGCCATGGACCTCGCGATGCGTGTTGCGGCGCCGCGGGCGCGGATGATGAGCGCTTCAATGCCGCTCCGGATCGTACGGGACGCCGACCGAGCGCGGCGGCACCGCGCGTCCGATCAGGCCCGCGAGTGCGAGCATCGTGACGAGATACGGAAGCATCTGCAGCAACTCACTCGGAAAGCGCAAGCCCTGCAAGGTGATCTGGAGCGCCTCGGCCGCGCCGAACAGCAGGCACGCAGCCGCGGCCCCCGCGGGCGACCACTTGCCGACGATCATCGCCGCAAGCGCGATGTATCCGCGCCCGCCGGTCATGCCGTCGGTGAACGAGTGCTGCTCGCTCGCGAGCCACGCTCCCGCGAGTCCGGCGAGCGCTCCCGAAATCAGCACGCCGAGCGTGCGATAGCTTCCGACCGAGAGTCCGAGCGTGGCCGCCGCTTCCGGACGTTCGCCGATCGATCGCAGCCGCAGCCCGAACACCGAGCGGAACATCAGCCATTGCCCGCCGAGCGTGAGCGCGATCGCGATCAACACCAGGGGGGCGGCGAGCACCGGGCCCAGCGCGGGCACGCGATCGAGTCCGAACAGGCTCACGAGTTCGAGTCCGGGCACGCGGCTCGAGTTGGACGACGAATGGAACACCGCGACCAGCACGTACTTGGTGAGTCCCATTGCGAGCAGGTTCACGCCGAGGCCGCTCGTGATCTGGTCGGCCCTGAAATAGACCGTCACCAGCGCATGAAGTGCGGCGGTCGCGACACCGGCGATCAACGAAGCCGCCACACCGGCCCACGGGTTGCCGGTCGCGTGCGCCCCGAGCGTGTAGGCGAGCGCTCCGTTCAGCATCATGCCTTCGAGCGCGATGTTGATGACGCCGCCGCGCTCGCTGAAGCTGGCGCCCGCCGCCGCGAGCGCGTAGGGCACGCTGATGCGCAGCGTCGCCGCGAAGAACAGCAGCAGTTCCATCACCGCAGCCCCCGCGCCAGCCGTTCCATCACCTGCTGAACCGCGATCGCGAACAGGATCACGAGGGCGGTGAGCATCTCGACCAGCTCCTTCGGCACGCGCTGATTGATCACGAGTCCGCCGTAGGAGAGCGCGCCGAAGAACAGTGCGGCCACGATCACGCCGATCGGATGATTGCGACCGATGAGCGCGACCGCGATCCCTAAGAAGCCGGCTCCCGCGGAAAATCCAAGTTCGAAGAAGTGCTTGTAGCCGAGTACGAAGTTCACACCGCCGAGGCCGGCGAGGGCACCCGAGATCGCGAGCGTCACGGTCTGAGTGCGGCCGATCGCGATGCCGCCGTACTCCGCCGCGGTCGGATTGAACCCGACCGCGCGGATCGCGTAGCCGAGCCGCGTGCGGAACATCAGGACTCCGACCGCGAGTGCGAGCAGCACCGCCAGGATCAGCGACACGTTCGCCGGTGATCCGCGCAACGCGGGCAGCCACGCATCGAAGCGCGGGATCTGCGCCGCCGCCGGAATCATTGCCGTGCGCACGGTTGCCGTCTCGAACACGCGCCGCCCCACGAACGCGACCAGCGAGAACGCGATGAAGTTCATCATGATCGTGTTGATGACTTCGTGCGCGCCGAAGCGCGCCTTGAGCACCCCCGGAATCGCGCCCCACACCGCACCCGCGAGTGCCGCAGCCACGAGTGCGCCGAGCACCGGAACCGGCGCCGGTGTGTTCGCGAGTGCGAGTGCCGCGAGTGCGGCCGCGAAGCCCCCCAGATAGAGCTGGCCCTCGACGCCGATGTTGAACAGCCCGCCGCGGAATCCGATCGCGACCGCGAGCCCCGTGAAGATGAGCGGCGTCGCCTTGAACAACGTCTGGCCGATGCCATAGCCGGTGCCGAAGCACTGGCTGAAGATCAGCCCGTAAATCGCGAACGGATTCTCGCCCGCCGCGAGGATGAACGCCCCGCCCGCCGCGAGCGCCAGCGCCACCGCGACGATCGGCGCGGAGAATTCGAGCGCCGCCGCGAGGCGCGGACGCGCGCTCAAGCCGGCGTTCCGGTGCGGGTGCCGGTCATGTGGCATCCGAGTTCGCGCTCGTCGGTGGCGCGCGGTGTGGTTTCGAACACGATGCGCCCGTCGAACATCACGAGCACGCGATCGGAGAGTGCCAGGATCTCCGACAACTCCGAGGACACGAGCAGCACCGCGCGCCCGGAGTTGCGCGCCGCGATCAGCCGGCGATGGATGAACGCCGTCGCTCCGAGATCGACGCCGCGCGTCGGATGAGCGACCAGCATGACGCCGGCCTCGCGAGTGAGTTCGCGCGCCATCACCAGTTTCTGCTGATTGCCGCCCGACAAAGCTCCCGCGTGCGCGCGCGGATCCGCCGGGCGCACGTCATAAGCTTCGAGCATCGGTTTCGCGCGGCGCGCGAGTGCTGCCGGGTCGAGGCCCGGTCCGCGGCCGAGCGATGGATCACGTTCGAGCCCGAGGATCAGATTCTCCGCGAGCGTCATCGGCTCGATCATCGCGCGCCGATGCCGGTCCGCCGGCACGTGCGCGATGCCGGCTTTGAACCGCGCCCGCGCGCCGCGCGGCGCATCGCGGCCGTCGATCCGCACCGTGCCCGCATGCGACGGGATCAGCCCGGCGAGGCACTCGATCAACTCGTGCTGTCCATTGCCTTCGACCCCCGCGATCCCGACGATCTCGCCGCCGCGCGCGACGAACGATACCCCGCACACCGCCGGCAAACCGCGCGCGTCGGTTACGTGCAGCTCGCGAACCTCGAGCCGGACACCCTCGACGCCCGGAGTGCGCTCCACCACGAACGGAGGTGTCGGCCGTCCGACCATCAACTCCGCGATCGCCTCGTTCGTGAGCTCCGTGAGCGCTCCGCCGCCCACGACACGGCCGGCGCGCATGACCGTCACCCGATCCGCGATCGCGCGCACTTCGGCGAGCTTGTGCGTGATGAGCACGATCCCGGTGCCCTGTGCGGCCAGCGCGCGCAGCACGCGGAACAGATCGTCGACCTCCTGCGGCGCCAGCACCGCCGTCGGCTCGTCGAGGATCAGCACGCGCGCGCCATGATGGAGCGACTTGAGAATTTCGACGCGCTGCTGCGCTCCGACCGACAGTGTGCTGACGCAGGCGCGCGGATCGACCGCAAGTCCATAGCGCTTCGACAACTCCTCGACCGCGCTTTCGGCGGCACGCCTGCGATAGGCGCCGAACGCCGCCGCCGGTTCGTGCCCGAGTGTGAGGTTCTCGGCGACCGTCATCGTCTCGACCAGCATGAAGTGCTGGTGGACCATGCCGAGCCCCAACCGGATCGCATCCGCCGGCCGCGCGATGCGCGCGATCTTCCCGTCGACCTCGATGTGCCCCGCGTGCGGCGGCAGGATCCCATAGAGCACGCGCATTGCCGTCGTCTTGCCGGCGCCGTTCTCGCCGACCAGCGCATGAATCTCGCCCGGAGCGATCTCGAACGTGACGTCTTCATTCGCCACCACGCTGCCGAAGCGGCGGGTGACATTGCGGAGCGCGACCATCGGGGCGGACATGCGCGCGAGGGTAGGCGAGCGGCGGATGCGGCGCCAATGGCGGGGGCCGGTGGCGGGTGAGCCTTGGTCCTGCGGACCGAAGGGCGACTGTCCGCGGGGACAGTCGAGAATCTTGCCGACCTGGCGTGTCCGCGAGGACGCACGTGAGCAACTGTCTTCGGGGACAGCGTGCGGTAATTCGGTCGAGCATGGAGCTCGGGGCGAGGCGAGAAGTTGAGGTCGGTCATTCGAATTTGCTTGACGCCTTCCAGTGCGAATTCTTCTCCAGCCCGCCGCTGCCTTTCATTGCGCGTGATAAAGCGCTCGGCAAGCCCCCCCACGAGTTCATTCCGAGATGACGCGAAAATTCTCGTGACGCGCCCCGCAACGCAGACACCGCCGACCACAGAGCGTCGAAAACCCATGCGTTAGAATCAACGCCTCATTCATCGCCCCCGCGACCGGATGTTTTGCGTGCTTGCGCGGAGGAGCCATGAACCCGTACTCGCTTTCCCATCTCACCGATCAGATTCTATTGCGAGACCTTGCGGTGCTCGTTGATCGGGATCGTAAGGCTACCGCCGTCCTCGTGGCGCACATCGCCGAAGTCGATCGCCGTCGTCTCTTTCGGCCGGCCGCCCATTCCTCGATGTTTTCGTACTGCGTGAACGTCCTGCATCTCTCTGAGCAGGCGACGTTCAAGCGCATCCGCGTTGCCCGCATGGCGCGCAGGTTCCCGGCGATCTTCAACGCTCTTGCCGAAGGCCGTGTGCATCTGAGCGGACTGGTCATGCTGAAGCCGTATCTAACTCGGGAGTCGGTCGACGAGTTGCTTGCGGCTATCGAGCACAAGAGTTCTCGTGAGATAACGCAGTTGCTTGCGGATCGGTTCCCAAAGGATGACGTGCCCACTCGGGTGCGGGCGTTGCCGCAGACTCGCGCGATCTCGCCGCAACTGTCTTCGGGGACAGTGTGCGAACCTTGCGCCACCGCTTCCGGCGAACCGCAGAACGAGGCAGAACCTTCGGTCCCTCGGACCGAAGAGCGACCGTCCGCGAAGACAGTTGCGCCGGCCAAGATCGAGCCGCTCTCGCCGAAGCGCTACGCGCGTCAGTTGACCAAGAGCCAGGACATGCACGACAAACTGCGCCATACACAGGCGCTCTTGTCGCACCAGCTTCCATCCGGCGATGTGGCAAGTGTGATCGAGCGCGCACTCGATGCGCTCATCGCGAAACTGGAGAAGGCAAAGTTTGCGGCGACCGATCGACCACGGCCCATTCGCGAAAGCGCGAAGCCGCGGACTATCCCCGCGAACGTGAAGCGGGCCGTGCGCGAACGCGATGGGTATCAGTGCACGTTCTTGAGCGAATCCGGCGCGCGTTGCGCGGAGCGTCACTTCCTCGAGTTCGATCACGTCGACGAAGTCGCGCGCGGCGGCAAGGCGACGGTTGATCGGATACGCCTCAGATGCCGCGCACACAATCAGTACGAGGCGGAACGGTCGTTTGGTGTGGCGTTCATGGAGCGCAAGCGGGAGGAGGCGCAGCGCGCTTCGGCGGAGAGGCGCGGCGGGGCAGTTTCACCGACGTGATCTGGTTCTCGAGTGCCGGCGGAACGAGGATGTTGTGCGCGACTCGACTCAGGAACTGCCGGGACCTCCACCGTTCGAAGTGGCGGCCGCGTGGAATGCATGAAGCACGTTCTCGCGGTGGATCTCCGCGGTCGGATACTCGGTCGCGTGTTTCCCCGCGTACTCCATCGGCTCGAGCTTGTCCGCTGCGGCTTCGGCCGAGAGCCCTGCAACCCACGCGCCGTGCACGCCGCGCTCGATCGCGTCGAGATAGTCGAGGTCGGCGTGAAAGCGCGCGAGGACTTCGTCCTGGCCGTGCGCGATCGCGCCGTGGCCGGGGACGATCACCTCGATCGCGCCGCCTTCGACGATCGGCATCAGCGTGTCGAGCGACTCGCGATAAATCTCGGGCACCGTTTCGAGTGCCGGAATCTCGATGTCGGACAGCATGTCGGAGGCGATCAGGATGCGCTGCTCCGGAAGGTGCACGTTGAGCTGCGTCGCGCAGTGACCGGGCGCGCTGCGCAATACCATGCGCCACGGGCCGAACTTGCGGAAGTTGAGACCGCTCACGAAGTGCTGGAGCGGAAACGGCTCGAACGGTTGCGCGAAGCGCTCGCCGGCTTCACCCGCGACGCGGCCGGCTTCCGAGCGTATGTAGGCGAGATCGGTCTTCACCGCATCGGGGAATGCGTCGTGCGCGAGTGTTTCGGCCTGCGGCCACCACGGGCGGCCGAGCACGTGATCCCAGTGATGATGGGTGAAGATGATCGTGATCGCCGCGGGGCTCGCGGCCTGGACCACCGCCGCGATGTCGTCGATCTCACTCGGCAGGATGCCGGGATCCACGAGGATCGTGTGCTCTTCGTCGAGCAGCACCACGCTGTTCATCGCGTAGCGCGCGCTCTGGCGCACGAGCACGCCGTCGCCGAGATCGGTCCAGCGGGTGGCGGCCGTGTCGTTCATCGAACGCCCTAGTGATCCGCGACGATGATGGTGCCGTTCACGATCAGGTTCTCGAGCGAATCGACCGCGGCCTTGACCGGCGCGGGGATCATCGCCTGATTGCGCGTGTCGTACACCCAGCTCACGCCGCGATCGGCGAGCCCGAACACTCGCACGCCGCCCTGCCAGTTGCCGGCGGCCGTCTCCTTGATGCAATCGAACACCGCCTGATCCACGCGCTTGATCATCGAAGTCAGCACGTGTCCCGGCGCTTCGTCGGTCTGGTCGGAGTCGACGCCGATCGCGAGCTTGCCCGTTTCGCGTGCGGCTTCGAACACGCCGAGTCCGGTCGAGCCCGAGGCGTGGAAGATGATGTCGGCACCCTGATGGTATTCGGCGAGGGCGAGTTCCTTGCCCTTGGTCGGGTCCTTGAACGCGCTGCCGGTAGTGCCCGCGTACTTCACCAGCACCGGAATGCCCGGCTTCACCGCCCGCGCGCCCGCGCGATAGCCGGCTTCGAACTTCTTGATCAAAGGAATCTCCATGCCGCCGACGAAGCCGACCTTGCCGGTCTTCGAGAGCTGTGCCGCGAGCGCCCCCACCAGGAACGAGCCTTCCTCTTCCTTGAACTTGAGCGCGACCAGATTGGGCGGCAGCGCCTGGCCCGGGGTCACGGTGAAGTCGACGCACGCGAACTTCACGTCCGGGAACTCGCCGGCGAGCCGCAGGATGTCGTCGGTGAACAGGAACCCGACGCCGAACACGAGCTGCGAGCCGCCGATCGCGAGCTGGCGCATGGCGGCTTCGCGGTCGGCGCCTTCGCCGGTCTCGAGCGTGTTGAACGTGACGCCGAGCTCGCTCTGCGCGCGTTCGAGGCCGGCGTAGGCGGCGTCGTTGAACGATTTGTCGCCGCGGCCGCCGACATCGAAGACGAGTCCGACTCTGAGCGAGTCGGTCTTGGCAGCGGAGGGAGCGGGCTCGGACTTCTTAGACGCGCAGCCCGGAAGCAGCGCGAGCGCCACCGCGACCAGTGCCGCGGCGGGAGACAGTCTTCGGATCACGGGTTCCTCCGGAAGATTTCGTAGGCGGACTTTCGCCGCTCCCGCGGCGCGGCCGCGATGACCGCGAGCGTCGATCGGATGCGGCGAGCCGCGACGGCTTGGGCGCCGGAGCCGAACGGGCCGCGGCCGGCACGCGCGCTTTCGGGCCGAGATCGTAACAACGGCGGCAGCGCGCTTCGTACAACTCGGAGCCGCCGACCACCACGCGTCCGCCGCGCTTCACCTTGCGATACGTGCGATTGGCCGGCCCGCCGCACACCATGCAGATCGCGAGCGCCTTCGTGATGTACTCGGCGATCGCGAGCAACTGCGGCATCGGCTCGAACGGCCGGCCGCGATAGTCCTGGTCGAGTCCCGCGACGATCACGCGCTTGCCGGAACGCGCGAGCGCCTCGCACACCGCGACCAGACCCTCGCCGAGGAACTGACCCTCGTCGATGCCGATCACCTGTGCCTCGTGCGCGTACTTGAGCACTTCGCGCGCGGTCTTCACGCGCCGCGACGGAATCCGCAGGTCGCTGTGCGAGACGATGTGGTCCTTGGCGTAGCGGTCATCGACCGCGGGCTTGAAGATCTCGACCCGCTGGCGCGCGATCTGCGCGCGCCTGAGCCTGCGGATCAGCTCCTCGGTCTTGCCGCTGTACATGCTGCCGACGATCACTTCGATCCAGCCGGGATGCGAAAACGTGGGGGTGGGTTCGCTCATGGTGCGGGGACGCTATCCGCGCCCGGGGGCGGGTGTCAAAGTCTGCCAGGCTCAGGGCTGCATGCCGATCGCGTCTGCGGTAGGATGTCGCGCACTCCTTTATGGTCGCCCGCCGCGCGCGCCGATGGATCGGCGCCGCACAATTGGAAAGGACCCTCCATGACTGATCTCACTTACGGTCGCGACGTTCTCGGTGATCCCTCGCGCTCGAGCCGCCTCGAGTGGCTCGTGACCAACGGCATCGGCGGCTTCGCGGCCGGCACGCTTTCGGGCGAACTCACGCGCCGCTATCACGGCCTGCTGTTCGCCGCACTCAAGCCGCCGCTCGGACGCACGCTGCTGCTCACCAAGTTCGGCGAGAGCATCGAGATCAACGGGCGCACGTACGACCTCGACACCAATGCGTGGGCGAGCGGAACCGTGACGCCGCAGGGCCATCTGCACCTCGAAGCGTTCCGGCTCGAAGAGACGATCCCGGTGTGGACGTGGGCAATCGGCGACGTGCGTCTCGAGAAGCGCATCTGGATGGAGCACGGCGAGAACACGACCTACGTGCAGTACCGCCTGCTCACCGCTCCCAAGCCGGTGCTGCTCACGCTCAAGGCGATCGTCAATCATCGCGATTCCCATGCGACCACGACCGGACGCACCGGCCCCGCCAAGGTCGAGCATGCGACCGGCGGGCTGCGGATCGAAGCGTTCGAAGGGGCGACGCCCTTGTGGCTGCTGGCGCTCAACGCCGAACTGAAGCCGGTCAACGACTGGTACCGCGGTTACGCGCTCGGACTCGAAACCGAGCGCGGACTCGACGCGGTCGAGGATCACCTGTGCGCGGGCGAGATCGCGACCCTGGTGAAGCCGGGCGAATCGTTCACCGTGATCGCGAGCACGCGACGCGACGCCGGTACCGGCGAGGCCGCCCCGCTTGCGCTGATCTCCGCCCTCGCGCGGCGCCGCGCGCACGAGAAGAGCCTGCTCGACACGTGGCGCCGTGCGCAGCCCGCGGTGGCGCGCACCGCACCCGAGTGGATCCGGCGCCTGGTGCTCGCTGCCGATGCGTTCGTGGTCGAGCGCGCGACGATCGTCGATCCGCACGGGCGCTCGGTGATCGCCGGCTACCCGTGGTTCAGCGACTGGGGCCGCGACACGATGATCGCGCTGCCGGGCCTCACGCTCGCGACCGGACGGCCCGAGGTCGCCAAGGCGATCCTCACGACGTTCGCCCGGTTCGTGAATCAGGGCATGATCCCCAACTACTTCCCCGATCAGGGCGAAGAGCCCGAGTACAACACGGTCGATGCCGCGCTGTGGTTCTTCCAGGCGGTGCGCGCCTATCACGACGCGACCGGCGACGACACGTTCCTCGCCGAGGTCTATCCGGTGCTCGAGGACATCATCGCGTGGTACGAGCGCGGCACGCGCTTCGGGATCGGCGTCGATCCCGCCGATGGACTCGTGCGCCAGGGCGCTCCCGGTGTCCAGCTCACCTGGATGGACGCGCGCGTCGACAATTGGGTCGTCACCCCGCGCGAAGGCAAGCCGGTCGAGATCAACGCGCTCTGGTACAACGCGCAGCTCACGATGCTCGGCTTCGCGCGCAAGCTCAAGCGCAGCCACGAGCCGTTCGACCAGCGCGCGCGGGTGATCGAGAAGGGCTTCGCGCGCTTCTGGAATCCCGAGACCGGCTGCCTGTTCGACGTGCTCGACGGTCCCGACGGCCATGATGCGAAGATCCGTCCGAATCAGATCTTCGCGGTGTCGCTGCCCGACAGCCCGCTCAACGCGGCCCAGCGCCGCGCAGTGGTCGACACCTGCGGCCGGCTGCTCGTCACTTCGCACGGTATGCGCAGCCTCGCCCCGGACGAAGCCGAGTATCACGGCATCTTCACCGGCGATCGCCGCACGCGCGACGGCGCCTATCATCAGGGCACCGTGTGGACGTGGCTGCTGCCGCATTTCGCGCTCGCGCACGAGCGCGCCTATGGCGATGCCGCGACCGCGCGCCAGTTCCTGGAGCCGATGGGCCAGTTGATCGGCGAGATGAACGTGGGCTCGCTGCCCGAAGTTGCCGACGGCGATGCACCTCATACGCCGCGCGGATGTTTCGCCCAGGCATGGTCGGTGGCCGAGACGCTGCGCGCGTGGAATGCGCTCACCGGCGAGCGCAAGCGCACCCGCCGGAGGAACCTTCCACGGACGGCGGTCGCGGTGATTCGCTGAATTCAGCCTGGACTGTTCATGAGCGGTGGATCGGGCCCAAGCGGATGCGGGCGATGAGCGGATCGGGTCGGTGAGGTTCGGCCGCGGCGCCGGCTACCGCGCCCGCACCAGCATCATCCCCGCCCATACCGCGCCTACGCCGAGCACGAGCTGCAGCGCCACCGAAGCGAGCGCCACGCCCCGCAGATCGCCGCGCAGCAGGCCGAAGGTCTCGTAGCCGAACGCGGAGAAGGTCGTGAAGCCGCCGAGGATCCCGACGAACAGGAACGCGCGCATCTCGGGGGATAACGTGCCGCGTGTCTCGGCCCAACCGGCGAGCATTCCGGCGACGAGACATCCGATCACGTTCACCGTCAGGGTTTCGAGCGGGAACGGATGTGCGCCCTTCATTCGCGACACCGCGGTGCCCAGCGCGTAGCGAAGGATCGAGCCCGCGGCGCCGCCGAGCCCGACCAGCAGAACGCGGTTCACGGCGCCCGCTTCAGCGCGCGGGGACCGGATCCACGCCGCGTTCGCGCAGCAGCTCGCGGATCTTCGACTTCACGAGATCGATCGCCACCTTGTTGTGCCCGCCTTCGGGCACGATCAGGTCGGCGTGGCGCTTGGCGGGATCGACGAACTGAAGGTGCATCGGCCGCACGCTTTCTTCGTACTGGCGGATGATGCTGTCGACCGAGCGGCCGCGCTCCATGAGATCGCGGCGCAGGCGGCGGATGAAGCGCACGTCGGGATCGGCGTCGATGAACAGCTTGATGTCCATGAGCGCGCGCAGGCCGGGATCGCCGAAGATCAGGATGCCTTCGAGCACGATCACGGTGTGCTCGCCGATCGAGCGCGTTTCGGGCAACCGGCGATGCTCGGCGTAGTCGTAGATCGGCTGCTCGATCGGGTGGCCGTCGAGCAGATCGCGGATGTGCTGTTCGAGCAGGGCATGGTCGAACGCATCCGGATGGTCGAAGTTGCGCGAATCGCGGTCGCGCAGCGGGACGTCTTCGAGGTTCCTGTAGTAGGAGTCCTGATCGATGACCACGACGCGGTCCGAGCCGAGTTCGCGCACGATGGTGCGCGCGACCAGCGTCTTCCCCGAGCCCGATCCGCCCGCGATTCCAATGAGGATGCGACGCGCCATGTGATCGCAAAGTAGCATCGGCCTTCGCGCAGGGTCAACGAGCCTGCGCCAAGGCTACTTCGGCATCAGGTATTCCGGCGCAAAGATGAGCTGCACCTGGTGCGTGGGCGACATGAAGTAGCTCGACCAGCGCGCAAACACCGGGCGGTCGACCGCGAGAAAGCGCTCGCGATACGGAGCCCAGAACGCCTCGCCGCCCCACAGTTCCCGCATCGCGGCGGTGGTGCTGAGTGCGGCCAGCACGCCCGAGTCGGTGCGCGACCGGCGCTGCAGGTCCGAATTCATCGGCCCGCCCAGCATCCACAGCACGCTGTCGTGGAGCAGCGAATACTCTTCGTAGGTGATCTGGGTGCGCGACAGCGTGAGGATGCCTTCGATGTACGCCTCGCGGATGCGCAGCGAGTCGATGTCGCTGGGGGTGATCGGCGGGTAGATCCGCATCAGCTCGGGATCGTCGAGCAGTGAGTACTGGAACCGCGCCGGCATCTCGTTCGAGCGCTTCCAGCCGCGGGTCAGATGGCTGCCCACCAGCAGTGAGTGCAGGAAGAACGACGGGTGGGAGGTATCGGCGAGTGCCGGAGCGATGACTCCGATCACGCCGAACGGGATGTCGATGCCGGAGCGCGCGACGATCTTGAATGCCGGCACGATCGGCTGCGCGGGCGACTCCGGGATCCTGGTTCCTGCGGGAATCCCTCCGAATTCACTCTCGATCGCGCGCTTCACGTCGATGCCCGATCCCGAGAGGTTGCCCGCCAGACTCAACACGGCATTGGCCGGCACGTATTGCGTGGCCAGGCCGTCTTGGACTTCACGCAGCGTTGCGGCTTCGACGCCCTTGCCGGACCCGTAGGCGAGCGCGGCGGAATATCCCGAAGGAGCGCCCAGTTCGCGGACTTGATAGCTGAGCGAGACGGCGAGCCCGTCGCGGTAGTTCTCGGACAGTTGCGTGATGACCGACTTCTTCGCCTCCGCGAGCGACGTCGCGGTCAGCTTCACGCCGCTCAGCCGCTGGGAGAGTTGATGCAGCACGCCGGGGAACTGTTCGATCGTCGCAACTTCGGTGAGGCGCGTATGGCGCCGGCCGACTTCGATCCGCCAGCCGAGCGGATGTGCCCTTTCGAGATCCGCGAGCGTGCGCTCGGGGAATTCTCCGGCCGCGCTCAGGAATGCCGCATGCGCAAGCAGCGACACGCGACCCTCGCGGCCGGTTGCGTCCAGCTCGGAGCCAAGTCCGAACGCGAGCGTCACCGAAACCCCCGGCGCTTGGCGGATGTCACGCGTCACGACGCGCATACCGTTCGCAAGCTGCCACGAATCGACCACGGTGGTGTCGGCGAGCCGCCGGGCCGCGGCATCCGCGGGCGCCGGCGCGATGAAGAGCACGGCGAACAGCGCCGCCGCGGCGATCGGAAGGTGCTTGAAGCCGGCGAGCCGGGAGCATGGAGACTGCGGCGCGATAAGCCTCACGCGGGAACCTCACTGGTATCGGGAATGGACGACCGGGA
>JANLWX010000003.1:0-15979 GCA_031364845.1 Candidatus Eiseniibacteriota bacterium
AAAATGTTGCCGCCGCCGCACACGATGCCGATCTGGATCCCGAGATCGTGGACCTGGCGGATCTCGTCCGCGAGCCCCGCCATCACGTTCTCGTCGATGCCGTGGCCGGCCTCTCCGGCGAGCTGCTCACCGCTCAGCTTGAGGAGGATGCGCTGGTATCGGGGCGTCACCGCTTGCCTCAGTCCTGCCCGAGACGGAATCGCACGAACCGGCGAACCTGAATGTTCTCGCCGGTCTTCGCGGCCGCCTGGGTGACGAGGTCCTGCACCTTGATCTTGTCGTCCTTGATGTAGGGCTGCTCGAGCAGGCAGATCTCGGAGAAGTACTTGTTGACCTTGCCGTCGACGATCTTCTCGATCATCTGCGCCGGCTTGCCTTCCTGTACCAGCTGGGCCGCGAAGATCTCGCGTTCCTTGTCGATGCGCGCGGCCGGTACCTCTTCGCGGCGCAGGTAGTCGGCGCCCGCGGCCGCTGCCTGCATCGCGATGTTGCGCACGAGTTCCTTGAACTCGTCCGTGCGCGCGACGAAGTCGGTTTCGCAGTTGACCTCGATCAGCACGCCCACGCGGTTGCCCGGATGGATGTACGAGTCGACGACTCCCTCGCTCGCGGCGCGCTCGCCGCGCTTCTCTGCCTTGGCGATGCCCGACTTGCGCAACGCGTCGATCGCCTTCTGGAAGTCGCCGGCGGATTCGGACAGCGCCTTCTTGCACTCCATCATTCCCGCGCCCGTCTGCTCACGCAGCTGGCGCACCTGATCGGCGGTGATGGTGACGGTCATGGAAACTCCTTCGGTTATTTACAACGCCCGCCCGGTCGTTGCACGCGGGCGGGCGTCGTGGTTCATCGCTATTGCGCCTCGAAATCAGGCGGTCGCGGCCTGGGTCGGCTGTCCTTCGGGTTCGCCCGCGTCGCCACCGAACGATACGGTCTCCTGCTCTCCACCTTCGTTCACGTACGACTTCGCCTCGAGGATGGTGTCGGACACCATCTTCACGAACAGGCGAATCGAGCGGATCGCGTCGTCGTTGCCCGGCAGCGGATAGTCGATCACGGTCGGATCACAGTTCGTGTCGACCACGCCGACGATCGGGAGCTTGAGCCGGTTGGCTTCGGCGACCGCGATCTTTTCCTTCTTGGTGTCGACGATGAACACCATCGCCGGCAGTCCGGGCATCTCCTTGATTCCGGAGAAGGCGAACTCGAGCCGTTCGCGCTCGCGCGACAACCGCGAGACTTCCTTCTTCGCGAGCTTCTCGAACGTGCCGTCGGCGACCATCGCGTCCAGCTCTTTCAGACGCTTGATGCTGGTGCGGATGGTCTTGAAGTTCGTCAGCATGCCGCCGAGCCAGCGCTCGGTGACGTGGAACTGCGAACAGCGCGCCACTTCGTCGACGACGATCGTCTTCGCCTGCTTCTTGGTGCCGACGAACAGCACGTGTCCGCCGCCCCGCACGACCTTCTCGATCGCCGCGCGCGCTTCCTGCACGCACTTCAGCGTCTTCTGAAGATCGATGATGTAGATCCCGTTGCGCTCCATAAAGATGAATTTCTTCATCTGGGGGTTCCAGCGCCGGGTCTGATGCCCGAAGTGCACTCCCGCTTCGAG
This sequence comes from Candidatus Eiseniibacteriota bacterium, assembly GCA_031364845.1. Taxonomy (GTDB): domain Bacteria; phylum Eisenbacteria; class RBG-16-71-46; order RBG-16-71-46; family RBG-16-71-46; genus JANLWX01. The sequence continues at coordinate 1,610 of JANLWX010000003.1, forward strand.
CAGATCTTTCATGGTCACTTCTGCCACTTGCACTCCTCCTCGGGGGTTTGTCCGCCGCTCCGCCTCCGGTTCAAAGGACGCGTCACCCACCGCATGCATCTCGGCGGCAGGAACCCCAGCGCTACGGGGCGGGCGTGGAAATGGGTGCTGCTGTGGTGCTGCTCGACTACCGCTTGCTGAACTGGAACCGCTTGCGCGCTCCCGGCTGTCCGTACTTCTTGCGTTCCTTCATGCGCGAATCGCGGGTCAGCAGGCCTTCACGGCCCATGAGTCCGCGCAGCGTCTCGTCGTCACGCACCAGCGCGCGCGCGACACCCTGCCGCAGCGCACCGGCCTGGCCGGTGATGCCACCGCCGTGAACCTTGGCGATGATGTCGAACTTGCCGACGACATTCGCCACGGTGAGCGCATGGAACGCAATCGCGACCAGCGTGTCCCGCTTGAAGTACTCGAGCGGCACGCGGCCATTGACCGTGTGGTTTCCGGTTCCCGGCGTGAGGCGCACGCGCGACACTGCCGTCTTGCGGCGGCCGACCAGCGGCTTGTTCCCGGTCGTCGTGGTCGCCATCAGACCCTCCCGCCACGACCGTTGGGATCCCAAGCGGTCGGGTTCTGGGCCTCGTGCGGATGCGACGGTCCAGCGTAGATCTTCAGCTTCTTGATCATCGCGCGGCCGAGCTTCGTCTTCGGCATCATCCCGTGCACCGCATGCATGATGACGCGGTCCGGATGCTTCTCCAGCATGGTCTCGATGTTGGTCCACCGCACGCCACCCGGATACATGGTGTGACGGAAGTATTCCTTCTCCTGGGGCTTCTTGCCGGTGAGACGGACCTTCTCGGCATTGACCACGACGACATGATCGCCGGTGTCGATGTGCGGTGTGAACATCGCCTTGTGCTTGCCTCTGAGCACCATGGCGATCTGCGTCGCCAGGCGTCCGAGGGTACGACCCTCCGCATCCAAAACCAGCCACTTGCGCTGGATGTCCGCGGGGCGGGCCGAGTACGTCTCCATTCGACCTCCGAAAATGAAACAGACGAACGCCACGCTTGCACGCACGGAACCCCTCCGGCCGCGCGAAACGAGGCATCTGCTATCTGCAAGAAACGACGGAAGCTAGCATGCTGGAGGAAACCAAGTCAAGGCGGAGACACGGGTTCCGGGGGCTGGTTCAGGGCACGCTTCCCGGTTCCGCCCGCAAACGGTCGAAGAAATCCTGGGCCTGGAGCACCAGCATCCGGCCGTCGAAGGCCAGAGGCGGGATCCGGTCGCGGCGCACAGCCGGGTCGAAGATCAGGGCGTATTCGCGATACCTGCGGGCGAGGTCGGGCTGGCCATGGGCGGCTTCATAAGTCATCCGGGCCGCGAGCCCTTCCCCGTAGATCCACGACACCGTCGACACGTAGGGATCGGTGCGCTGGCGCCACGGCCGCCAGCGCCACGCGGGGAATGCCATCGGCACGTAGGCCGAGTCCGCCCGCAGCTCGAAGCTGAGGCCCGATGGGATCCGGGCACCGCGGATCCACGGGCTGCCGGCGGCCTCCGAGGAAACGAAGATGCGCCGCTCCCCTTGCCACCGCTCGACCATGGCGCCCAGCATCGCTTCGTACGCCGCCTGGATCGTCGCGCTCTCGAACGGGCGCCCGCGCTCGAACGGCGCGACGGCCGTCGCGAAGGCAGTGGCTTCGGGGTCGAAGCGGCTCGCAAACTCCGGAGCGCGCCGGGCGAGTTCCTCGACGTACCACGAGCGGCGCATCAGCTCCGGGTTCACCACCAGCACATCGGGCCGCAGATGCTCCACCGTCTGGAGATACATGCTCGCCGATACCGTGTAGTCCCATTGCGAACTCACGAGCACGGCGTTTTCGGGAAGCGACTCGAGCGCGTTGTGGGTGATGTCTTCGACGAGATGATTCACGTGCTCGTCGCAAGCCCTGTAATGCACGACGGCACTCGCCACGACCAACGCGACAGTCGCCGCGAGCGCCACGCGAACGTTGATGCGCTCCGCGAGCGCCATCGCGCCCGCCGCGAAGCAGGCGCCGAGTGCCACGTACGCCGGCATCGCGTAGGGGTCGATGTCGCGGATCGCGTAGCCGCCGAAGTAGACGAGGCTCGCGACAACGATCAACAGCAGCCACCACGCCCGCACGCGATCGGCGCGCGCCATGCGCACCGCTCCCCATCCCGCGAGCACGAGTCCCACCCACACGAACTCCTCGGGCAGACGCGCGAAAAAGAATCCGAGCTGCTGTCGCGCCACATCCATGCTCGAGAACATCCACACCCGATACTGTCGCGCGCTCAGGTGTTCGACGAGGCGCCACGGAACCTCGGTGTTGCCCCAGTCGAAGCGCGGCTGTTGCGCGGAGCGCAGCGGGAGATACAGGTACGGCGTGAGTCCAAGCGCGAACGCGGGCGCGAGCACCAGCACACGACGCGCGGTGTTCATTCCCCATCCCGAGGCCGCGATGACCGCGACGACGCACGCGGGCGCGAGCAGCACGGTCGTCAGATGATTCGTAAGCGCGAGTCCGAGCGCGAACGCGAACACCATCCCCGTGCGCAGAACCGAAGACTCGGATGCGTTCTCGCGCATCGCATCCATCCAGCGCACGAACGTCCACGCGACGAGCGGCAGCAGCAGTGCGTGGAGCGCATAGGCCTCGAATCCGTTCGCCTGCTGCCACCAGGTCGAGGTCACGCCGGTCGCGAGCGCGCCGAGTAAGGCGCACGCGGCGCGAACGCCGCGGCGCGGCGCTGATCGAGGCGTGAGCGCCACGAGCACGCGATCGTAGAGCAACGTGAGCACGCCGAGCCCGAGGGCCGCGATCACCGCCGCGAACAGATTGAGCGCGAGCACCGGACGCAGCGGCGTGAGCGCCACCACCAGATGGCCGAGCAGGGTGAGCGTCGGATATCCGGTCGGATGCGCAATGCCGAGCGTGCACGCGACCGCCGCCAGTTCGCCGCGGTCGATGAAGCCCACGCCGCGCGCCGCGGTCGGCAGATACAGGGCGAGGCCGATCGCGACCGCACCGGAGGCGGCAGCGAAGGCAGGAGTTCGTGCGGCGCGCATCGTGCGGCCTTACCTCTACGCGAACTCGAGCAGCAGCCGGCGCAGGCGATCGAGCGGCAGGCCGACCACGTTGAAGTAGTCGCCTTCGATCCCGCGTATGAACGCCGCCGCGCGCCCCTGGATACCGTACGCCCCTGCCTTGTCGAGCGACTCCCCGCTCGCGACGTACGCGGCGATCTCGCCGGGCTCCATCCGCGAGAAGCGCACGCGCGTCAACTCGGCAGCGGTGCGCTGTTCCGTGCCCCGCACGAGTGCCAGTCCCGTCCACACTTCGTGCGTGCGGCCGTGGAGCCGGCCCAGCATCGCCTTCGCTTCCGCCGCATCCTTCGGCTTGCCGAGGCGCGTGCCGCGCACCACGACCACCGTGTCCGCGCCGATCACGACCGCGTCCGGCTGCTGGGCCGCAACGCGGCGCGCCTTGTCGAGCGCTAGTGCGCGCACGCCGTGGCGCGCATCGGCATCGCCCGGCCACGCACGATCGGGGCCGGGGTCCAGGATCGTGAACTCCGCTCCGACCTGACGCAGCAGTTGAACGCGGCGCGGCGAGGCCGAGGCAAGCACCAGCGGCGACGCGCCGCGCCAGAACACGTTCGCGCGGCGCTCAGCCGGCATCAGCAGCTCCGGTCTTCGCAGAGGTTCCGGCCACCGGGCTTTCGATCATCAGCGTGATCGGTCCATCGTTCACCAGCTCCACCTCCATGTGCGCGCGGAATACGCCACGTGCGACCTCGATTCCGCAGTCGGCAAGTGCCGCGCAGAACTGTTCGTAGAGCGGCTCCGCATGTTCCGGGCGCGCGGCGGCCAGGAACTCCGGACGCCGTCCGCGCCGCCCGTCTCCGTACAGCGTGAACTGCGGGATCGCGAGCACCGCGCCCCCCACGGCCGCGACATCGCGATTCATGAGCTGCTCACCGTCGGCGAACACCCGCAGACCCGCAATCTTCTTCGCCAACCACGCTGCATCGACCGCGGTGTCCGCATGTGTCGCGCCGACCAGCGCCACCAGTCCAGTCCCGATCTCGCCGGTCACGCGGCCGTCCACCGTGCAGCGCGCGCGGGTGACGCGCTGGATCAACGCCCTCATTTACCGTCGCCGTTCCCGGCCTCGCGGCGCACGATCCGCTTGCGGCGTTCGACGCGCGAAACCCCCGCGACCTTGCGGATCGCCTGGATCACTTCGAGCAGCTTCGCGACGTGCGGCACCTCGACGACGAACACGCCGCGCGCCGTGCGATCCTCGCTCGCCATGCCCGCCGAGCGGATGTTGACGGCCGTGGTCGCAATCGTCTTCGCGATGTCGGCGAGCAGCGCCGGGCGATCCTGTCCATAGACCACGAGCCGCACCGGGAACGTCTCGCCGATTCCCGCGTCCCATTCGACACCCACCTTGCGCTCGGGTGCGATGCGATCACCAAACGTGTTCGGACAGTCCTGGCGATGCACCGACACCCCGCGCCCGACCGTGACCACACCGATCACCGCGTCGCCCGGCACCGGCTGGCAGCAGCGCGCGAAGCTCAGCATGACGTTGTCGATGCCTTGAATGCGCACGCCGCCGGTCGGGCGCCTGGTGATGCCGAGCGCTTCGAGCGGACCCTTGGCCAGGCGTTCGGCGAAGCCTTCCTTCTCCGGCACCACTTTGCGCACGACCGCGGTGAGCGAGAGCTGGCCTTCGGCGAGCCGCGCATACATCTGATCGGCATCGGTGCAGCCGAGGCCGCGCGCCAGCTCCTCGAGTTCGGCCTCCGTCGCGGCGTGCCGCAGCCGCTTCAACTCTCGCTCCAGCATCTCGCGTCCGAGCGACACGCTGTCGGTGCGGCGGCGCTGGCGCAGCCAGTGGCGCACCTTGCTGCGCGCGCCCGCGGTGCGCACCATCTGCAACCAGTCGTCGTGCGGCTGCGCGTGCGACGACGTGATGATCTCGACCGTGTCGCCGTTGCGCAGCAGATAGCGCAACGGAACCAGTTCGCCGTTCACGCGCGCGCCCACCGTGTGCTGGCCGACCTCGGTGTGGACCGCGAACGCGAAGTCGAGCGCGGTCGCCCCGCGCGGCAGGCGTTTCAGTTCGCGCCGCGGCGTGTAGACGAACACCTCTTCCTGATAGAGCGCGGTGCGCAGGAAGTCCATGTACTCATCGTCGGTCGCGGTGCGCTGCCAGTCGGCGGTCTGGGCGACGAACCCGCCGAGCTTGGCGTCGAGTTCCTCATCGACACTGCCGCCCTGCTTGTACACGTAGTGCGCTGCGACGCCGGTCTCGGCGGTGCGGTGCATGTCGCGCGTGCGGATCTGGACTTCGACCATTTCGCCGTCGGCCAGCACCGTCGTGTGCAGCGACTGATAGAGGTTGCTCTTCGGCGTCGCGATGTAGTCCTTGAAGCGGTCCGCGACCGGCGTGAAGCGGTCGTGCACCACGCCGAGCGCGCGATAACAATCGTTGCGCGTGTGCGTGATGATGCGCAGCCCGAACAGATCGTAGATCGACTCGAAGTCCCGGCCCGACGTCATCTTGTGGTAGATCGAGTAGAAGTGCTTCGGGCGGCCGGTGACCTCGGCCTTGATACCCGCCGCGCGCAGCCCTTCCTCGAGCTTGTCGCGCACGCCATCGAGGAACAAGTCGCGCTCCTCGCGGCGCACCTGGATGCGCTGGATGAGTTCGTTGTAGGCGCTGGAATCGAGCACCTTCAAACTCAGGTCCTCGAGTTCGCGCTTGATGCCGGCCATGCCGAGCCGGTGCGCGAGCGGCGCGTAGATCTCGCGGCTCTCGAGAGCGATGCGCTGCTGCTTGTCGGGACGCAGCACGTCGATCGTGCGCATGTTGTGGACGCGGTCGGCGAGCTTGATGAAGATCACGCGCAGGTCGCGCGACATCGACAGCAGCATCTTGCGGAAGTTCTCGGCCTGCGCGGTCTCGCGGCGGTCGAAGTGCAGATGCGAGAGCTTGGTCACGCCTTCGACCAGGCTCGCGACCTCCTTGCCGAACCGCTTCTCGACATCCTCGGGCGTGACCTCGGTGTCTTCGACCACGTCGTGCAGCAGTGTGGCGCACACGAGCGGCGTGTCGAGCCGCGACTCGAGCAGATCGACCAGCAGCAGCGTGACCGCCACCACATGGGTCACGTAGGGCTCGCCGGACTCGCGCTTCTGTTCGCCGTGCGCGCGAGCCGCGAAGTCGAAGCACGCCGCGACGCGGTCACGATCGACCTTGGGCGCGCGCTCGTCGAGAGCCGCGATCAGGGCGGCCCGCAGTTCCGGGTGCGGCCCCTCCTGCGGCTGATCGTTCACCGGACCCGAACCCCCTTCAGCTTGAGCTGAACGCGCGACTCGCCCATCCACTCGTTGCGCGCGGGTGCGAACGCCACGTCGCAACGACCGGCACGGCCGATCTCTCCCGCGCGTTCGCCCATTCCGAAGCCGATCGCCTCGGCAGTACCGGTCGCATCAGCGACCGTCATACGCACGTGCTTGCCGCCGCCGACCGTGGTGACACGGGTCGCCTTCACGTCGCGCGCGACGAACACCGGTTCGGGATTGCCGAGCCCGTGCGGCGACATGCGATCCAGCCAGTCGGCGAGTCCGAGATCGCACGCGGACAACTGGACCTCCGCGTCGACCGTCAGCTGGGGCACGCAGTCCTCGGCACGCAGGCGCGCCTTCACGAGCGCTTCGAAACGTTCGCGGAGCGCGGGCAGATGCTCGCGCCGCACCGTGAGCCCCGCGGCGAACGCATGACCGCCGAACGCTTCGAGCAGATCGCCGCACTGCGAGAGCACACTGTTGAGATCGAGCCCCGGCAGGCTGCGGCCCGAACCGCGGCCGCGTTCGCCCTGCAGCGCCACCAGCAACGTCGGACGCTGATAGCGCTCGACCAGCCGCGACGCGACGATGCCGATCACGCCCGGATGCCAGCGCTCCGACCACAGCATCAACGACGAGCACTCCGGCCACTGACACTCGGACTCGACCATCTGTGCGGCTTCGATCAGGGCCTGCTCATCGAAGCGGCGGCGGCGCTCGTTGTCCTCTTCGAGGCTCTCCGCGATCACGCGGGCTTCGGAGGCATCGCGCGACAGCAGCAGCCGCAGTCCCTGCTCCGCATTGCCCATGCGTCCGCCCGCATTGATGCGCGGCGCGAGCACGAACGCCACCTGACCGCTCTGGATCGCGCGCCCGGTGAGTCCCGCGACGTCGATCAGCGAACGCAGGCCGACACGCTTCAGGCGGTTCAGGCGCTCGAGGCCGAGGCGCGCGAGTACTCGATTCTCTCCCACCAGCGGGACGATGTCGGCGATCGTGCCGAGCGCCACGACGTCGAGATATTCGCCGGCGGCCTCGAGCCCGCCGCGTCCGCGCAGCAGCGCTTCGACGAGCTTGAAAGTGACGCCGACCCCCGCGAGCGCCTTGAATGGATACCCGCAACCCACTCGGTGCGGGTTCACGATCGCGACCGCCTCAGGCAACGTCTCGGGCGGCTCGTGGTGGTCGGTGACGACGACGTCGATGCCCAGTTCCCGCGCGCGCGCAACCGGATCGACCGCGGTGATCCCGCAGTCGACCGTCACGATCAGCGTGCAGCCGCGGCGGCGCGCGTCCTCGATCGCATCGCGCGACAGACCGTAACCGTCGCGCATGCGGTGCGGGATGCGGTATTCGACGTCCCCGCCCAGATCGCTCAGGACCGCATAGAGCATGAACGTCGACGTGATGCCGTCGACGTCGTAGTCGCCGTGGACCAGGATGCGCTCACGCCTCGAGATCGCGAGGTGGATGCGTTCCACGGCGCGGTCCAGATCGAGCAGCGCCGAAGGGTCGTGCAGGTCGCCGAACGCCGGATCGAGGAAGTGCTTCACGCGATCGACGGTGTCGATGCCGCGATTCAGCAGCGCATGGGCGACCGGAATCGGGGCCGACAGATCCCGCGCGAGCGCGTGGGCGGCCTCCGGGGCATGTCGAGGATGGAGCACCCAGTTCGGCGTGGCGGACGACGCGAGCACGAAGACCTTTCGAACGGAGAAGAACCCGAGCGCCGGTGGAGCGCCGACGAACGGCGAACGCTAACAGCCGCGCATCACTTGGGCAAATTCAGGGTCGGTGAAATGCCGAGCTCCTGCTCGAGTGCCGCCGCCCGGCCATCGCTCGCATCCGGCAGCGCGCGTGCCGCCGCGAGCGCTCGGTCGCGCGCGGCGGCATCGCCCGCGCGATGCGCCGCCGTTGCCAGTCTCAGCCATCCTTCGTAATAGCGCGGATCGGTGCGCACCGTCGCCGAGAATGCGTCGCGAGATTTCGCCCACTGCCCTGTGATCTGGCAGGCGACTCCGAGCGCAAAGGACACGCTCGCATCATCGGGATGCCATTGCATCGCGCGCTCGAGGAACGGAATCGCGCGCTCGGGTTCGCTTCTCAGCATCAGCACCTGTCCCCAGATGCCTTCGACCGCGGGATCGCCCGGACTCTGGACCATCATGCGCTCCAGTTCGGGCACCGCCTCGTCGAGACGCCGCAACCGCATCAGTGCCGTCACCCGCAGCAATTGCGCCTGGGGATTCGCCGGATCGATCGCGAGCGCGCGTGACGCCTGCGTGAGCACTCCGTTCCAGTCGCCATGGCGGAAGTACACGACCGCGCGCGAGGCGTGCGTTTCGGAAAGCCGCGGATCGAGACGTTCGGCGATCACCAGCTGTTCGAGTGCCGCCGCTTCGTCGCCGCGTGCCGCGAGTTGGTTCGCATAGCCGATGCGCGCGCGCGCGTTCTCGGGTTGGACGACCGTCATCGCGCGAAACATCGTGAGGTCGTCGCGCCATTCGGGAATCAGCCGCCACGTCTGCCATGCGCTTGCCGCCACCAACACGATGGCGACCGCGTAGGCGGCGCGGGTGGCGGTGACGCCGCGGCGCGCGAGCGCGGCGAGGGCGAGCGCCATCAGCATCGCCGCTCCGATCGAAGGCAGATACAGCAGCCGCTCGGCGAACGTGAGATACGCGCGCACCCACGCGAGCCCCGCGACCATCATCAGCGGCAGCACGAACACCGCGACCGGCACCGCGGCGGCGGAGCGCCGCCACGCGAGCCACGCGGCACCCGCAAGTGCGATGAGCGTGACGGGAATTCCGATCAGCACCGAGCCGGCCGCGGGACCGGAAGGCAATTGAAGCGCGATGTCCGGCGAATGCGGATACCACGGCCACAGCATCGCGAAGTAGTGCGGCAACATGATCCATCCCGCCCATCGGATCAGCCCCGAGGTCGCGGTGTCGATGAACGGCGGAGTCGTCCAGCGCGAGGACAGCACCTCGTGGACGATCACGAACGCGATCGAAACCGCGACGTACGCCGCGATCCACCGCGCCGAAACGCGCGCATCGAAGCGGGCGCGCTCGGTCCATTCGGCGATCGCCACCACCGCGAGGAACGGCAGTGCGGCCTCCTTGCTCAGCAGCGCGAGTCCGAGCGCTGACGCCGCCATCACGCCCGGCCACGCGCGTCCGGCGCGTCGCGCGCGCCGATCGAGCACGAGCGCGAGTGCAAAGCCGAGTGCGGCCATCACGTCGGTGCGGCCGGAGATCCACGCGACGTTCTCGACGTGCGCGGGCATCGCCGCGAACCACGCGCCCGCGAGGAACGCCGCGATCCGCGGCGCGCCGGCGAGGCGCGCGAGCCACACGACCGCTGCACTGGTCGCGGCATGGAACAGCAAGTTGACCGCGTGAAAGCCCCACGGCTGCCACTGGAACACGCGGCCGTCGATCCAGTAGCTGAGCACGACCAGCGGGCGCCACATGCCGGAGTTGCGTCCGCTCGCGCGCCAGAAGTCCGAGGTCAGCAACTGCACCAGCCAGCCGTCGCGGCGCAGGAACGGGTTCGCGCGGATCAGTTCGTGATCGTCGCGCACGAACTCGTAGCCGAGGCTCGGCAGATAGAGCGCGAGCGCGATCAGCGCCACCCACAGCTCGGGTTGCATCCACAACGGTGTCCCGGCGGGCGCGTGCGCCGCGGGAACGTCACCGTGTCCGGGCACCGCACCCGGTGAAACGATCGCCCGGCGGGACGAGCCCGCCGGGCGGCGTGGGTTCTTCAAACCGAGTCTCCCGTAAGCCGAATTCTGTCGGATTGCTCCGTGATGATCATTTGTCTGGGACGTTCGTCTCCGAACGCCTCGATGCGACCGACCCTGGGGTGGATAACGGAGCGGGTCACACTCCTCCCCCTCTATTCGGTCTTGCTCCAGGTGGGGTTTACCGAGCCGGCACCGTCGCCGGCACCGCTGGTGCGCTCTTACCGCACCGTTTCACCCTTGCCCGCAGCGCCACGTTGCCGTGACGCCCGTTGGCGGTTTGCTTTCTGTTGCACTTTCCGTGGGCTCACGCCCCCTGGGAGTTACCCAGCACCTTGCCCTGTGGAGTTCGGACTTTCCTCAGGAACCGGCCTCGGCGATCCCTATCGGAAAAGCGTCGGCACAGCTCCCGCGATCATCTGGGAGACTCGAATCCCAGCGCTCGATCGAGCGTTTCGTTCACGATCTGGTCGGCACGCGCGTTGCGCTCGCGCCGGACCGCGACGAAGCGTACCACACGGATGCGCGCCGAGGCCGCCTTGGCCGCCGCGTGCAGCGGCTTCAGCCCTTCGTTCTTCACCCGATACTGCCCGGTCATCTGCCGCACCACCAGTTCCGAGTCCATGCTGACCTCGAGGGTCTCGACGCCGCGCGCCGCGGCCGCCTCGAGTCCCGCGATCAGCGAGCGGTATTCGGCGACGTTGTTGGTGACAGATCCCAGGTATTCGCCACGCGCTTCGATCTCGTGGTCGGCGGGATCCGCGAGCACGAAGCCGTAAGCTCCGGGTCCCGGATTGCCGCGCGATCCGCCATCGCAGCGCAGGCGCCATGCGTTCGTCGTGGAGTTGGACATGGCGGCTACTCTACGCGTTCGCCGTCGCGCCGCTCAAGGGAGCGCTCCGCGACAACGTGATTCGCATCCGGAACGCTGGAAGGTTCGAGCCATCCCGCCTCTTCGAGCGTGCGCCACGTGTCGCGTTCGCCGCGCGCGATCAGATCCGCGGCCATGAGCGGATCGAACGACAGCACGCCGCCCGGCAGCGGCAGTTGCGGTTCGACCACGCACACCCGCGCCGGTTTCGCGGTGCGGTTCCAGCCCTCGGGCAGGTGCCGCAGTTCGGTCTGGAGATCACGCCAGTTCGCGAGCTCGAGCAGGCGTCCGCCGAGATCGAGCAGGCTCTCGCGATCGGACGCGAGCGAAGGGCGGTCGCTCGGCGACAGCAGCACGGTGAGCACCGCATCCGCGCCGTCGGCGATCGCGATGTGGAGCGGCTGATTCGAAAATCCGCCCGCGTCCACGAAGCTCCGCCCGCCGACGCGCACCGGTTCGAACACGCCCGGAATCGCCGACGAGGCGACCGTCGCGGTGATCACGTCCTCGGGCGTGCGCAGCGGCACGACTTCGCCGAGTTCGCGATGCACGCGCCGCTCGAACTCACCGCTCGGATCGACCCAGTTGACGAAGTGGCACACACGGCCCGAATCGATCGACAGCGCGCTCACGACCAGCCGCGTTTCGCCGCTCACGAGCCGGTCGGGCTTGCCACGCTTCACCAGTTCCTCGATCACGCGCCGCCGCGCGCGGCTGCCCCACAGCCCGCGACCACCGGTCTCGGGCATCATCGCGAACAGCGTCGTGCGCAACCAGCGCCCGCCGCGCCCCGGCCAGTTCGCGAGCCAGAACAGCAGCGACACCAGCAGCACGCTCGCGCTGAAGCGATGGGGCCATGGCCAGCCGAAGATCCACACGACCGCGTGCACGGTGAATGCGCCCAGCAGCGCGATGCCCGCGCGCCGGTGCAGGCGCTGGGGATCGGCGGCAGGGCCCGCGCGGGCGAGCCAGTCCTCGAGCGGGCGCGACAACAGCACGGTCACGATGCCGAGCACCGCGGCGATCGTCCACGCGGTCGCATCGAGGATCGTCGAGACGGTGTCGATCCGCGCGCTGCTGCGGCCCCACAGCCAGTATGATCCCGACAGTTCGCGCGAGCCGGCGAGCGTCATGATGATCTCGATCACCGCGAGCGCGAACAGCGCGGCACCCATCCAGCGCAGCGCGAGCGTCACCCAGCGCAGTCCGATGGTCGCGGCACGCATGCGATGCCACGCGGCTTCGAGTGCCGCCGAGCGGCGGCCGTGGGCGACCCACACCGCCGCGTTGATCGCGCCGATCGAAACACCGGCCACCAGCGACGGCACGATGCCGAGCGCCTCGATCACCTTGAGTGTGCCGACTTCGTAGGCTCCGAGCGCACCGCCGCCCGACAGCACGATCGCGATGCGCCGGAATCCCAGATCACGGCGCAGCCGTCTCGAGGACGTAGGGCGCGGGGGCCCGTGCGGCGGAGCCGGCTCCGCGTTCAGGACGCGGCGTCGGGAGGAAGCACGAGCAGCCGGCCGCAGCCTTCGCAGATCAGCAGCCGGTCGCGCTTCTTCGCTTCCATCATGAGTTGCGGCGGGAGCGCGCGGAAGCATCCGCCGCACGCGCCTTTGAGGATCGGGGCCACACCGCGGCCGCTACGCGACTGATGCGCTCGTTCGTAGCGCTGGCGGGTGGGCGCGCTCAGTCCTGCGAGAGCGGCATCGCGGCGCGCTTCGAGCACACCGGCCTGCACTCGCAGATCGCCTTCCTCTTTCGCGATCCGCGCCTGCAATTCGGCGAGCTCCGTTTCGGCGGCGCGCAGCAGTTTTTCGATTTGCGGGCGCTCGGTCTCGTTGCGTTCTTCGTCGTCCATCAGGACGAGCACGCGCGTTTCGAGATCGGAACGCTTTGCATGAGCCGACGAGATCTCGTGGTTGAGCGCCTGGAACTCGTGATTCGTCTTCACCGCCGCCTGCTGGCCGAGATACTTCTTTTCCTGCGCATCGACGCCTTCGATCTCGCGCTCGATTTCGCGGCGCTGCTTCTGCAGCGCGGCGAGCATCGCCTGATGCGCCGTCAGTCTCGAACGCTCGGACGCGACGGCCTGTTCACGAGCCGCGCGGCGCTGCGGGAACTCGGCGAGCCGCGTCTCGATCGCCGCGACCTCTTCATCGAGCTGCGACAGCAGCCACAGACGGTCGAGCTCTTCGGTCATGCGCGACCCGCCAGCTCAAAGCGGGCGGCCCCGCGGGCAACAGAACGGGGATGCCGCCGTGGCATCCCCATAGGTTCAACGAGTTTCATGGTGGGCGGAACAGGGCTCGAACCTGTGACCCCCTGGTTGTGATCCAGGTGCTCTGCCAGCTGAGCTACCCGCCCCCCCAGAATCATCGTCACCCGATCTTCGTTGTTGCCCGAGTCGAGACGCGGGCTCATGGGCCCACCTGGATTCGAACCAGGGTCTTACCGGTTATGAGCCGGCCGCTCTGGACCGCTGAGCTATGGGCCCAGCGTGCGGGCACTCAAGTCGGCGAATTCGGAAGCGCCATTGTTTAACACCCGGGCGGAATGAGTGTCAACTCACGCGATCGTAAACGGCGGCCAAACGATACAAGAGATGAGGCCCCCGTCCGCGTGAAGGGGCCTCATCATCGTGGCTGCGAAGGCATCGGCTGATCGTTGCCGGAGCGTTAGCGTTCGGTGCGCCGCGTCGCGCTCACCAGCGCCCGCAGTCCCGACTTGGCCGTGGTCATGCGGCGCACGCCCGCTCCATCGGCCGGAACCTTGTGCGTCGGGGGCATCAGGCGCTCGATGATGTCCGCAGGGATCCGGAAACGCCGCGCTTCCCAGGCAGTCGCATCGCGGGAAACTCCTGCCATCGCCGCCACCACCATCACCACGCCGGCCGCCAGTACCCACATCCGCTGATTCCGCATGGCACCCTCCCCATCGTGTCGGCACCTCGGTGCCGTGAGCTTCCGTGCCCGCTGTTCCGGGCACGCACTCAATACAGGGAGACGGGTCGGAAGTTGGCGCGACCCGGTGTGCCGGGTCGCGCCGTTCCCTTACAGGAGTTCGGTGTAGGCCTTGAGACGCCGGCTGCGGGTCGGATGGCGCAGCTTGCGCAGCGCCTTGGCCTCGATCTGGCGGATCCGCTCGCGCGTCACGTTGAAGAACGCGCCGACCTCTTCCAGCGTGCGCTGCGCGCCGTCTTCGGTGAGGCCGAAGCGCAGCCGGATCACCTTGGCCTCGCGCGGCGACAGAGTCCTCAGCACTTCGCTCACCACGACACGCAGCATCGCGGACGCCGCCGAGTGCGCGGGACTCACAACGCTCGTGTCCTCGATGAAGTCGCCGAGGTTGGAATCGTCGTCCTCG
>JANLWX010000031.1:0-20317 GCA_031364845.1 Candidatus Eiseniibacteriota bacterium
TCGAGCCGCATCAACTCGACGTGGGGCGGGAACCTCGTGGACATGGTGCGGTGCGGGCGCTACCTCGAGATCATGCACGAGGAGAAGCTGGTCGAGCGCGCGGCCGAGACGGGGGCGCATTTGAAGCGCGAGCTGGAATCGCTTCAGTCGGAGCGTCCCGAGCTGATGTCGAACGCGCGTGGTCTCGGGCTCATGTGCGCGATCGACTTCACTGACGGCACGCTGCGCAACACCGTCGCCGACAAGGCCTATGAACTCGGCATGATCATCCTGTCGTGCGGCACGCACAGCCTGCGCTTCCGCCCGCCGCTCGATGTGACGACGGACGAGATCGACGAAGCGGTCGGAATCTTGAAGCGCGCGGTGGAGCTGAGCGTCGCAAAAACCGCTTGAAATTCGCTGATGCGCAGCGGGGCCTGATGCGTAGGGCGCGGCCACGCTGGTTAAAAAACGAAGGCCCGGAGCGATCGATGCTCCGGGCCTTCGTGCTGGCATTCGCGCCGTGCGATGCGGCAGCTAAGGAGTCGCGCGCATCATCCTCACCGGGTCCACGACTCCCGGCGCATCGAGCGAGCCCGAGATTCTATAGATGACACCGAGCGAGAACTGCTGATCGCTCAAGTCGCGTCCATCCTGGTGGCGGTTCCCGCCGCCCCATGACAACCCGAGTCGCCATGCGTCTTCGAGGTAGTAGGCGATGGTGCCGCCATATCCCACGGCCCACGCCTCGGGCTCACCGGGCCTCCGACCTTGACGGTCCCAATCATGGCGGACATACGCATCGGCGGACCAGCGATCGGCGATGAGGTACGTTAATTGCGCTGCTGAACTGATCACCAGGTACTCGGATTCGTCGAGGTAGAAGACCCTGGAGCCGGCATCGAACTGCAGGCGCAGATCGATCGGTACGAACATCTCGGCGCGTCCGCCCACGCTCACGCGGGAATCGTGAGAGGTCGCGCGATCGCTCAGCGATCGATCGAATCGGTCGACGAGCGAGTCGTTGAAGAAGCGAACGCCCTCGAAGTCACTCGATCGGCGGCGAAACTCATTGAAGTCCAGCACGGTCACCGAAGGTCCGATGAAGAAACCGGCGTTGCGAGACACGGAGCGTTTCTCGAAGGCGGGTTCGATCACGCGGTACACCGCATAGGCGTCGAGAGCGTCGCCCTCGAGCGCGCCGTCCTCGCGCAGAATGCGTTCGACTTCGCGCCAGAAGAACTTCGCGGGCCGGTCGTGCGGGACCGAGAACGCGCTCTCGACGTAGAACAGTGCGGCGAGCTTCTCTCTCGCGTCTCGCGACAGCCCGCGCCTCAGCGTGTTCAAGTCGAGCAGACGTTGTTCGAGGAGCCGCGCGCGATAGACGCCGGTGGCATCCCGCACCCGCCCGACACCGAGGGACATCGTCGCGCTCACCGATTGGCGGTTGAAGTCCGCATCGTCGCGCGAAACGGACCGCGTGCGAAACGGTGCAAACCTCTGATCGAATGCATTCTCTGCGCTCGACTGACCAAAGCTCGCATCGCCGAACGCCGACAGGTCGACACCCAGGGGGAATTCCCACGGATAGATCCGCGCGCTCCCCTGAAGTGCCAGGCCCTCCACCGCATCGTGTTGCGAGAACTCGTTCGAGCGCCGGCCGAGCGTATCGGCCGAAGTCCTTTCGGCATGACGGCGGCTTCCGGCCAGGTTTGCCGACAGTCCGATGCGATGCTGAAGGCGATCCGAATCGTACCCCCACTCCATCGTCGAGCGGAGATTGCCCGACAACGTGCCGTCGTCGGCGCTCTCACCTTGGAAGTCGCTGTGTTGCGACCGGCCGCTTCCGGAGAAGTCGACGAACCACGAGGACCATCGATGCTTCGGAATGCGGAAGTCGGTGAACTCGGAATCGGCGGCGGAGGCGGGAGGTGCGGATGACGTGCAGACGAGAACTGCGAAGACACACGCAAGGCCGGTACTTCTGCGGTAACCACGATTCATGCGGCGACTCCTCGATGAGCCGGGTTCGAGCCATAGGGAGGCTCTTGGGAGCAGTTGGAGCGAACCACAGCCACGAGGTCGTAGCAAGGACTCTGTTCGCGGACGCCTCGTCGATCGACCCGCGGTTTGCTTCGGTCATACGCGGTTCGGACTCACTTGGGCAGCGCGCGCAATGCCCCTATGCTCGCCGTCTCCCACAGGAGTCCCCGACATGTCCGAAACGTCTCCGGCCCCGACCGGATCCCAGACCCCGCCGAAGTTCCGTGCCTCCGCCGTCGTCGTGCTGGTCCGCGGCCGCGGGGCCGACCTCGAGGTGTACTGGGTGCGCCGCAGCGATGCCGTGCCCGCGATGCCCGGATTCGAGGCCTTCATCGGCGGGGGCGTGAATGCCGAAGACACCGCGTTCGCCGCCGCGATGACGCCACCCGCGGGCGACGATGCCGCGGCGGCTGCCGACGGCTTCGATGCCGCGCAGTTGCGCGTGCTGGAAGCGTGCGTGATTCGCGAAGCGTTCGAGGAAACCGGCGTGTTGCTGGGGACCGGCGCTCGCTCGGAGGACGCGGCCCGCGGCTCGATGCGTGCCGGTGTGCTCGATGGAACCCTGAGCTTCGGCGCGCTCGCGCGCGAGCACGGATGGGCATTCGAAGGTGGCGCGCTCCGCTACATCGGACGCTGGACCACGCCGCCGTTTTCCGCAGCGCGCTTCGACTCGGCGTTCTTCATCGCGGAAGTGCCGAGTGGCCAGGAGCCCACGATCATTCCCGGCGAGCTTGCGCGCGGCGAGTGGATCGCACCCGGAGTTGCACTCGAACGTTGGAAGGCAGGAGAAGCCGCATTCGCCGCGCCGATCCTGCACGTGCTGCTCGAACTCGCGACGGCTTCTGCGTCGGGCGGCGACGCATTCGATCCGCCCGTGCTCGAGCGCCTGCGTTCGGCGCCGCGCCGCGCCGGGCAACCCGTGCGGCGCATCGAGATGCGATGGGGCATCGTGCTTCATCCGTCCAAGACGCGCCCGCTGCCGCCCGCGACGCATACCAACACGTATCTGGTCGGTGATCGCGATATGGCGCTGATCGATCCCGGAAGTGCGGATCCCGAAGAGCTGGATGCGCTGTATGGCGTGATCGACTCGCTCGCCTCCGACGGACGGCGCGTCGCGTGCATCCTCGCCACGCACCATCATCCCGATCACATCGCAGGGATCGAAGCCGTGCGCACCCGATTCACGGTGCCGGTTCTGGCGCATGCCGAATCCGCGCGCGCCGTGCGGCCCGATCGATTGCTCGAGGACGGCGAGATCGTCACGCTCGCCTCGGATGCGCGCGACTGGAGCCTGCGCACGCTCTATACCCCCGGCCACACGCGCGGGCACTTAAGTTTCCTGCATGAAGGAACCCGCTCGCTGTTCACCGGCGATCTCATTCCCGGCGGTGCGGGCAGCGTGATCATCGACCCGCCCGATGGCGACATGTTCGAGTACATGCAGTCGCTCGAACGATTGCTCACGGAGCCCGTCGACATGCTGTTCCCCGGACACGGCTCGCCGCAGGGCGGCGCGATGAGGCGGATTCGCGCGCTGATCGAGCATCGATTGGGGCGCGAGGCGAAGGTCGCCGCCGCGCTCGATGCTTCGCCGCGCACGTTGCAGGAACTGGTCGCGCGGGCGTACGCCGACACCCCGCGCGAATTGTGGAGCTACGCCGAGCGCTCGCTGCTCGCCCATCTGCTCAAGCTCGAACGCGAAGGACGCGCCGCGCGCGATGGCGATCGGTGGTGCGCTGAGTGAATCCCGCGTACGCGAGTGCCGTGCTCTCGTCGGTCGTGTTCGGCACCGCCGACTTTCTCGGCGGCATCGCCGCGCGCCGCGCCTCGACGCTGACCGTGACGTTTGCGTCCGGAGCTGCGGGTTTGCTGAGCCTGTGCGTCGCCGCGCTGTTCATCCGTGGTGTCGCGCTGCCGCAGGACTACGCGTGGGGGAGCCTCGGCGGCCTGTGCGGGGGGCTCGGTGTCGCGCTGCTCTATCGCGCGCTCGCGATCGGCCCCGTGAGTGTCGCCGCACCCGTCGTGTCGCTGGTGGCGCTGACCTTGCCGATCATCGTGGGAGTCGCACTCGGCGAACGTCCCTCGCTGCTCGCGTGCATCGGCATGGCGCTCGCCGCCGGATCGTTCCCGCTGATCTCCAACACCGGCCGTCGCGAAGACGCCTCCGACCCACGCGCACGGCGCTCGATGATCGTGATGTCGTTGATGTCCGGAGCGCTGGTCGGCGGATTTCTCGTGTGCATCGGCCGCGTGTCGGACAGCGCCGGACTCGCGCCGCTCTTCGCCGCGCGTATGACCACGGTGGTCGTGTTCGCCGCGATCCTGCTCGTGCGCCGCGAAACCCCATGGCCGCGCGGCGTCGTTCTGCCCACACTCGCCGCCGGCGTACTCGACTCGTTCGCCAACGTCGCCTACTTCATCGCGGTCCAGAGCGGACCGCTTGCGATCGTCGGCACGATCGTGTCACTCGCACCCGCTGCCACCGTGCTCCTTGCGCGAATCGTGCTGCGCGAACGCTGGACCGCGCCACAGCGCGTCGGTCTCGCCTTCGCCGGAGCCGCGATCGCGTGCGTGTCGCTCGGATGAGGTTTCAATAGATGAGCAAGAAGATCGTTGTCGTCGGAGCCGGAGCCGCAGGACTGACCGCGGCGTTGCGTGCCGCCGAAGCCGGCGCGCAAGTCACCCTGTTGAACGCGCATCCCAAGATCGGGCTGAAAATTCTGATGTCGGGCGGCACGCGCTGCAACGTGACGCATCGCGAAGTGAGCGAGCGCGACTATCACGGCGGCTCACGGCCGTTCGTGGCGCGCGTGCTGCGGGCGTTCACGGTGCTGCAGACGCTGGAGTGGTTCGATGCGCTGGGAGTACCGCTCAAGCTCGAGGAGACCGGGAAGTACTTTCCGGCGAGCGATGATGCGCAGACGGTGCTCGATGCGATCGTCGGCGCGGTGGAGCGGGCGGGGGTGGAGGTGCGGTACGGGGCGCGGGTGGTGCGGGTGGAGCGTGTTGGTGCTGATGGCGGCTCGGAGACCGGAGGCTCTGCCGCGCCGGCGCGATTCCGATTGGGGATTCAGAACGTCGGTGACAGCGCAGCGTTCGCCGATGTGAGTGCGGTCGGCCGCTCGCACTGGGAGCCTGTCGCCGCAGAGCCCGACACGTGGATAGAAGCTGACGCCGTGATCATCGCCACCGGCGGACTCTCGTTTCCGCGCACCGGCAGCGACGGAACTGGCTACTCTCTCGTGGAGGCGCTTGGACACACGCTCGAACCCACGGTCCCCGCGCTCACACCGCTCGCCGCGGACGACCTGCTCTGCCGCACCGCGCAAGGCGTCACGCACGACGTCGAGTTGTCGCTATGGCGCGGAACCAAACGCGTGGAGACCGTGGCCGGCTCGATGCTGCTCGCGCACTTCGGCTACACCGGACCCGCAGCACTCGATCTATCGCGACACTGGATGCGCGCGTCACTAAATGCACGCGACGAAGGCGGCGCTGCCGCGCCGCTGCGCGTGACGGCGAACTTCATGCCCGGGATGAATCGAGAGTCGCTACTCGAGCGCTGGATCTACGTGGGGTCACGCGATTCTCGCGCTAACGTGCGGCGGTTCTTTGGCGCATCCATGCCGGATCGGCTCGCGCTCGAGTTGTCGCGCGAGTCGGGAGTGCATCCGACCATGTCGCTGAGCCAGGTCTCGAAGTCGGACCGCGCGACCTTGATCATGCGCGTCGTCGAACGCGAACTGCCGGTGACCGGAACGCTCGGCTACGAGAAAGCCGAAGTGACCGCCGGAGGCGTGCGATTGAACGAAGTGAATCCGAGCACGCTCGAGTCTCGCACGACACCGGGAGTGTTTCTGTGCGGGGAAGTGCTGGATGTGGAGGGGCGGCTGGGTGGGTTCAACTTTCAATTCTCGTGGTCATCGGGAACGGTGGCCGGGCGAGCCGCGGCATCGACATGAGCGCGCTGCCCAGGGCAGCGCCTCTGGCATGCCAAGCGGCATCGTTGACGCGTGCGGAGTCGCGCCGTACCGTCGCCGCGTCCCAAGATGTTGCAAGGGGGAGGATTGCGAAATGGCTAGATGCACAGCACCTGTGATGGGCCATCGCTCAGCGAGCGCCGCCGCGAACTGCCCTGCATGCGGTAGTAGGTATGGACGATATGGCAGCCATAGCAGCTTCAGGTCGTACTCGTCCCCGTCGTACTCCTCTTCTGGGAGTAGTGGGGGCGGCCGGAGCAGCAGCGGGTTCGGCAGCAGCGCAAGGCCTCGCTGGTCGCCAGCCGGATCGTCAGTGGTCTACACGCCGACCGAGGTTCTGGCACTTACGCCGGTCCGCAACAGAATCGAGAACCTAGCGAAGCGGCCTGACCTTCGGGATGTCTTCCTATGCCACGCGTGGGACGACCGGCAGGGGGCCGCCAAGGAACTTCACGATCTGCTGGAGTCACGTGGTGTGCGGGTCTGGTTCAGCGAGAAGGACGTTGGCCTCGGCGTGCCGTTGCTCCGTGCCATCGACAAAGGCTTGGCGAACTCGCGAGTCGGAATCGTGCTGGTGACCCCAGCGTTGCTGGGCCGCCTCCCGGCAGAGGGCATCGCCGACAAGGAACTTTCGGCACTCCTCGCAGGTGAACGGCTCGTCCCAGTTGTGCACGGGACGACGTATGAAGCTCTCCGCGAAGTCAGCCCTCTCCTGGCCTCGCGAAGCGGCCTGAGCACTGCGGAAGGTTCGATGGTAGGTGTCGCGGCCAAAATTGCTGAGCTCGTTACCCTTGAGCTCTTTCCCGCAACCAAACCGTGAATCGCGGTAAAATCTAGCATCGCAACGACCGGAAGGGCGGAGCGGCCCCTTGTGATTCCAACGCGACTTGTCCGGCCGGTGCTGAATGCTTATTCGTTAGCTACGCAAGAGAGGACAACGGTAATGGCAAAGACTAAGCGAAAACCCTCCCGGCCAACAACGCCGTCATCAAGTGGCGGGCGAGGCAGAGGCGGCCCCAAGTACCCTCGGCATAACCTTGAGAGGGCTCTACGTGCACCACGGGCCATCCTGGAACAGAACGCCGGGCACGCTTGCACAGATCGCGAGGCCGCTGGTTTTGTCGGGATCGGCTATACGGGCGAGTTCGGGTCTGAGCTTGCCTCTGCTATCAAGTACGGCCTTCTGGAACGACCCGAAACTCAGAAGGTCCAGCCAACCGAACTTGCCAAGAAGATCATACGTCCCCACACGCCCGGCGATGAGGTCGACGGGCTCAGGGAAGCGGCACTCAAAGCGCCAGAGATCTCCGGGGTGTACGCGCACTATCGTGGCGAGAATCTTCCCGACCGGCAGTTCTTTGCCAACACGCTGGCCGACCGATTCAACATCCCGGCCGAACGCGCCGACGAGTTCACCTCCATTTTCAAGGACACGCTCGGGACCGCAAAGCTGCTGGAGGAGCATGACGGGCGTATCAGACTCCTTGACGTCTCGCAGCAGCCGGCTGGCCAGGCAGCGAGCGACGAATCCATAAAGCGACTCGGAAAGACTGCGAACGTGCAGAGCGGCGACACGTGCTTCGTCATGATGCCGTTCGCCGATCCGATCGGGCGGTACTATGAACTCGTCTACGAGCCAGCGATCAAGAAGGCCGGTCTAGTTCCAGTGCGTGCCGATGCGGACATATTCGCAACAGGCAAGATCATGGAACAGGTCTGGGCAGGGATCAACCGCGCCAAGATTCTCGTGGCCGAACTCACCTCTCGGAATCCGAATGTATTCTATGAACTCGGCTTGGCTCATGCTCTGGAGAAGCCAGTCGTGCTCGTGTCGTCGAACGAGGGTGACGTGCCGTTCGATCTTCAGCACATCAGGGTTATCTACTACGACGTAACCGATCCTTTCTGGGGCGACAAACTGATCAAGAAGGTCGCGGAGAATGTCCTATCGGCACTCAACAACCCCGAAGAGGCGATGTTCAAGAAAGCAGGGAGGTAGCTAACAACAGCATGCAGCGGACGGTGCTTCGCTGCGCCGCTGATGCTGATCGTTAGCCGGACGGACGACCAGAGAGCCAGGACGAGAAGATGAAGCTCTGCTTCGTGATAATGCCGATCGGTTCGGGCGACGCTTACGATGTGTATCTCAACCGATACACCAACATCATCAAGCCCGCCGTGAAAGATTACCAACAAGACGGCGCCAGAATCTTCGGGCTCTTCCGAGAATCGAATGGCTGCATTCACTGCCCGCGCGTGACGCCGTTTGAGATTTGATCCTCAGCTGCAGCGGACACGGGAGAGTAGAAGGGCGGCCGAACCCGGTTTGTTCGGCCGCCCTTCTTCTGGCAGATGCAGCGTGTTGGCGGTGCCGCCCGCCGAGTCCACTGGAGCGTGGATCCGGACGCCGCTCGATATCTCGACCGTTGCCCCGCTGCTCGCCGTGCGCGTCACAGTCCAGCGCGCGGGCCGCGCAGGCGACTCGTTCACGCAGTTGGGCGGATCGGCTCCGCAATCGCACCGCGTGACCGTGCCACAACTGTTCGAGAACATGGGGCTCCATCGGTCTTTGTCGGACTGCTCGACAGGTGGAAGACGAGCCAATGGCAACAGATTGCGTCCATCGTGGCTCGTCGACCTCGTCTGAAGTTAGAAGTTAGCATTCAACTTCCAGCGGGCGTCGAGCAGCGGGACGGTTGCGGGGAGGGCGGCTAGGTGATGAGTCGCTTTACCTGGCGGGCACGGGATGACGACCAGGCCAGGCCGGTCGATTGGAACGCGAAGTTTGCGCGCGGAGATCGGGACGGTGACGCTACGATAAACTAGGAGCCCGGGCAGAGACGAACGGTACCGGCCGCTGCTGGAGTTTGTATTGGACGGAACGCCACGATCAGCGTCCTTCACCTTTGTCGTTCGCGAACAATTCCAGGAGCAATGCCGCGATGTCCTCGCCGCGCGCGTTTGGCAAACCTCCGGAGGCTGCCCATCATGCATCGAGATGGTGAACTGCGGCCGCGGCGAAGGAGGCGTGAGCGCCGCGCGCGGCGCTTAGCCGCTCTTCCAGACGGTCGAGCAGGCGCATCAATTCCTTAACGCGGTCTGCGATGCGCTGTTGCTCGACCCACGGTGGAATCGGCATTGCGAGCGCGAGCAGCGCTTGCGTAGGCAGCTTGCACGTCCCGTGCGTGGACCTTTCGACCAAGCGGAGCACGGATCGCTTGAGACCTTTCGTCGCGATCAGGAGGAATTGCGCGATTACTGGATCGAAGGGGACGAGTGCTTTCATGTCCTGATTTACGGTGACCTCATTCACAGTCAGGGCGGTAGGGAAGGAGTGTGCGAGGATCATCCCCCGTACGACCATCAGCAGCGATCCGGGCGGCACCCTCTTGACGGCAGATCCGGTCAAAGCTGACTCCGTGACGTGATCCTCAGAGTCGGCGATGAAGTCACGCTTCATGTCCTTAGGAGTCACCCACGGAATCTGGCCGCCCCAAAACGCAGAATTGCTTTTGCTCGGTGTTCCCCCGCCCAGTACCCCGCCGAGCTTGCTGATGGACGACCACTCCCACCCATTCGGTAACGTGAAGGGTGCTTCGTCGGATGGGAGGCCGGACATTCGCCCGGCGAGTCGTTTGCGGGCGGGTTCATCTGCTGGATCCTGCGTTACGAGCTTCCCCCTCACCGCCAGATCGAGCACCGTCTGCCGCAGCGGCGCGATGTCGTTCGGGTCGATCACCAGATCGTCCACTCGCTCCGCGAAACGATTCCACGCGACCTCGATCTCTTCGGGCGTGTCGGCTTGGCGAAGCGAGCCGAGGGTTGAGTCGCGGGCAGACGCTCGTGTGGCGTCGCGGGAGGATCCCGCGGCCTCAAGTCGGGCGAGCAAGCCCATCAGTTCGTCCACGCGGGCGACGACGCGGTGCTGCTCGGCGAGGGGTGGGAGAGGGACGAGTAGGTTCGTCAACGAGGCCGAGTTCAGGGTCTGACCCTTGACGGCTGCGTTCGTCTCGACGCCTGCGGCGACCAGCGGAAGGAATCGGAACATGTAGCCGTCCATCCCGGCAACTGCTGGGAACACCGAGATGATGGCCTCATTGTGGTAGCCATCAACCGCGAGTCGGGCCACCTTCCCGATGGTCAGCTTGAAGCTCATCAAGATCGTGCCCTTTGGCACCGGCGGAGTGCGGAACACCTCGGTCGCCGCCTTGTCGCTCACCCGGCGCTTCGTCGCGGAGACTTCTCCGTAGTGCTCCATGTCCGCGATGCTCACCCACGGATGACCGCCTTCGTCTTCCCAGAACCTGGAGTCCTTAGTTGGGGGAGTCCTGCCGAGCGAGAAGTTCGCGATTTCCGAAAGGCGCACCCAGCACCAGGAGGTAGGTAGCTCCCAGCGGGCATCCAGCGCGTCAACCGCCGCCGCGTCACTTGCCCTGCTGCCGAACCCGCTGTCGCGGATCTTCTGGATCAGGACGCTTGCGGGTTCATTTGCCGGGTCCTGAGGCACGAGCCGCCCTCGCACGGCGAGTTTGAGAACCAACTCGCGGAGCCTCTCAACGCCCTGCGGAGCTTCGGCCACGGCCTCAAACGCAGCGATCAGGTCGTGCGGCGTCAATCTTTCTCCGAGAGAAGCGCCGCAGCGAGAACCTTTCGCAGTTCGTCTCGCAGCGCCGCCGCTGCCGCGCGCTCATTGTCGAAACGCGCCAGCAGGGTGTCGGGATCCTCGTGCTTGTCCTGCGGGGCGTTCGGGTTGGCGATGTCGAGGTTATAGCCGCGCTCGCGGATTTGCTCGATGGTGACCTTCCACGCGAGGGACGTCTCTTTCCGATCTGTCCACCACGCCTTCTCCGGCTCGAACTCCTCGATACGCATCGGCTTCGTCTTCGAGTACGAGATGCAGCCCTCGGGGTACGGGTGCTCGTAGTACCACACCGCCTTCGTGGGCTGCCCCTTCGTGAAGAAGAGCAGGTTCGTCTTGATGCTCGTGTACGGCGCGAACACGGCGTTGGGCAGACGCACGATGGTGTGTAGGTCGCACTCGGCGAGCAGATGCTCCTTGATGCGCGTCTTCACGCCCTCGCCGAATAGCGTCCCATCGGGCAACACCACTGCCGCTCGCCCGCCCGCCTTGAGCATCTCGACGATCAGCACGAGGAAGAGGTCTGCCGTCTCGCGAGTGCGGAACGCGACGGGGAAGTTGTTTTCGATCCCGTCCTCCTCCATGCCGCCGAAGGGTGGGTTCGTCATGATCACATCGACTCGGTCCTTCGAACCGATGTCGCGGAGCGGGCGCGAGAGCGTGTTGTCGTGGAGGATGCCAGTCGGCACGTCGATGCCGTGGACGATCATGTTCGTGACGCAGAGCAGGTGAGGAAGCGGCTTCTTCTCGACGCCTCGGATGCTGGCCTGAAGCCGGGCCTCTTGCTCGGGGGTCTTGACGTGCGACTTCCGCATGTTCTCGATGGAGCAGGAGAGGAAGCCTCCCGTCCCGCAGGCGGGGTCGAGAATCGTTTCGCCGAGCTTGGGGTCTACCATGTCCACGGCGAACTGCGTCACCGCCCGAGGGGTGTAGTACTCGCCCGCGTTCCCGGCGCCCTGGAGTCCCTTCAGGATCGTCTCGTAGATGTCGCCGAAGAGGTGACGGCTCTTCGCGTCATTGAAGTCGATGTCGGCCTGCAGGCGGTTGATGACCTGCCGCAGAAGCGTCCCCGACTTCATGTACTGGTAGGCATCCTCGAAGACGCTTCGGAGCAGGAGACGGCGACTTCGGAGCTTCTGGGCAGCCCTCGCCTTCGCGCTGTCCCCATCGACCTTCGGGCCGATCTCCATGCCCTTCAGCGCGGGGAAGAGAGTGTTGTTCGCGAAGTCGAGAAGGCTGTCGCCTGTCACGCCCTCGGGGTCGCTGGCCCACGCCTTCCATCGCAGATCTTCGGCGCGGCGCGTCTCGCCGTTCTCTTGCCACGCTACATCCACGAGGGGCGAGCGGAAGTCGTCCTCGATCAACTCGAGTTCGCGCTCGCGGTCGTCCCAAATCTTGAGGAACAGGAGCCAGACGAGTTGGCCGATGCGCTGTGCGTCACCATCGACGCCCACGTCCTTCCGCATGATGTCCTGAATCGACTTGATGGTGGTAGCGAGCGACATGGCGTTACCTCACCCCATTCCCTTCATGCGACAGGTGCGTAGAGGGCGGTCTCAAGCTCGTGCACAGCGCGCTCGTAGCCTTCCTTCCCGCCGAAGTGGCCGACCAACTGAACCGGCGTCCCGAGATCCGAAAACGGCTGCACGCGCAGCACGCTCATGTCCTCGATGGGAGCAAGCCCCTCGCTCGCGTACTTGTCGAGCAGCGCGTCGAGAACCGCGCGTGCCTGCTTGCCGTACTTGGTGAACACGTCGCGCTTCTTCACTTGCTCGGCCCGCTCACGCCGAGTGAGTGGGGGGCGGTCGTAGACGATGTGACAGATCATGTCGAATGAGTCCATGTCGTCGCCGACCCCGTCCCGCAGCGCCTCCAGCAGCACGCCCTGCTCACGCAGTTCGTCGATGATCACTTGCTTGCGCTCGGCGGACGTCCAGCGGCTGAGGAAATCATCGAAGGTCTTGAACTGTCGCGCAACGGCGTTCTTGGTGTAGTCGGCCAACGACTCGGTGATCAGCCTGCCGTCCTTGTCGTAGTACTGGACGCGCTCCGCCATGACGGACACGGGGACACCACTCACGACGAACTTCGTGCGGCCATCTGGCTCGGGCGGCGGAGCCGGGGGATCGGGCGTACCGGGCGGCTCCGGTGGAACAGGTGAGCCACCCGGAGGTGGGTCGTAGATGACAACTGGCTCGCCATCCCAGTCGGGGTCGGCGAACAATTCCGTCGCCTTCTTGAAGTCCATGATCGTGAACCAGAGCTTCCCCGTCTCTTCGTGGATGCGGGTGCCGCGACCGATGGTCTGTTTAAACTCGATCATCGATTGGATCGTCTGGTCGACGACGATGAGTTTGCAGGTCTTCGCGTCCACCCCTGTCGTGAGCAACTTCGAGGTCGTCGCGATCACGGGGTACCGCTTCTCCGGGTGGATGAAGTCGTCGAGGTGCTGCTGGCCCCCCTCGCTGCCACCCGTGATGCGGACCACGAACTTCGAGGTATTCCCGGCTTCAGCGGGGATCTGCCGCGCCACTTCGTTCACGAGTGCGGAGCGCATTCGCTCAGCGTGGTCGATGTCCTCACAGAAGACGATGGTCTTGCCGTATGGGTCCGTCCCCACGAGGTACGTGACGATTCTCTCTGCCACGCGCTTCGTACGCTCCTTGAGCACGAGCACGCGGTCCATATCGCGCAGGTTGTAGATCCGGTCCTCGACCACTTGACCGTGGTCGTCCGTCATGCCTGCGGGAGGCCGCCACCCTTGAAGGTCCTTGTCGAGGTCGATGCGGACGACCTTGTAGGGGGCGAGGAACCCATCATCGATGCCCTGCTTGAGGGAGTACGTGTACACGGGCGTGCCGAAATATGTAAGCGTTGAAACCTCTCGGGTCTCTTTTGGCGTGGCTGTCAGCCCCAGCTGGATGGCGGGCTGAAAGTAGTCCAGGATCTCGCGCCATGCGCTGTCCTCCTTCGCGCTGCCCCTGTGGCACTCGTCGATGACCACAAGGTCGAAGAAGTCCGGGGAGAACTGCTTGTAGACCTGCTTCTCCTCTTCCTCACCCGTGACGGCTTGGTAGAGGGCGAGGTAGACCTCGTACGACTTGTCGGCGATGCGGCCCTGCACCTTCGTCATGACGCGACCGAACGGCTTGAAGTCGTTCGTGATCGTCTGGTCTATGAGGATGTTGCGGTCGGCGAGAAAGAGGACACGTTTTACCACGCCTGCCTTCCACAACCGCCAGATGATCTGGAAGGCGGTGTAGGTCTTCCCAGTGCCGGTGCTCATCGCGAGCAGGATGCGACGTTGTCCCCTCGTCACCGCCTCGATCGTGCGCTGGATCGCGATGCGCTGGTAGTAGCGCAGTTCCCGACCTGAGGCGTCCTCGTGGTAGGGGTACCTGATGATCTTGTCGGTCTCGTTCGTGATGTCCTTCCACGCTCGGTATCGCGCCCAGAGATCATCGGGCGACGGGAACTCATCGAGGGTCAACGTTCGCTCGACAGGGGTGGAGCTTCCAGTGCGGTCGTGGAAGAGGAACGCATCGCCGTTGCTGGAGAAGACGAACGGTACGTCGAGCGTTGCGGCGTACTCCAGCGCCTGCTGCATCCCGCCGCCCACAGGGTGGCTGTTGTCCTTAGCCTCAACGATTGCGAGCGGGAGATTGTTCTGGAAGTAGAGGAGGTAGTCGGCTCGCTTCTGCTTGCTGCGCGCTGCGATCTTGCCGCGCAGGATCACGCGGCCAGCGGTGAAGGAGAACTCGCGGCGGACTTGCGTGTGAAGATCCCACCCCGCGCGCGTGATCGCGGGGGTGATCAAGTTCTGGCAGATCTCGGTCTCGTTGAGGTCCTTCTTGCTCATGCCGCCTTGCTCGCGTCGATGTGGGTGCGACCGACTGCGATGCCCGGCACGTGAACCGCACGCGCATCGTCGGGTCGACCGCGGACGCAGGCTACCTGCCGTTCAGTGGTGAGTAGAACCGGGTGGAAGCTACCACAGGCCCTGCCCCGTCATGGAGCGAGCCCACTCGCGTCGCACTCGTGTCGTACGTCCGCCCGGCGGTGGATAAAAGACAGCTACTTCAGGATCAACGGCCTAGTAAGCACTGTTTCCCCCGCCTGTAAGCGACAGAAATACATGCCGCGAGGAAGCCCCGACGTGTTCCACCTGACATCATGAACACCGGCAGTTTGAGGTGCGTTCTCCAAGGTTGTCACTCTACGGCCGGCGATGTCATAAACGGCAATCAGCACGCTGCGCGGCGTGGGCAGCGAATATTGCAGCCCAACAGCGTTGGCCGTGCTCTCAATGGTCTTCAGCCGTACTTCGGCGACGATATCGTGGCCTTTTCCATTCCCCTCAGGACATCCTTCGAGCGAGTCATAATTCTGCCCGTCGTCTACGCACGTCCTGTGTCCTTGGTCGTGTGGAACACAAACTTGTACGGAGCCATCGCAAGACCCGCCACGCCCGTCGCTCGCTGTAAACCAAATCGTGTAGACGCGCCCATTGCCGCTCCCCAAGCGTTCGGCGCGCACCGCGACCCTTCCATCGGGATAGATCACTGCATCAGGGCATTCATTGCTCTTGTCGTCCACTCCGATCTCGTCTTCAATTGCCTCGACGTATCGTCGATCTCCAATAATTGCGCTCGCAACCCGAACGTGGCTCCCCGCCGTTGGCTCATCTTGCGTCACCGCTGTCACCACGGTGGCGACAGGATCACCGTTCGCGTCAGTGATCCCTTGAATTGTGATCGGAACTAACTCGTGGCCGCGAGCCTTGAGAGTGGGCGGTACCGCGTGCGCAGTGGCGCAACTTGGATCGGCATTCGGCCCACGGCCGGAGTTGATAAGTACGCTCACCGTGTTGGAGCCAGCATTGGTCACTGCCAGGTCCAGCTTCCCATCGCCGTTGACGTCCCCGATTGCGATTGAGTAGGGAAAGCTCCCTACGCCGAAATCGCTCTTAGCCTGCACGGTTCCGTCACCGTTGCCAAGCAGAACAGAAACCGTATTCGAAACCGCGTTTGCCACCGCCAAGTCCAGCTTTCCGTCGGCATTCAAGTCGCCCATCGTCACACAGTAGGGATTGCTTCCAGTGCCGTACTCGATCCTTGGTCCGAACGTGCCATCCCCGTTACCCATCATCACGGAAACCGTGCTCGGACCGACGCATGCTGCCGCCAAGTCAGGCTTGCCGTCACCGTTTAGGTCGCCAACGGCCACAGATGACGGATGGTTCCCCGTCTGGAAGTTGCGGCGCGGACCAAACCCCCCACCGCCACTCCCCAAGAAAACTCCGACGGTCGCGTTTTCGAAGTCTGCCGTCACCATGTCCAAGTCGCCATCCCCGTTGAGATCGCCAACCGCGACAGATTGAGGGCCGCGCTCCGTTCCAAAATCGGCCTTCGTTCCAAACGTCCCATCGCCAATCCCGCGCAGTACCGAAACATTGTTTGAACCTTGGTTAGCCACGGCCAAATCCAGCTTGCCGTCTCGAGTGATGTCCCCGATCGCCAGTGCAACGGGTGTCACTCCGGTAGAAAAGTCCCTCTTGAATCCAAGCGTGCCGTCTCCGTTGCCACGTAAGATCGAGGCGGTTTGGGAACCCGCGTTCACTACCGCGACGTCGGCCTTTGCATCACCGTCAAAATCGCCGGCCGCCACCGAATACGGCAAGTTGCCAGTCGTGTAGTCGGCCTTGGGCCCGAACGTGCCGTTCCCGATTCCACGCAAGACCGACACCGTGCCAGAGCCGCGATTCGCCACCGCCAATTCGGGCTTGCCGTCTCCGCTCAAGTCTACAATTGCGACCGAATAGGGAGAATCGCCCGAATCGCAATCGGTCACGGGTCCGAATGTGCCATCCCCGTTCCCTAGTCGAACGGACACTGTACTGGAGAAGTAGTTTGTCGTTGCCAGATCAGGTGTCGTGTCTGCATTAACATCTGCTATCGCTACGGAGTACGGAGTTTCACCGGTCCCGAATGCTCTCTGCGAACCGAATGTGCCGTTCCCTATTCCCAGCAAGATCGAGACCGTATTGGAATGGACGTTGCCCACGGCGAGGTCCTGCCTTGAGTCGCCATTGACATCCGCAACCGCCACAGAGAAAGGAGCGGTCTCGGTGTCATAGTCTGTCTTGGATCGAAACGTTCCGTCACCGCTTCCCAATAGCACGGAAACCGAGTTCGACATTAGATTGGCGATCACAAGGTCAACCTTGTGATCGCCGCTGAGGTCTGCAATCGCTACAGAATAGGGCTCGTTGCCAGTGGCGTAATCGGTTCGGGGAGCAAAGGTCCCGTCTCCGTTACCCAGCAGAACGGAAACGGAGTGCGATTCTGAGTTCGTCACCGCCAAGTCGGAGTGCCTGTCGTTATTCAAGTCGGCGACGGCGAGGGAAATAGGTGTAGCTCCGGTTCCGAAATCGGTCGGCGATCCAAATGTGCCAATGCCAGTCCCCAAGAGTATTGAGACAGTGTTTGAGCTGATATTTGCAGTGGCAAGGTCTGGTTTGCCGTCCGCGTTGAAGTCCCCGATTGTCACGCATCGCGGATCGCCCCCCGTCGGAAAGAGGCTGGGTATGCGGAATGTGCCGTCGCCATTACCCAAGAATACAGCTACTCTATTAGACGTAAGGTTGGCAGTCGCAAGGTCAGGCTTTCCATCGCCATTTAGATCACCGATAACGACAGAGACTGGCGTCCTGCTGCCAGCCCCGTACTCTGTTTGGGATGCGAAGGTGCCATCACCATTACCCAAGAGCACCGAGACGGTGGCGTAGTTAACGTTCGCGGTCACGAGATCGGGGCGTCCATCCGCGTTAAGATCGCCAATTGCCTCTGCGAAGGTGGCGCTACCCGCGTTGAACGAGAGATACGGGGCGATAAACAAGGACTCCGCATCTGCGTCCCCAGGTACGGCCGCAAACACCAGCGCGCAGGCGATCAAGAGAGCCCCCTGCGCTTGACGATGCGTCTTTAACGATGGCTCCGACTCGTGCAAACGATTCATGTGGTTCTCCGAAGAGCGAGGTGGCGAGTCTGACCAGCGGCGACTATTGGCTTGAGGGAAGGACGAGGGCGACCATGTCGGAAACGGCTACAGTATGCCTCGGGTGCGGGCTATTCAAATGGCGTAGCGCACGAAGCGTGCCGTGTTCGTGACGGTGTAGAGCCTGTCCCAGATTCTGTGTAAGTGCCTGACGGCGTGACGCTGGTAGTCTCTTCTCACCAAGGAAGGGACACCATGAACGAAGATTCGCAAGGAGCTGCTCGACGACTTGGAAGAGGCTGAGGGAGGTTCAATCATGAAGAAGAAGGTGACGTCCCCCGGGCGCCTGGCAAGGCAGCTCAGCATCCCGAAGAGTCGGAGCGTGGAGGCTGTACTGAAAGCGCAGTTGATCGCTGCGATCGTCCGTGAAATCGACCGTCGCCACCTCGCCCACGTGGAGGTGGCGACGCGCTCGGGGCTTCCTCGAAGCGCGGTAACAGGCATTCTCTCGGGCAGCCTACAAAAGGTGACGATCGACCGAGTGCTTCGCCTCCTCGAGGCGGTGGGGCTGGAGGCGAGCGTCAAAGTGAAACGAGCGGCCTGATTCACTGAAGCGGATATCGGTCCGCGGTAGTGTCTTGCCTGCCAGTCCATGAACTGGAGTCGACCGAGTAGATCGCGGGCACGGTCAGATCACTCGCCCTGATTGGCTCCGGTGGCGAGCCGTAGCCCGCGCCGCTCAGCCGCGCGTAGGGATGTCGCGGCGGTACAGCAGAACGGCCATGAGCACGCCGAGCGCGACGTCGATCGATCCGCAGAACGCCGGCCAGAACACCGGCATGCCGGGGTTCGCGATCAGCGGGGGGTGGACGAACCAGTCGAACAGGCCGTGTCCCGAAATTCCGGCGGCGACCCACCACAGGCTGGTGCGGAACCCGATGATCGCGATGACGGTGAAGATCGTCGCCGCGAACAACTCGGCGGGTAGTGCCTGTGCTCCACCCATCGTCGCGAACAGCACGTAGTACGCCGCGATCACGATGAGCGTGATCGGGTACATCGCACGGTCGCGGTCGAGGCCCGACAGCCGTCCCAGCACGACGATGACCGCCGCGAGTGCGAGGGCGACGACTACCGGTATGGTGAACATGGGGTCGAAATTACCACGCCGGTCCGCTCGGCCACACGCTAACTGCGCTGTCCGCTGCTGTTCACACGGAACGTCTGTTGTACCATTCAGGACATTCCAGAATCGGCGCCCGGTATTCGCGTCCTCGTCACGAGTGCCGAACCCGGCATCCCTTCATGGCTTGCGGGCCCGCAAGCGAGCGCTGGTTGAGGGCCCGATCATTGCAACGGAAACCTGGAACCGGCGTCGCGTCGCGTCGGGTCCGATGTGCGCGACGACCGACCGAAGCCCGACCGGAACGCTCGAGACTCAACGCACGAGGCCGCCCTCATGACCCATCCCAATGTTCCCACGCCGCGACCGGCCGCGATCCCGCGGTCCCATCGCGCTACCGCCGTCGGGGTGCCATGCGTGGCCGCCCTTCTGTGCTGGATGACGCTGGCTCAGGCGGCCTCGATTCCCACCGTGTGGCAATCGCGCGGCATCGGCGGTGGCGGCGCGGTGTATGTGACGAGCATCAGTCCGTGGAACGGCAATGAGATCTGGCTGACCTGCGACATGAGCGACATGTTCCGTTCGCTCGACTTCGGTGTGACCTGGTCGACGATTCCGTCGGCCGCGCTGGTCGCGGGCAAGCACTCGGCGGTGCGCTTCACCGAAGATCCTTCGATTCTGTACACGCTGGGCAACAACGGGGGCGGTGCCTACCTGCCGCTGAAGAGCACCGACGGCGGCGTGACGTGGATTGCGATCGCCAACCCGAGCCAGAGCGGGCGCACGTTCGAACTGTTCGCCGATCCTGCCAATCACCTGCGGCTCGTGCTCTCGGATCAGTTTCATCTCTTCTTCTCCGGCGATGGCGGCGCATCGTTCGGTCCGGCGTTCTACACCGACAACGTGGCGAAGGGCCTGCACCTTGCGGGTGTCTTCTTCGACGGCGCCGACATCTATGTGGCGACCAACAAGGGACTCATGGTGTCGCACGATGGCGGCGCGAGCTTCCCTCCGACGCTCGAGAACATCACGGGCATCGACACGACGCAGGAGGAGATCGCGGGATTCGCAGGCTCCCGTCAGGGCGGCGGGGTGAAGTTCGTGTGCACCACACTCGCGCTTTCCGCCGTGACCCCGCAGATGATCGGCTACGCGGTGACCAGCTTCCGAAATCTCTACTCATGGAGGCCGGGTCAGCCGGCATGGGCTTCGATCAAAAACTCGCTTCCGGCTCCCACGGTGGACAAGGCGATGTTCGTGGAGATTGTGAACGGCGACACCTCGACCGTCTACCTGGCCGGGCAGACGACGGTCGCCATCGCCGGCACCCATGCCGTCCACACTGTGTTCAAGTCCACCGACGGTGGTGCGCACTTCACGAACGTGTTTCTGGATTCCTCCGCGGTGGCCACCCATCAGGGCATCGCCACCGGCTGGCTCGGGACAGGTGCGATCGACCACAACTGGTTCGCGGTCTCCCAGGCGCTCGGACTGGCGATCGATCCGCATGATGTGAACCGCCTGATCGTGACCAACTCGAGCGGGCCTCATCTC
>JANLWX010000047.1:0-5494 GCA_031364845.1 Candidatus Eiseniibacteriota bacterium
GCCCGGAACCGCCGTCGACCTACCGCCCAGCATCCCTACAACGGCCGATCCTACAAAACCCCGCGCCAGCTCAACTCGCGCTCAGAGGGGTGACAGAATCACTTTGGAGTTAGGGTGTCAGAATCACTCTGGACCAACAGATGGGTCGCCCTGAGCGCTCCAATGCTGCCCATCCAGGCGCTCCGAATTCCATCGCATCCGCCACCTCATCCAGTCCTCGATCCTCTCCGTAGGACTTCCACGAGGGCGATCCATCCGCGGCCGACGCGTGGGGATCCCCCGCACTTCGCTCATGGATCGCATCCGTCCCACGGCCGCGGAGGTTCCCCTCATGTCCCGTTCCACAGTGATCGTCTCGCGCTTCGCCATCGCCCTGTTCCTCGGCGCCCTCGCACTCTCATCCTGCCGGCACGAAAACGTCGCGGGCGTGGATCTGGAAATGGGCGACGACGCGCTCCGCAACTCGTACGAAAACGCAGAGGACAAGGCCATCAGTTCGCCCGCCTATGCGCTGACCGAATCGAACATGCTGTTCTCGTTCGACCTCGCGGATCCCAAGCGGGTGCGAGGTGAGAAGAAGATCAAAGGCATCGACCAGAGCGTCGAACTGCTGGCGATTGACTTCCGTTCGGCGAACGGCGCTCTTTACGCGCTCGGCGACAACAGCCGCATCTACACGATCGATGTGAACACGGGCGTCGCGACGGCGGTGGGCGCGATGCCGTTCTCGCCGGCCTTGAGCGGCTCGGCGTTCGGCTTCGACTTCAATCCGACCGTGGATCGCATCCGCGTGGTGAGCAACACCGGCCAGAATCTGCGCCTCAATCCCGACACGGGTGCGCTCGCGGCGATGGACAGCATGATCGCCTACACCGCCACCGACGTGAACGCCGGCCGCACACCGCGCGTGACCGCTGTCGCCTATACCAATCCCGACAACAACCCCGCGACCGGCACGACGCTCTACGACATCGATGCGATGATCGACGTGCTGACGACGCAGGCGCCGCCGAACAACGGCCGGCTCAACACGGTCGGGCCGCTCGGCGTCAACGCGAGCGACCTCGCGGGCTTCGACATCACGCTGGCCGGCGCTTCGAACATGGCGTACCTCGCGACCGGAGCCGGTGCCAAGGGCAAGAACCACAATCGCCTGTTCCAGGTCGACCTCATGACGGGCGCCACCACCGACCTCGGACGTCTTGGCCACGGCAAGAAGGTGCGCGGCATCGCGATTCCAACTCAGCCGTGAAATAAGCCATAACCATAAGCGCCGCAGTCACTTTCATTGAGCGGAGTCGGTCGTTTTCCGGCTCCGCTCAAGTCGTGCTCAAGCCCCTCCCGCGAGACTGGCCTCGTTCACAAGCGATGTGGACTGCCCGTTTCGAACGAGGAGGATCTCATGTCTTCGCAAGCCATCAGCACCCGGTTCCGGGGAGGGCGCGCCGCCGTACGGGCGACACTCGCCCTCGTCATCGCCACGACATCGTTCGCGGCACCGTCGAAATCGCCAGCCACGACCGCTCGCAGCACCGGCCGCGCGATCTGCTCCACCCCCATCCAGCATCCGCTGCTCGTGCGCGCCGAAGCGCTCGGCAGGATCCAGCGCGGCGTGCCGCTCCGCGTTCGCGTGACGACGACCGCGACCCGCGGTCTCGATCGCGGCGTGGTACTCCTGACTTCCTCCGGCGGGGTCGCCATGGTCGGCGCTTCGAGCGCCGCCCTGGGTGCGGTCCCCGCCGGCGGGCAAATTGCTTCCGACTTCACGGTCATTGTGCCCGAGAAAGGCCATCGATTCCTGCTGCAATTCCAGGTGCGGGGCGAAGGCGGCAGCCGCAATCTGACGCGTGGCGCCACGCTCAACCTGCTGCCCGACGGCCCGGCCGAGCGCATCAACGCGGCGACGGCCGGCAGCGGTGAACGATTGCTCGAAGTGCGGGCGGGGAGGATCGACCGATGAAACGTCTCCTTACCCCACTCGCCATGGCCCTGGCGCTCGCGCTACCGGCGACCGCCTTCGCTTACACCGCCTCGGGGCGGTTCCTCTACGAAGATCGTCTCTATGACGGCAGCGGCTATACCGGAGCGGTTCAGAATCTCCCGATCCGCCACGCGAAGATCGAGATCGTGAATGCGATCACGCAGCAGGCGATGGCGACCACTTCGACCGGCACCGACGGCCGCTTCTGGGTCGAAGTGACCGGCGCGATCGGACTGCAGAACGTGTTCGCGCGCTGCATCACCGACGGACGCACGGCGGGCTACGAACTGCGGGTCGTCGACAATTTCGTGCGCGTGCCGACCGTGGGACTCGAGCTCACGGCGTCCCAGCTGTATTCGATCACGAGCGACATCGTCGTGGCCCACGACCCGACGCAGGACCTCGCGTTCAGCACCTACGTCATCCAGGATACGGACGGCATGGGAGTCGCTCAGGCCTTCAACATCTTCGACAACGGTGTCGACTTCTACGACTGGCTCGCGCAGCCCGGCATCAATGGATCGTTGCCGAGCGCGGCGCAGTTCCTGGTCTACGCGTGGAAAGCGACGGGAACTCCCGGCAATCCGCCGCCGGCGTTCGGGTCCAACTACTCGCAGCAGGGCGTGTTCATCGGCGCCGACCCCACCGCCGATACCGACGGCTGGTCGGACACCGTGATCCTGCACGAAACCGGCCACTGGTTCGACGACGTGTTCTCGCGCTCCGACAATCCCGGCGGCGCGCACTTCATCGGAGACAACGATGCGAACGTGCTGCTGGCGTATGGCGAGGGCTCTGCGACCTATCACTGCGCCAAGGTCCGCGAATTCCGCGCGCCGCGGCTCAATCTGTCGGGACAGCCGGTCGACCGGCTCGTGAGCCTGTATGCCGATCTCACGATACCGCCCGCGGTGGGCACCCCGGGCGCGCTGTCGTTCTCCTACGACTTCGAGACCGGCAACTTCGCCGATACCGGGCTGCCGATCGGACAGCGCGGATCGGCCAACGAAACCAACGTGACCTCCGCACTTTGGGACATGATGGATGGTGCCGCGTCGCCTGATGCGACGCCGGGCGTCGACGACGATCCGCTCGAAGCGAACGATGCGGACGGCTACGACATCGAGCACAACTACCTGCGCAGCACTCCGCTCACCAATCCCGAGACGGTCGAGGACTACTATCAGGGCTGGTTCGCGCTGAAGGGCACAGGCTATCTGCAGTCGGCGATGGATCACGTGTTCGTGACCAACGCGCAGATGCCGTTCATAGGCGATGCGTTCGAGTCGGACGGCGTGACCGCATCCGCGCAGCCGATCGTTCCGGTCGCGCACGGCGTCGATGCCGCGGGACACGTCGTGATCAGCGAGATCGATCTCGGCGCCGCCGACGGCGTGGAACTCTACAATCGCACCACCGCTCCCGTGGCACTGACCGGCTGGCAGCTCGAAGTCTATGCCAACGGCATCACGAACGATCCGACGCGGATCTACACGTTCCCGCCGTTCACGCTCGATCCGGGCGAGGTCGTGGCACTCCATGAAGGCGGCAGCCAGACCAGCAACGGTCGCTACCATCTGTATGCCGGCGACCGCCAGGCGTTCAACGCCTCGTGGAACCACGGCGTCGACGGCGCGGTCGTGCTGCGCAATGCCACGAGCACGGCGGTCGACTTCGTGCGGTGGCGGGATGCGAATGGTGTCGACAACACGACTCCGGTGCCGGCGGGCCTCACCTACACCGGCACCCTCGACGCACCGAGTGCGCCGCTCAATCTGGCGCGCGACGTCAACGGCACCGACACCGACGCGTCGTCGGATTTCACGGCCCAATCGAATTCGCTCGGCTCGGCCAATCATCCCTCGCGCCAGT
Source organism: Candidatus Eiseniibacteriota bacterium (assembly GCA_031364845.1). GTDB lineage: Bacteria > Eisenbacteria > RBG-16-71-46 > RBG-16-71-46 > RBG-16-71-46 > JANLWX01. The sequence goes on from JANLWX010000047.1 coordinate 3,854, forward strand.
TGCACATGCTGTTCCGCGAGGGTGACGTCGACGTGGTGTCGTTCGCCGCGGCGGCAGGCGTGCGTTACGGATTCGAAGCGCGCGGGCCTTACAGCGCGAGCGATCCGGTGATCGAACTGCTGAGCCCGGACGGCCAGGTGCTGGGATCGAACGACGACATGGACATCGCCGTGCGCGATGCGCGGCTCGACTTCTATGCGACCAACGCGGGCACCTACTACGTTCGCGTTCGGCATGTGGGGCCGAACACGGACTGGGCGGAATATGAACTGCTCGCCTTCGAGCGTCCGTCCAACGTTCTGCTTGCGCCGCCCTCTTCGGTGAGCGCCGACGCCCGCAACACGACCGACTCCGGCGATCAGGTGCGGGTCGGCTGGCTCAATGCCGGCGCCTACGACTCAGTGCGCGTCTACCGCGACAGCGTGGTCATCGCCACACTAGCAGGAGCGCCGGCCGAATACGTCGATCACGCCGATCGCGGACTGTATCGGTACGAAGTCGCGGGCATCGTTGGCGGCCAGGAGAGCGCCCGTTCGCGCGTGTTCGAGTTCGCCGGTACCGTCTCCTGCAACGCCGGTGACGACTTCGAATCCGGCAACCTCGCGATGTGGGTGTCCGAGGACGGCTGGGCGATCACTCCGACGCACGCCGCGTCGGGAACGTTTTCGTTCACCGACAGTCCCGCCGGACTCTATCGCGGGTGCAACGGCGTGCTCGAGAACTGTTCGCTCAACACCATCGCGACGTTCGGCGTGCCGGTCGATCTGCCGCCGGGATCGGTGCTGAACTTCGATCAGATCTGCATCACCGAAGCCGGATTCGACTACGGCATCGTCGAGCTGTCGCAGGACAACGGCCAGTCGTGGATCGAACTCGTGCGCTACGACGAAGGTCTGTATCCCGAGTGGGCCGACCTCGTCGCGGGGCCGACCGACTGGAAGCACGCCACGCTCGATCTTTCGTCGTACGCGCATCACCGCGTGCTGGTCCGGTTCCGCCTGATCAGCGATTCCAATCTCGAGCACGACGGCTGGTACGTGGACAACCTCGCGATCAACGCGCCCGGCTGTCTGAACGTGGCGGTCGGCGACGTCTCGCCGAACCGGCTCGCGTTCCTGCCGCCGTCACCCAATCCGGTGCGCGGTTCCGCCCGCATGTCGTTCGTGATTCCGACCGTCGAAGAACGCGTGCAGATCGAGATCTTCGATGTGCAGGGCCGCGCGCGCGTGAGCCGCACACTCGGTCCGCTCGCCGCGGGCAGTCACTCGTGGATGTGGGACGGACGCGATAGCCAGGGACGCCCGCTCGCCTCGGGAGCCTACTTCGCGCGGCTCACCGTCGGCAGCAAGAGCATGATGCAGCGCGTGATCGAGCTCGCACCGTAGGGCATCCGGTGCGGGTGACGAACGGCCCCGGCACGGTCTGCCGGGGCCGTTTCATCAGTTGAACTCCCCCGGTTCCTCGGGCGACGGCTTCGTCTCCTTGCGAGGCATCACGCCGCTGCGCAGCCGCTGCTCCGTCAGCTCGCGGACCATGACGCCGCGCTCGACCAGGCTGTCGATCGCGAGCAATTCGAGGCGCGTGGCGACCGGCAGATCGACGCCCGCGCACAGCGCGTTGACCAGCGCCCCGAACGGCGCC
>JANLWX010000053.1:0-22751 GCA_031364845.1 Candidatus Eiseniibacteriota bacterium
CGGCCGAGCGCGCGCCGCACCGACGTGCTGAGGCCGCCGCTCATGCGTTCGAGCGTGACGACCACGCCTGCGCCGGCACTCGCGTCGTCGACCAGCACGCGGCCCGCGATGAACGCGCCCGTGGGAACGGCGATCGGTTCGAACGTGCTGCTCTTGCTGCACCCGAGCGCGATCAGCGCGAAGAGCGCGAGACCGCCGCAGCAGGCGGTGGTGAAGCGGTTTCGGATGCGTGCGAGTCGGGGCATGACGGTTCCGCGCGCGAACGCGGCCTCAGGGGATGCGTACGATCGAACGGAGGCGCCGTGCGCCGCCCGCTTCGAGATGAACAAAGTAAGTGCCCGCCGCGACCGCGCGCCGATTCGAGTCGCGCAGATCCCATTCGAGCGCATGCGAGCCGGCCGGCAGCAACGCCGCACGCCACCCGCGCACGAGGCTTCCGCGCACGTCGTAGATCGCGAGCTTCACGCGCGCGGGCGCGGGGAGCGTCCATGCGATCCGTGTGCGGTCGCTCGCCGGATTCGGCGCCGGCCGCAGCAACTGAAGTCCGCCTTCGCCGGCGGCGATCTCGACCGCGGTCGTGACGCCGATCACCACGCCGCGCACGTAGGCGACCTGATGATCGTCGACGCGCACTTCGAGGTCGTAGGTGCCTTGCGGGATGGAGTGGATGCAGAACGCGCCCGCGAGATCGGAGGCGCCATGAATCCCCGTGTAGGCGCCGGCGGGTGTGCGCACGAAGATGCCGGCTCCGGCGATCGCGGCGTTGGTCTGTGCGTCACGCACGGTTCCGCACAGCGAGCCCGCGTGAGATGCGGACGGAGAAACTGCGGCGAGCGCGAAGATCAGGGATGCGATGCAAAGGGTGCGGCGCACGGGTGTTGCCCTCGGAACTCGGGATCCGGCTGCTGACATCAAGGGGCGGAGTCTGGACGCCTCGCGCCGCAGGGTCAATCCCTATTCTTCGCCACCCCGCACCTGCCTGCGTGGACCGTCGTTGACGGGTCCGGTAGCATCGCGCAATGGCTTTCAACCTGCACCAGCCCTATCCGCCGAGCGGCGACCAGCCGGAGGCGATCGCCCAGCTCGTCGAAGGTCTCGAGCGCGGCGACCGCTACCAGACGCTGCTCGGCGTCACCGGCTCCGGCAAGACGTTCACGATCGCGAACACGATCGCCCAGGTGAACCGGCCCACGCTGGTGCTCTCGCACAACAAGACGCTCGCGGCCCAGCTCTACGGCGAGTTCAAGCAGTTCTTCCCCGACAACGCGGTCGGGTACTTCATCTCGTATTACGACTACTTCCAGCCCGAAGCCTACGTCCCGCAGACCAACACCTACATCGCCAAGGACGCGAGCATCAACGACGACATCGACCGGCTGCGGCTGCAGGCGACGTCGATGCTATTGGAGCGCGAGGACGTCATCATCGTCTCGAGCGTGTCGTGCATCTACGGCCTCGGAGCGCCCGAAGACTGGCGCGGCATGCGGCTCGACGCCACCGCCGGCGCGCGCGCCTCGAGGCGCGAGATCCTCGACAAGCTGGTGTCGATCCAGTACACGCGCAACGACATCGAGGTCGGCCGCGGCAACTTCCGCGTGCGCGGCGACGTGATCGAGGTGCATCCCGCGTACGAAGACGTGATCGTGCGCATCGAACTCGACGACGACATCGTGTCACGCATCTCGGCGGTCGATCCGGTCACGGGCCAGGTGAAGCGGCGCATGGACCGGCTCGCGCTCTATCCGGCCAAGCACTTCGTGACGCCGGAGCCGCGCCTCAAGGCTGCGCTTCATGCGATCCGCGCCGAACTCGCCGAGCGGCTCGAGCAGTTCCGCTTCGAGGGCAAGCTCCTCGAAGCGCAGCGTCTCAAGCAGCGCACCGAGTACGACCTCGAAATGCTCGCGGCGATCGGCACGTGTCCGGGCGTCGAGAACTACTCGCGGCATCTGAGCGGCCGGCAGCCGGGAGACCGGCCGGGCTGTCTGATCGACTACTTTCCCGACAACTTCCTCACGGTGATCGACGAGTCGCACGTGACGGTTTCGCAGGTCGGAGGCATGTTCGAGGGCGACCGCTCCCGCAAGCAGACGCTGGTCGACTTCGGATTCCGGCTGCCGTCGGCGCTCGACAACCGTCCGCTGCGCTTCGACGAATTCGAACAGCTCACCGGCAGCACACTGTTCGTGTCGGCGACGCCCGCCAACTACGAGCTCGAGAAATCACAGGGGGTCGTGGTCGAGCAGATCATCCGCCCGACCGGCCTCGTCGATCCCGAGAACGTGAACAAGCCAACCACCGGACAGGTCGACGATCTGCTCGCGGAGATCCGCGAGCGCGTCGCGCTCAAGGAGCGGGTGCTGGTGACGACGCTCACCAAACGCATGGCCGAGGATCTGACCGACTATCTCGACGAAATGGAAGTCCGCGTGCGTTACCTGCACAGCGACATCGACGCGCTCGAGCGCGTCGAGATCCTGCGCGGTCTGCGTCTCGCCGACTTCGACGTGCTGGTCGGCATCAATCTGTTGCGCGAAGGCCTCGACCTGCCGGAAGTCTCGCTGGTCGCGATCCTCGATGCGGACAAGGAGGGCTTCCTGCGCTCCGAGCGCTCGCTGATCCAGACTTCGGGCCGCGCGGCGCGCAATCTGAACGGGCGCGTGATCATGTACGCGGACGTCGTGACCGACTCGATGCGCCGCGCGCTCGAGGAGACCACGCGGCGGCGCAAGAAACAGCTCGCCTACAATCACGAGCACGGCATCACCGCGCGATCGGTGCAGAAGAGCGTCGAGCAGGTGATGCGCGCGACCACCGTCGCCGATTCGATCGGGCACGAGACGGCGGGTGATGTGCGCGAGTTTCTGAGCGCGGTCGAGAACCAGGGTCCCGAGACGCTGGTGGTACAGCTCGAAGCCGAGATGCTCGCCGCGGCCAAGGGGCTCGAGTTCGAGCGCGCGGCCTCGCTGCGCGATCGCATCGAGGAGATCCGCTCGCTCGCGAGCGCCTCCGCGGTGTACGGAGTCGGCGACGGAGCGATGTCGGGCACGGTGACGCGGCGGGTTCCCGGCAGCGCACGCGACCGGGGAGAGCCCCGCCGCACGAAACGGCGCGCCGGCAAGCGTTCCTGATGCAGCGCGGAGTTCACGTGAACCGGAGTCACATCCATGGGTGAGGCGAAGACCCAGCCGACCGGAGCCAGCGTCGAGGACTTCTTTGCGGCGGTCGCGGACGATCAGCGTCGCGCGGACAGCCGACAGCTCGCGAAGATCATGAAGCGCGTGACCGGCGCCGCGCCGAAGATGTGGGGCGCGGGCATGGTGGGGTTCGGCACCTATCACTATGTGTACGAGAGCGGCCGTGAGGGCGACATGTTCCTCACCGGATTCGCCCCGCGCAAGAACGACATCACGCTGTACATCATGGGCGGCCTGAGCCATTACGACACGATCCTGCGCCGGATGGGCCGGTTCAAGTCCGGCAAGTCGTGCCTCTACGTGAAGCGCCTCGCCGATCTCGACCTCGCGGTGCTCGAGGAGTTGATCAACGCCTCGGTCCGCCGCATCACGCTCATGAACCCCTGAGAGATCCTTGAACAAGAATCGACTCGAAGCATTCAGCGATGGGGTGATCGCCATCATCATCACGATCATGGTGCTCGAACTGAAGGCCCCGCACGGTGCCGATGTGGCCGCGCTCGGTACCCTGGTGCCGGTCCTGCTCGGCTACGCGGTCAGTTTCGTCTTCGTCGGAATCTACTGGAGCAACCACCACCATCTGCTCCACGCAATCAAGCAGGTGAATGGGAGAGTGTTGTGGGCAAATCTCCATCTGCTGTTCTGGCTGTCTTTGGTCCCCTTCACAACGGCGTGGGTTGGCGAGACAGACCGGGCGCCGTGGCCGCTCGCGCTCTATGGTGTGGTGCTCCTGATGTCGGGGGTGGCGTACTCCATTCTCACGCGTTCCTTGATCTCGCTTCATGGCCGCGACTCCGTGCTCGCGACGGCGGTGGGACGGGACTTCAAGGGGATCCTGTCGCTGGGGTTGTATGCCTTAGCAATTCCGCTCGCGTTCGTGAGCTCATGGATCGCGATCGGGCTCTATGTGCTGGTCGCGATCATGTGGCTGATCCCGGATCGCCGGATCGAACGGAAACTGGCGTCGTGACCGGCGCGCGGGGGAGCGCGCGCGCCGCCGCGGGTGCCGTGTTCGCGCGTATCCTCGCCGTCGTCCGGCGTATCCCGCGCGGGCGCGTCGCCACCTATGGCCAGGTCGCGCGCCTCGCGGGGCTGCCGCGCCATGCGCGGCACGTGGGCTGGGCGCTGCACGGTCAGCCGCACGGTACGCCGCTGCCGTGGCATCGGGTGATCAACGCGCGCGGTGCGATCAGCCTGCGTCGCGGCGACGGCGCGGGCGACACGCAGCGATTGCGGCTCGAAGCGGAGGGCGTGGCGTTCGGCGCGGGCGGCCGGGTGCCGCTCGGGCGCTTCCAGTGGCAGCCGCCGGCGGCCCGGGCGGGAGGCCGGCCGGCGCGCACGATCCGCGCTGCGCGGCTCGACCCCCGGCGGGCGCTCGGGTAGCATCGCCGGTCCATGCTCGAAGCCGTCGCTCTCCCACTCGTCCGCTACGCCCTGTCCGAAGATGTCGGCACCGGGGACATCACGTCGCTCAACACGATCCGTTCCGGGATCAAGGCGCGCGCGGTGATCATCGCCCGGGCGCCGGGCGTGATCGCGGGAATCGATGTCGCGGCCCTCACGTTTCACGAGGCCGATGCGAATCTGAAATTCCGCAAGCTGGTCGCCGACGGCACCACCGTCGCTCCCGGCACCGCCTGCGCTCAAGTGATCGGCGATGCGGGCAGTGTGTTCAAGGGCGAGCGCACCGCGCTCAACTTCCTGCAGCACCTGTCCGGAGTCGCGACGCTCACGCGCCGTTTCGTCGACGCGATCGAAGGCACCGGCTGCACGATCCTCGACACGCGCAAGACGATTCCCGGCCTGCGTTTTCTCGAGAAGTACGCGGTGAAGTGCGGGGGCGGCGAGAACCACCGGCTCGCGCTGTGGGACATGTACCTGGTGAAGGACAATCACATCCGCGCGGCGGGCGGTGTCACGAACGCGATCGACCGCATCGCGCGCACCCGCCAGGGCGATCTGCTGCTCGAAGTCGAAGTGGAATCGCTCGACCAGCTCCGCGAGGCGCTGCGTCCCGAAGTCGATCGCATCCTGGTCGACAATCGTTCGCCCGAGGAAGTGCTTCAGGCGATCGCCGAGGTCGATCAGTGGTACGCCGAGAATCCGCCGGGGCATTCGCGCGTGCGTGTGGGTGCCAGGCGCTGGCCGGAGATCGAAGTCTCGGGCGGCATCCGGCTCGACAACGTGCGCGAGTATGCCGAGACCGGCGCGGACTACGTTTCGGTCGGCGCGCTCACGCATTCCGCGCCGGCGCTCGACGTGAGCCTCGAGGTCGAGGAAGTCGCATGAAAGCGCGTCGCGATATCGTGTCCTGCCTCAAGCAGTCCGCGTAAGACCATGCCGGAAAATACATTCAACCGTGCCCATTTCGAGTCCCGGCTCGCGACCCGCCACTTCGGCCGCCACCTCGTGGTGCGCGACTCGGTGGAATCCACCAACGACGATGCCTGGGACCTGCTCGCGCAGGGCGCGCCCGATGGCGCCGTCGTGATCGCCGGCACGCAGACGCGCGGGCGCGGGCGCCTCGGCCGGACCTGGCACACGCCGCCCGGGAGCGGGCTCGCGATGTCGCTCGTCCTTCATCTCGGATGTGATCCCGAACCGCTCGCGACCCTGCCGCTGGTCGCGGGGCTCGCGCTCGCGACAGCGCTGGATCGGTTCGGCGCCGGCGCGCAACTCAAGTGGCCGAACGACGTGCTGCTCGACGGACACAAAGTGGCGGGCATCCTGTGCGAACGCCGTCGCGCGGCCGGCGGACTCGACGCCGCGGTCGTCGGCGTGGGCGTAAACGTCTCGCAGTCGCGCGAGGAGTTTCCGCCCGAGCTGCGGGACCGCGCGACCTCGCTCACGCTCGCCGGGCATGCGATCGCGCGCGAACACGTCGCCGCTGAATTCCTCAACGCGTTCGAACGCCTGTGGGCCGAACACGCCGAAGGCGATCGCACACAGGCGATCGCGGCGTGGCGTTCGCACGCATCGTTCTGGGGCACGCCGGTCGTCGCGAACACTCCGGCGGGCGTGGTGCGCGGCATCGCGCGCACGCTCGACGACACCGGAGCGCTGGTTCTCGACACTGGCGACGGAACGGTCGTGCGGGTGATCGCGGGCGACGTCGAGATCGAAAACGAACGATCGGAACGGACGACGTGAGCCTCGATCCGCGCCAGACCGGAGAGATGCCGTTCTTGGAGCATCTCGCGGAGCTGCGCTCGGTGCTGCTGCACGCGGTGATCGCGTGTCTGGTCGGAGCGCTCGCCGGATGGTGGGTCGCGCCGATCGTGCTCGAGGATCTCGTCCACCGCACGGTCGGCAACGCGATCGTGCTGTCGCCGCTCGAGGCGTTCAACGAGCGCTTCAAGCTCGCGCTGCTGCTGGGACTGGTGCTGACGCTGCCCTACGTGTTCTACCGCGTATGGAACTTCATCGTGCCCGGGCTCATGAAGCGCGAGCGCAGCATGATCCTGCCGATGGCGCTCGGCTCGATGGTGATGTTCGTGCTGGGGGCTGCGGGTGCCTACTTCTATCTGGTGCCGGTCGTGGTGCGTGTGCTGATGGGGTTCATCACGCCGAGCATCCGCGCCGACATCCAGCTCGGTCCGCTGCTCGGGTTCTTCTACAACATGGCGCTCGCGTGCGGCCTCGTGTGCCAGATGCCGCTCGTGACCATGACGCTCACGGCACTCGGGCTCGTCACGCCCGGATATCTTCTGCGCCAGTGGCGGGTCGCGATCGTCGGCGTGTTCGTGCTGACGGCGGTGATCACGCCCGGCGACATTGTGACGGCGCAGCTGATCATGGCGGTGCCGATGGTGGTGCTGTACTTCCTGAGTGTGGGGTTGTCGTGGCTCGTCGCGCGCCGCCGGAGTGAACCGTCGGACGAGATCACGGCGATCGACGCCACCGAGATCGACGGAGGGGGACATGCCCGGTAAGAAGAAGTCCGCGCGCCGCGCGCGGCGGCTGCTCGCGGTCGACGTGGGCAACAGCGAGACCACGCTCGGTCTGTTCCACGGCACCGACGTCACAGGATTCTGGCGGCTCACGAGCGCGCGACAGACCGCTGACGAGATCGCGCTCGTGGTCCGGGCACTGCTCGCGGAGAACGGCGCGCCCCCGCTCGACGGCGTCGTGCTGTGCTCGGTGGTGCCGGCGCTGACGGCTGCGTGGCATCAGGCGCTCGCGCGCGTCGCCGGCGTGCCGGCGGTCGAGGTCAACTCGGCAACCGCGAAGGACCTGCCGATCCGCTATCACGATCGCGCCGCGGTGGGAGCGGATCGCATCGCGAACGCGATCGCGGTGCGCGCGCTGTACGGCACCCCGGCGATCGTCGTCGACCTCGGCACGGCGACCACGTTCGACTGCGTCTCGCAGAGCGGCGCCTATCTCGGCGGCGTGATCGCGCCCGGCGTCGGCACATCCGCCGAGGAGTTGTTCCGGCGCGCCGCGCGGATTGCGCGCGTGGAGTTGCGCCGTCCGCCGCGGGCACTGGGCCGCACCACGGAAGAATCACTGCAGGCGGGCGTGCTGTGGGGACACGCGGGGCAGGTCGACGCGCTCGTGCGCCGGCTTGCGATCGAGATGCGCGGCACGCCGAGCGTGATCGCCACCGGTGGCTGGGCCGGGATCATCGCGCCCGAATGCGAAACCATCAATCGCGTGGACGAAGCTCTGACTTTGAAGGGCATGAGGATTCTGTGGGAGCGCGCGATCTGAAACCCGCGCGCGGAAGCATCAGGGTGCCGGGGGCCGTCGCCGTCGCTCTGGCGCTCGCCGCGTACCTGATCGCCGCGTGGGGCTACGCGCTGCCGATGTCGCTCATCAGCGACGATTGGCAGATCCTCGCGAGAGTCCGTGACGCGTCGTTCCCCGAACTGTGGGGCGGGCAGGATCTGTTGTGGCGCTGGTGGCGTCCGTGGTCACGCGAGCTGCACTTCTGGACGCTGTTCCGCGCGGCGGGGCCCAACCCGATCGTGTTCCACGCCGCGGGCTTCGCGCTGTGGCTCGTCGTGTTCGCGGAGTTCCACGCGCTCGCCCGCCGCGCCGCCGGCGACCGCGTCGCGGCACTCTCGTGCGCGGGGCTCGCCGCTCTCGCGGCATGGTCGGGCACGCTGTTGTGGGCGGCGGGTGCTCAGGATCTGTGGATGCTGGCGTGGGTGCTCGCGTTCCTGCTGGGGTTCGCGACTCGCCGCACTGTGCTCGCGCTCGTCGCGTTCGCGGGAGCGCTGCTCAGCAAGGAGACGGCAGCCGTCGCGCCCGGCCTTGCGCTCGCGTGGGCGATGCTCGTGGAGCGCGAGCGTTTCGCCGCGGCACTGCGTCGCATCGCGCCCGCGCTTGTGCTGGGCACCGCGTGGTTCTTCGCACACCCGACGCTGCGCGAGCGGCTACTGGAACCTGAACGCCTCGGCGTCGAGTTCGCGACCCAATCGGCGCCCGCGCCGGTCGTGGTCGCGAAGACGCTGCTCGCCGCGTTCAATCTCCAATACGTTCCGAATCCCGAACCCGGCTGGGTCTCCGCGCTGGTTCCCGCGTTGCCCGCGATCGCGATCGCCACGGCCATCGCGGCATGGGCGGTGATCGGGCGCGAGTCGGGCACGGATCACGCACCGCCGAGTCTCGCGGCCGCGCGGCCCGCGGCGTTCGGGGTGGCGTGGGCGGCGATCGCATGGGTTCCGCTGCTGCTGCCGTCGATCGACTGGCACGACTACTACGGTCTGCTGGGGGCGATGGGGGCGTGGCTCGCGCTTGCGACGGTGCTCGCCGGTGTGCCCCCGCTCGCGATCGCGGCGGTGTTCGTGGTCGCCACGTTGCAGCCCGTGCAGGCCAACACGAAGGTCTGGAGCTTCAGTGCCGCCTACTATCAACGCCGCCAGGCATACTTTGTCGGCCGCCTGCGGACGGAGCTGCTTCGCATCCATCCGCGACTGCCCTCGCATGCGCGCCTTCACTTCGCGCACGTACCGAACAGCATCGGTCTCGGCTACGCATGGTTCAGCCCGGCGTTCAGCGTCTGGTATTCGGACTCCACGATTCGCGGAGAGTTCTGGTCCTCGTACCGGCCGCGCGCGGCGGAAGCGCAGGCGGCTCCGGACTACTTCTTTCGCTACGACAGCACGAGTGGACGGTGGACCGAAGTCGTGAAGGGGTCCGAGGACATCGCCGCCGCGCGTGCGGCAAACCCGCGCTGGCGCGACGATCATCGCGAGCTGGCGGCGCTATTCGCGCGCGCCGAAGACTGGACGGCGACGGCGGGCGAATACGCGAAGCTCCACGACGCGTATCCAGACAGCATCGGGTTCGCGTTCGACGCCGCGATCGCGAGCGAGGTCGCGGGCGACTATGCGGCGGCCGCGCGCGCGTACGCCCGCGTGCTTGTGTCGCCGCACTCGAACGACGACCAACGATCCTTCGCCCTGGAATTCAACAAGCGCGCGGGCCGCCGCCGATGACTCCGCGCGCGCCGCTCCGTGAGCCCGGGTTCGTTGCCGTGCTGGTTCTGACGGCGATCGCGCTGCTGATGTACTGGGGCTACGCCCTGCGGATCCCGTTCATCAACGACGACTATGTGTTTCTCGATGCCGTCCGCACGCGATCGTTCTTCTCGCTGCTGGGGTTCGAGCACCTTGCGTTCGGCTGGTGGCGTCCGTGGTCGCGCGAGTTGCACTACGCGCTGATCCAGCGCGTGTTCGGCGCGCGTGAGTTGCCGTTTCACGTCGCGAGTTTCGCGCTCGCGCTCGGAGTATTCGCCGCCTACTTCGCGCTCGTGCATCGCGCCGCGGGAGCGCGGGTTGCGGGCGTTGCGTGCGCGGGGGTCGCCGCGCTCGCGGCGTGGGCGGTGCCGCTCATGTGGATCGCGGGGGCGCAGGAGCTGTGGATGCTGTTGTTCGCGCTGCTGACGGTGTACGCGTTCACGTTCGGCAGCGCGGGATGGGCCACGGTTGCGCTGATCGGCGCGCTGCTGTCGAAGGAGACGGCCGCGGTCGTGCCCGCGATCGCGATCGGGGGAGCGGTTGCAATCCGCCGCATGTCCGCGCGCGCGCTGCTCGTGCGCGCGCTGCCGCTCGCGGTGGTCGTCGTGGCATGGGCGATGGTCCATCCCGCGCTCGGCGGGCGGATGCGATCGGGATCGGACGCGGGTTCCCACACCGTGGCGCGCGCGGACTCGGCGACCGCGCCCGCCACCGCGCCGCGCGTCGAGGCGCCGGTGGAGTTCGCGAACGTGCTGACACGCACCCTTGCGGTGCCGTTCAATCTCGATCATCCGCTCGCACCGGAGCGCGGCTGGACTCCGATCGCGGTGCGCGCACTGCCGTCGTTGATCGTGCTCGCGCTGCTCGCGGCATGGGCGACACGCAAAGCGCCCGTGCTTTCGAACGCCAGCACGGGGACCGAAGGCAGCGATCGAAGTCCGCGCCACCGGATCATCGCGTTCGGCGGGGCCTGGGCGCTGTGCGGATGGCTTCCCATGCTGTGGCCGGCGCTCGGCTGGCATGCGTACTACACGCTGCTCGGCGCGCTCGGGGCGTGGATCGCGCTCGCCGCGGCACTCGCGGATCATCGCCGCATCGCGATCGTGCTGATCGCCGCACTCGCCATGTTGCGCGCGGCGCAGGGTGCCACGCCTTCGCTCGACTGGGGCAGCGAGTGGTATCAGGCTCGCGCGGCGTCGTTCCTCGAGTTCATGCGCGACGACCTGCGCCGCAAGCTGCCGGTGACTCCGCGCCACGCGCGCCTGTTCTTCTTCGACGTGCCGAGCAACGTCGGATTCATGACCGAAGGCGGACCCGCGCTACGCGTGTGGTATCGCGATCCGACGGTGAGTGGCGGCTACCTCGGCCAGTGGGCTCCGCGCGCCGGGAACGCGCCCGCGGGCCCGGATCTGTTCTTCCGCTACGACAGCACCGCCGGCTGGATCGGGATCGCGACCGGGCCCGAGGACACCGCCGCCGCGCGGCGCACGAATCCGCGCTGGAGCGCGGACCATCGCGAACTCGCCGCCGCGTTCGCGAGGGCGCGCGCATGGCGCGAGGCGGGAGCGGAGTATGCGCGGATCGCGGCCACGGAGAACGGTGCTCCCGAAACCGCCGCCGACGCCGCGGTATGCTTCGCGATGGCCGGGGATTCGGTGGCGGCCGCGCGCTGGTTCGAACTCGCGGCGCGGGCGCCGGATGCCGATGACGACATCAGGCGATTCGCGCGGGAGTTCGCGCGGCATCTGAGATCCGGGCCTTGAATCGATTGTCAGCATGTGGCTTGCGAAGGCCGTCCGATCCGCGACCGGCCTTGCGGGTTCGAAGGGAATCGAGACCATGGGAAAGATGATCCAGTTCGACGACCAGGCCCGTGAGGCGATGCGTCGCGGCGTCGATCAGCTCGCCGGGGCCGTGCGGGTCACGCTCGGACCGCGCGGCAGGAACGTGGTGATCGACCGGCTCAACGGCACGCCCACGATCACGAACGACGGCTTCACGATCGCGCGCGAGATCGAGCTCGCCGATCCGTTCGAGAACATGGGTGCCCAGCTCGTGCGCGAAGTCGCCGTCAAGACCGGCGAGGTCGCGGGCGACGGCACCACCACCGCGACCATTCTCGCCCACAGCATCGTGAGCCGCGGCCTGCAGGCGATCGCGGCGGGCAACAATCCGATGGCGGTGAAACGCGGCATCGATCGCGCGGTCACCGCCGTGGTCGCGGAACTGGCGCGCACCGCGCGCACCGTGCGCGACCGCAACGACCTGCTGCAAGTCGCGCGCGTGAGCGCGAACGAGGACGCGATCGGCGACATGATCGCCGAAGCGATGGACCGCGTCGGCAGCAGCGGCGTGATCACGATCGAGGACGGCCGCGGCATGAAGGACACGCTCGAAGTCGTCGAGGGCCTGCGCATCAGCCGCGGATATCTGTCGCCGTACTTCGTGACCGATCCCGCCAACATGGAAGTCGTGCTCGAGAACCCGTTGGTGCTCCTGACCGAGCTGCGCATCACCGCGGCGCAGGAGGTGCTCGGTGTGCTCGAACATGCGGTCCAGGCTGGCCGGCCTTTGTTGATCGTCGCCGACGATGTCGAAGGCGAAGCGCTCGCCACGCTGGTCGTCAATCGCCTGCGCGGCACCGCGCACTGTGTCGCGGTGCGTGCGCCCGAAGCCGGGGATCGCCGCCGCGCGCTGCTCGACGACATCGCGGTGCTGACCGGCGCCACGGTCGTCACGCGTGAACTCGGCCGCACGCTCGAACGCTTCGAGCCCGCGGACCTCGGGCGCGCGAAGCGCGTGCGCGTCGACAGCGAGACCACGACCGTGATCGAAGGCGGCGGGTCGTCGAAGGCGATTCGCGCGCGGCTCACGCTGCTCGAGAAGTCGCTCGCCGCGTGCGATTCGGAATACGACCGCGACGAATTGCGCCAGCGGATCGCGCGCGTGAGCGGCGGCATCGCCGTCATTCGCGTGGGCGCGCCGACTGAACTCGAGCAGAGCGAACGCCGCGGGCGGTTCGACGATGCGCTCGCCGCGACGCGCTCGGCGGTCGAGGAAGGTGTGGTCACCGGCGGCGGCGTTGCACTGCTGCGCGCGCAGTCCGTGCTCGATGCGATGGTGGCGAAAGGCGACGAAGCGGTCGGCATCGCGATCGTGCGTCACGCGCTGGAGCAGCCCGCGCGTCAGATCGCCGAGAATGCGGGCGAGCCCGGCGGCGTGGTGATCGAACGCATCCGGGAAGGCAAGGGCGCGTTCGGCTACGACGCGCTGGCCGGCGCGTACTCGGATCTCGACGTGGCCGGCATCGTCGACGCCGCCAAGGTGACGCGCTGCGCGCTGCAGAACGCCGCGAGCATCGGCACGCTGATGCTCACGACGGATGCGGTGGTCGTGGACGCGCCGGGCGATGACGAGTCGCCGCCCGAGGAGTAGCGTTTCCAGGGTCCGGGTGTACCTTCCATGCGCTCGCGGGGATGACGACAGCTCCGCGACTACAGGGAGGACGACTTGAGAAAGCTCGCACCCGTACTGGGACTGATCGCCGGAGCGCTCGCGTGGACGGCCGCGGCCATCACGTATTTCAGAACCGGCGCCATCAAGTGGGAACTCATCGCCGCCGGGGTATTCGTTGCGGCGATGTCGTTTGCCGGACAGGGGAAGCCCAAGGATCCGCCCGCCGCAAAGTGATGGCCGCCGCTAAGGTCGGCCGGCTCTGGCTCTCCGGCAATCCGAGCGGTCGCGTGAACGGAAATTGACCACCCACACCAGCGCCCACATACTTGTCCTTGGACGGACCCATGGGCTTCGCGCCACGACCAGCCGGAGATGGGCGCGCCGGAAGCGTTCTTGTCAGCCATTGGGGAGGGCATTGCCATGAATATGCGCAATCTCGCCACGGCGCTCCTTGTTCTTGCTTTATCAGGAACGACGTCTGTGCTGCCGGTCTGCGCCGACGCGCGCGAAGTGCAGGCGGAGGTGGGGCCAGCCATGACGTTCGAGCGCAGCGGCGCTCTGGAAATGGCGGCCGCCGACCTCACGCTTCCCCCCTGGCAGCGCGAGATCATGCGTTCGATTGCGCAAAGGACGCCGGGGCACGGGGCAGATTCACAGTCGAGCATCACGGACAGTTTCTCACCACAGCGCATCGTGACCTCGAGCGATGACGGCGCGTGGCTAGGGTTATTTCCGACGGGACGCACGCGCCACACCGCGATCTATGACCCGGTGCGGGATCGGATGGTGGTGTTCGGCGGGTGGGAGGGCAGGGGCAGCGCACCCTATCTCGGTGACGTGTGGGAGTTGACCCTTTCGGGCAGCCCCGAGTGGAGGATGCTGACCCCATCGGGTAGCCCGCCGTCGGGACGCTTTGGGCACTCGGCGATCTACGATCCCGTGCGGGATCGGATGGTGGTGTTCGGCGGCGCCGAGGGCGGCGTCTTCCGCAATGACGTATGGGCGATGACGCTGTCCGGCAGTCCCGCATGGAGCGCGCTGGCTCCATTGGGGAGCCCGCCACCCGGACGCCTCGGACACAGCGCGATCTATGACCCGGGTCGCGACCAGATGTTGGTGTTTGGTGGGACCGATGACCTCACCTATCGCAACGACGTGTGGGCGCTGACGCTGTCAGGGACTCCTGCGTGGATCGCGCTGACCCCAGTGGGCAGCCCACCGTCGGGACGCGAGGGGCACTCTGCGATCTACGATCCCGTGCGGGATCGCATGATGGTATTCGGCGGCAGTGATGAAAGCACTCATCGCAACGGTTCGTGGGCCCTGACTCTCTCGGGTGTCCCGGTGTGGAGCGCGCTGGCCCCCATCGGAACTCCCCCACCGGGACTCTCGCGACACAGCGCGATCTACGACCCGGTTCGCGATCGTATGGTGGTGTTCGGTGGTCGCGGTGGTGGAGTCCCAAACTACCCTCTCGACGGCGTGTGGGTTCTGACGTTTTCGGGGACACCGGCGTGGAATGAGCTGGCGCCAACCGGAGGCCCGCCGCGGGGCCGCGCTGGTCACACCGCGTTTTACGACCCGGTGCGAGACCGAATGGTGATGTTCGCCGGGGATGGCAACGACTTCTGCGGCAACGACGTGTGGGCAATGTCGTTGTCCGCGAGTCCGGCGTGGAGCGCTCTGCCGCCATCGGCTGGCTCGCCATCGGGACTCTCTTCGCCCGCGATCATCTACGACCCGGTGAGGGACCGCATGCTCGTGTTCGGCGGGTATGGTGCCGGCATCTATCGCAACGACGTGTGGGCGCTGACGCTGTCTGGGAATCCGGCGTGGAGCGCGCTAACGCCTTCGGGGAGCCCGCCCGTGGGGCGCTTGAGTCACAATGCGATCTACGATCCGCTGCGGGACCGGATGGTGGTGTTCGGCGGCGCCTCCAATGGCAGCTATCACAACGACGTGTGGGCGCTGACGCTGTCGGGAACTCCGGCATGGAGCCCGCTGACGCCGTCGGGGACTCCGCCAACAGGGCGCTCCGGGCATGCGGCGATCTACGACCCGGTTCGGGACCGGATGGTCGTGTTCGGCGGGGCGGTTGGCAGTTCGTCCTATCGTAACGACGTGTGGGCGCTGACGCTTTCGGGGAGCCCGGCGTGGAGCGCGCTGACTCCGGCGGGAAGTATCCCGCCCGAACTCTTCAACCACACGGCGATCTACGACCCGGCTCGGGACCGGATGATCGTATTCGGCGGGGGCGAGAGCACCACATCGTATCGCAATGACGTGTGGGCGTTGACGCTGTCGGGGGGCTCCGCATGGAGCAAGCTGGCCACACTGGGGAGTCCGCCGACCGGTCGCATCGGGCACGCGGCGACCTATGATCCCGTGCGAGACCGAATGGTGGTGTTCGCCGGGTATGATGGTCCCGCCTCCTATCGCAACGATGTATGGGCGTTGACTCTGTCGGGGAGCCCGGCGTGGTGCGCGCTGATTCCAACGGGGACGGCACCGTCGAGACGCGTTACGCGCGCGATCTACGACCCGGAGCGAGACCAGATGGTCGTGTTCGGAGGGTCCGGTGCCAGTGCCGATCAGAATGATGTGTGGGCGCTCGGCTGGAACCATCAGGTCAACGACGTGACGGCGCTGAATCCTCCGTTCCGGACATTCCTCCACCCCGCGCGGCCCAACCCGGGCCACTCAAGAGTCGACGTCCGTTACGAGATCGCAAGCGACGATCAGGTCCGGCTGGAAGTCCTCGACATTCAAGGGCGAGTCACGCGGCGGCTGCGACACGGCATCCACGCCGCGGGCAGCCATTCAGTCGTGTTCGATCGTCGCGATGACCGAGGACGGTATCTGCCAGCCGGCATGTACCTGGTTCGACTGCAAACACGCAACGAAACCAGAACCTCGAGGATCGTGCTGCTTCCTTAGGAACCCGTCCGAGTCGTCCGCACACGCCCAGTTCCTGCCACCAATTCATCCCTCGATGCGTCGCGAGGAAAGGGTCCGATCCTAAAGGCCGGACAGCCTGCTAGATCGTTCCCGTGCTCTCAGGGAGTCCCAGCGGCCGCGTGAGTGGAAACGCATCGACGCGCGTGATGGGGACCCCGCCGCATTCGAGTCCCTCGGGTTGCTCCGCGGTCGCGTGCGCGAGTACCGCGAGTCCGGTCCAGCCCGCGCCGTCAGGCGTCGCGCTCGTGAGACGTCCAACTCGGGCTTCGTCGCGCGTCACATCGATTGCGACCTCGGGTGCCGCTCCCGTGCCTGCGACGAGCGCGAGCCGCCGCCGCACGCTCTTGTAGGTCATGAGTCGCATCAGCGCTTCCTGGCCCGTGAAGCAGCCCTTGCTCAGATGCACTTCGTGGGAACGCCCGATCTCGAACGGCGTGAATTCCTCCGCGATCTCGTGACCGTGACGCGGCGCGCCGGAGAGGATGCGGTCGAGTTCGTTCGCGAAGCGCTCGGCGGCGGGGAGCGCGGGCGCTTCCGCGGCGCCGGTTGCGTCGTCGAACTTCACGTCCTCACGGAACACGCTGCGGTCGACGAACGCCGCGAGATCGGCGGCGGGAGCATCGGCGCGCAGCAGCCACACGATGCCCGCTTCGGCATGCGCCACCCACGCGCGATGCAGCAGACGGCCGCGGAAGTCGCAGAACATCGTCGCGCGCCCGTCGCCCGGGGCGAGATCCATGAGCGACTGTGTCGAGATGCGGTGCAGAACCTCGAGTGCGTCGCGGCCGCGAAGGCGCAGCGCGGGAGTCGGGGTTGCGGGAACGGAGTTCATGGCGCGAAGCGTACTCCACGCTGCGGTCCCCGGGAATGTAGGGCGCGGCGTGGCCGCTGATCTTCCTTGTCGCTCAGCGGGAGATGTCCCATGGGGGGACATAATCACGTTGCAGTTAAGGGAGGACAGAATCATCTGGCATCTACACGATTCGCTCTTCGCTGGCGATCGATCGATCCTCCGCGCTACAGTGCCCGGCACCATGACCGCCACGACGACGTCTCTCTCCGATCTTCTGACCACGCTGGTCAACCTGCCGAGCGAAACCGGGAACGAAGCCGCGATCGCGGAGTTCGTCACCACGCGGCTGCGCGCGGCCGGGAGCGGCGAGATCCTCCGGGCCGCGAACAACGTCGTGTGGCGCGGTCCGCAGCGCGGGCGTCCGCTGGTCGTGCTCGCCGGGCATCTCGATACGGTTCCCGCGCAGGGCAACGCGGTCGCGCGCATCGATGCGGGCAAGCTGTTCGGCGTCGGGACCAGCGACATGAAGTCCGGCGACGCGGTGATGCTGGCGCTGGTCGAGACGCTCGATCCCAACGCACTGCGTTTCGATCTCGCGGTCGTGTTCTACGAGGCCGAGGAAGGCCCCGCCGAGAACAACGGCTTGCGTCGCGTGCTCGACGAGATGCCGTGGCTGCGAGACGCCGCGCTCGCCGTGCTGCTCGAGCCGACCGATCTCAAGGTCGAGTTGGGATGCAACGGCGTGATGAATGCCGAAGTGCGCGTCGCGGGGAAGAGTGCGCACAGCGCTCGTCCGTGGGCCGGCATCAACGCGGTCGAGCGCGCGGCGGCGTGGCTCGTCGAAGTGACGAAAGTCCCGGTCGTGCCGAAGCAGCTGTTCGGGGTCGAGTACGTCGAGACGCTGCAGATGACCACACTGCGCGCCGGGCGCACGCGCAACGTCGTGCCCGACGAACTGGTCGCGAATCTCAACTACCGCTTCACACCCGACATGTCGCTCGCGGACGCCGAGCGTTCGTTGCGCGCGCGCGTGCCGGCCGACTTCGAGTTCCGCGTGGTCGATGCCGCACCCGCGGGCAAGGTGTCGCTCGACTCGAACGTGGTGCAGGAGTTCGTCGCGCGCTCGAGCGCGAAGCTCGCGGGCAAGCAGGGCTGGACCGACGTCGCGCGCTTCACTGCCGCCGGGATTCCGGCGTTCAACTTTGGTCCGGGATTGCCGGAGCTGTGCCATCAGGCCGGCGAGTACTGTCCGATCGCGAATCTCGAACCGGCGTATCGAATCCTCGCGGAGTTCCTCGCTTCATGAGTGCGCCCCGGCCTGCCGCGCACGTCGTGATTCCCGGACCGCTCAACCCGCTGCTCGAAGGCCCGGGCGAGTATCCGTTCGTGCGGCTCGACCGCCGTGCCGCGGAGCTTACGCCGCCCGGCGTCCAGGCGATCAACTTCAGCATCGGCGATCCGCGCGAGCGCACGCCGTCGTTCATCCGCGAGACGTTGCGCGACGCGGTGCCCGAGGTGTCGAGCTATCCCGCGGTCGCGGGTGTTCCGGCGCTGCGGGCCGCGGCGGCGGGCTGGCTCGCGCGACGCTTCGGCGTCACGATCGATCCCGACACGGAACTGTTGCCCGTGAACGGCACCAAGGAAGGCGTGTTCCTGCTCGCCTTCGCCACACTCGGACGCGACTCGGCGCGCAACGTCGTCGTGATCCCGACGCCGGCGTATCCGGTCTATGCGCCGGCCGCGCGATTCGCGGGCGGCGAGCCGTATGAAGTGCCGCTGCGCTCGGAGGATGGTTGGAAGTTTCGCCTCGACTCGGTGCCCGAAGCGATCTGGCAGCGCACGGCACTGCTGTGGCTCAACACGCCGCACAATCCGACCGGCGCGATGCTCGACCTCCAAACGCTCGCGACGATCGCCGAGCACGCGCGCAATCACGGCTACTGGGTGGCCTCCGACGAAGCGTATGCCGAAGTGTTCTTCGACGATGCGCCGCATTCGATGCTCGAGTGCGGCACCGACAACGTGATCGCGTTCCACACGCTGAGCAAGCGCTCCGCGATGACCGGCTATCGGTCGGGCTTCATGGCGGGCGACGAACGCCTGATCGCGGCACTGCGGCGCTTCCGGCCCAACGTTGGCGTCGCCACGCCCGAGTTCGTGCAGCGCGCGGCGATTGCGGCGTGGGACGACGATGCGCACGCCGCGGATCAGCGCGCGCTCTACCGCGCGAAGCGCGAGTTGATGCTCGCCGACTTCACGGCGCGCGGCTGGCAGGTCGAGGCGAGCGAGGCGACGTTCTATCTATGGGCGCGCGCGCCGGGCGGCGACGATGTCGGCTTCGTCGAGCGCCTGATGCGCGCCGGCGTGCTCGCGACTCCGGGCTCGTTCCTCGGCGAGGCGGGAACCGGCTTCGTGCGCTGGGCGCTGGTGCCCACGCTCGATCAATGCCAGGAAGCGCTCGCACGCATGAAGGACATCCGATGAGCGGCGACTACCCGCTCGATCGCTGGCGCGAGAAGATCGCCGCCGCGTACGCCGGAACGCAGCCGCTCGATGCGCCCGCCGTGCGCGGCGCGGTCGAGGGCGCGATGGCGGCACTCGATGCCGGCGATGTGCGCATCGCCGAGCCGCACGGCGACGGCTGGATCACGAACGGATGGCTTCAGCAGGCGATCTCCTTGTACTTCCGCATGCGGATCTCGGTGACGATCGAAGTCGGACCGTTCGAGTATCACGACAAGATCCCGCTCAAGCACAATCTCGAGGCTGCCGGCGTGCGCGTCGTGCCGCCGGGAGTGGCGCGTTACACCAGTTTCCTCGAACGTGGCGTGATCCTGATGCCGGGCTACGTCAACGTCGGCGCGCGCGTGGGTGAGGGATCCATGGTCGACACGTGGGCAACGGTGGGTTCGTGCGCCCAGATCGGCCGGCGCGTGCATCTGTCCGGTGGCGTGGGAATCGGTGGCGTGCTCGAGCCGCCGCAGGCGCAGCCGGTGATCATCGAAGACGATTGCTTCATCGGCTCGCGCGCGATCGTCGTCGAAGGCGTGCGGGTGCGGAAGGGTGCGGTGCTCGGCGCGGGCGTGGTGCTGACCGCCTCGACGCCGATCGTCGATGTGACCGGCGACACGCCGGTCGTGACGCGGGGTGTGGTGCCCGAGCGCGCGGTCGTGATCCCGGGCTCGATGCCGAAACGTTTTCCGGCGGGTGAGTTCGGAACGCCATGCGCGCTCCTGATCGGCCAGCGCAAGGAATCGACCGACACGAAAACTTCGCTCAATCAAGCGCTGCGCGAGCACGGCGTCGCAGTCTAGGCTGTGTCCGAGAACTTCGTTTGCCTGCTGGCGGTAGGTCGAGTTCAAGCGATACACTCCGGTCGCATTCGGCGGTCGGCCCGCTTCGGGCCGGCCGCCTTCGATCTTTCGGGATGCAGCAGGAGGTAGCTTGGCCATCATCCGTCTCGAAGGCCTGTCGGTGTTCGGCCACCATGGGGCCCGGCCCTATGAGAAGGAAGCGGGACAGCGGCTCGAGGTCGATCTGGAACTGAACCCGATCGACGATCGCGCCGAGTCCAGCGACCGGCTCGCCGATGCCGTAGACTACGACCATCTCTATCGCACGGTGCGCGAGGTGGTCGAAGGCAAGAGCTTCCATCTGCTCGAAGCACTGGCGGCGGCGACCGCCACCACGATCCTCGAGCGCTTCAACGTGAGGCGGGTGAAAGTGCGGATCTCGAAGCAGAACCTCGGCTGGACCACCGGCGGCCGGGCGGTGATCGAAGTGGAGAGGACGCGGCAGGAATGAAGGCCTTCATCGGACTGGGTTCCAATCTCGGCGAGCGCGAGACCATGATTCGCATGGCGCTCGACGATCTCGCGCGGCTGCCGACCACGCGGCTGGTCAAGGCTTCGTCGCTCTACGACACCGAGCCGGTCGGCGATGTCGAGCAGCCGAACTTTCTCAACGCCGTGGCGCTGATCGACACCGAGTTGACCGCGCGCCAGGTGCTGTGGAATCTGCTGCTGATCGAGAAGCGGCTCGGACGCGTGCGCACCGCGCGTCGCTACGGACCCCGCACCATCGACCTCGACCTCTTGCTCTACGGCAACCTGGTCGTCGACGAAGCCGATCTGCAGATTCCGCATCCCGAACTCACGAAACGTTCGTTCGTACTCGTGCCGCTGGTCGAACTCGACCCGCTGCTCGTCCATCCGGTGTCCGGTGACACGCTGCTCAACCACCTGTCGCGGCTCGATGACCGGCCGCCGGTGCGGCGCGGCAACCGGCTCTGGAACTGACCTCCTAAAGGAACGCTCCCCGAACCCGCGCATGGCCGAGAATCGATACATCGTGGTAGAAGGGGTGATCGGGGCGGGCAAGACCAGCCTGTCGCGATTGCTGAGCGAGCGCCTGCAGGCGAAGCTCGTGCTCGAGGAAGTCGAGGAGAACCCGTTCCTCAAGGACTTCTATCAGGACCGCGAGCGCTTCGCGTTCCAGACCCAGATGCACTTCCTGTTCAGCCGCTACCAGCAGCAGCGCTCGTTGCGCCAGATGGATCTGTTCCACGAGCGCATGGTGGCCGATTATCTGTTCCAGAAGGACCGCATCTTCGCCGGGCTCAACCTGTCCGAGCGCGAGCTGGCGTTGTACGAGCGGCTGGTGGTGTGGCTCGAGTTGGACGTCATGAAGCCCGACGTCGTCGTCTATTTGCAGGCCAGCCCGGACACGCTCATGATGCGCATCGGGCGTCGCGGACGGCCGTTCGAGCGCGACATGGAACGTGAATACATCCGCCAGCTGAACGAGGCGTACAACCACTTCTTCTTTCACTACGTCGAAGCGCCGCTCCTGGTCGTGAACACGAACAGCATCGACTTCGTGAACAACCCCGAGGATTTCGAGGATCTGATGCACCGCATCCTCACGCACCGCCAGGGCACCACGTACTACGCTCCGATCGATCGCGGGGCCGCATCATGAGCGGCGAACCCTCCGTGGGCGCGCGTACGCCGCGCGCAAAGATCACACCGCCGCAGGTGCTGGAGCTCAAGCGCAAGAGCGAGCCGATCACCGTGGTCACGGCGTACGACTTCCCGACCGCGCGCTTCGCGGACCAGGCGCAGGTCGAGATGATCCTGGTCGGCGACAGCGTCGGCACCGTCGTGCTCGGCTACGACAGCACGCTGCCGGTGACGATGGAGGACATGCTCCACCACACGCGCGCGGTGACGCGCGCCCGGACCTCGGCACTCGTGATCGCGGACATGCCGTTCATGTCGTATCAGGTGAGCGTCGAGCAGGCGATCACGAACGCGGGCCGCCTGATCCAGGAAGGCGGCGCGGACGCGGTGAAGCTCGAAGGGGGTGAGCGCGTCGTTCCCGCGGTGCGACGGATCGTCGAGGCGGGCATTCCGGTGATGGGCCATCTCGGTCTCACGCCGCAGTCGGTGCTCGCGTTCGGTGGGTACAAGGTGCAGGGCCGGGGCGAGGCGGATCAGGAGCGGCTGCTGCGCGACGCGCAACTGCTCGAAGCCGCGGGATGCTTCTCGATCGTGCTCGAAGGTATTCCCTCGAAGCTCGGGACCGACGTGAGCCGCGCGCTGACGATTCCCACCATCGGAATCGGCGCCGGACTTTCGTGCGATGGGC
Source organism: Candidatus Eiseniibacteriota bacterium (assembly GCA_031364845.1). Classification (GTDB taxonomy): domain Bacteria; phylum Eisenbacteria; class RBG-16-71-46; order RBG-16-71-46; family RBG-16-71-46; genus JANLWX01. The sequence goes on from JANLWX010000053.1 coordinate 22,518, forward strand.
AGGTGCTCGTGAGTCACGATCTGCTCGGGCTCTACCTCGGGCACCAGCCGAAGTTCGTGCGCCGCTACGCAGAACTGGGGACCGCGACGCGCGAGGCGTTCGAGCGCTACGTCGCCGACGTGAAAGCCCGGCGGTTTCCGAGCGACCGGGAGTCGTATTGAGCAATGGCCGTGCGACCCGGCGCCCGCGCGGCGCGGGGAACGCCGCGGTCGTCGCCGGTCCGCGCAGGCGCCG
>JANLWX010000071.1:0-33368 GCA_031364845.1 Candidatus Eiseniibacteriota bacterium
GAAGTGATCGATGTACGCCCACTCCACACCGTACAGCTCGTCGACCTTGCACACGCCGCGCGCGTGTCCGTAGTACTTGCGCACGAGGTCGAGGTAGAGCTTCGACATGTTCTCGCCGGTCAGCGTCTCGCCCTTCTCGGCGCGCTCGTGGATCGCCAGCTCGAACTCCGCGAACATCGTCTGGCGGAACAACGTGCCGCGCAGGTTGTCGAGGTAGCTGCCGAGCAGGAACAACCGCGTGTCGCGATCCGGCTTGCGATTCAGCATGTCGTGCAGCAGCAGGTTCTCGTTGAGCGTCGAGGCGACTTCGGCGACAAACGTGGCGTAGTCGCTCGACACATACGGCTGGTGCTTGTACGAGAAGTACGTGTGCATCGAGTGGCCGGACTCGTGCGCGAGTGTGGAAACTTCCTCGTAGAGCCCGGTGAAGTTCTGCAGCTGATACGGATGCACGTCGTAGGCGCCGGTGCTGTAGGCGCCGCCCGACTTGCCGGTGGTCGGCATCCAGTCGACCCAGCCGTTCGTGAACGACTTGCCGAGCACCTCGCCGTACTCCTTGCCGAGCGGCTTCACGGCTGCGAGCGTCAACTCCATCGCCTGCTCCGGTGTGTACTTGAGATCCACGCTCTTGATGATCGGCGCGTAAAGGTCTTCGTAGCGCAGCGTGTCGACGGCCATCATGCGCTTGCGCAGCTTGAGGTAGCGGTGGAGCGTCGGCAGGTTCGCGTTCACGTCGGCGATCAGCTGCGTGTAGACGCGCGAGGGAACGTTGTCGCGGAACAGCGATGCTTCGAGGCCGCTCTTGAACTTGTGGACGTCCTTGTTGAAGATCGACGTGCGCATCTCGGAATTGAGCGAGGCGCCCAGCGTGCCCTGGAACTCGCGATGCTTGCCCCAGAACGCCTGGAACACCTTGATGCGATCGGCGCGATTGGGCAGCGCGCGATACTGGGTGTAGGCGGCCTGGTCGATGCGGATCTTCTCGCCGGTCGAGAGTGTGACTTCGGGATACGGCAGTTCCGCGTTAGTGAGCTGGCCGCGGATGGTGCCCGGCGCGCCGCCCATCAGGCCGGCCTGTGCGGCGATCTTTTCCTCTTCCGGCGTCAGCGTGTGCGGCGCGCGCCGCAGGATGTCGTCGAGATACATTCGGTACTTCGTGAGCCGCGAATCGCCGCTCACGAACCCGCGCACGCGATCGGAGCCGATCTTCAGGATCTCGGGGCGCACGTAGGCGGTGGACGAACGGAACTCCACCAGCAGCTGATCGGCGGACTCGCGCATCGCGACGTTCTGGCTGATGCGATTGTCTTCATCGCTCAGCATGCTCGAGTAGGTGTAGAGCCGCGACAGGTTCTTGTCGAGATCCATGATCGCATCGAGCGCGCGCGCGAGGGTTCCCGACGAATCGCCGAGATGGCCCTGGAACTTGGCGAGGCTCGGGATGCGCTTGGACAGCGCCGTCTTCTCCGCCTGCCACGCCGGTACCGACTTGTAGAGATCGGTGAGATCCCACCGGTACTTGGCCGGAATCTCCGAGCGCTCGGCGCTGGTCGCGGGAATCGCGACGGCGAGCATCAGAAGCGTGAGCAGAAGGCGTGCGCGCGGCATCGACATGGAAATCCTCTCAGGTCGGGTGGAGCGTCACCGCGCGATGGGGCGCGGAACGGCGTCGTAATCGGGACGCCGCATGCTATCACCGCGCTGAGGTTGGCGGCGACAGGCCCCGCACCAGCGCGCCGGAAGCGGTGGCGAGCGGGGGAGTGCATGCGGAATGGCCGGTCCTCAACGCCCCATCATCATGTGGATCTGCCACAGGTCGCGGCTGTGCGTGCGCAGGAACGGCAGAATCGCGAGCCGCCCGGCGGGGCCGATCGAGCGTTCGAGAAACCTCAGCTCCTCGAAGTTTGATTGGACCTGGGGATCGACCGGCAGCGCGATGCCGGCGGAGCGTGCGATCAGAATGCCCTTCGCGCGCAACGAGAGTTCGAGCTGGATCTGGAGCAGGCACAGGATGTCCGCGACGACGGCAGGCGGAAAGCGGTGCTTCAATGAATCGAGATAGCGTCCCACACGCGTGCCCGAGATCTCGCCGTTCATGATCAGATCGAGCAGCTCGGATTCGGTATCGAGGCTCATGCCGAGCCACTCGCGGGTCGCGCGTTCGCTGCGCGTGAACACCACGATCAGCAACAACGGCATCGTCACCAGCATGATCGCGATCGTGATCAGCGGCTGGAATGTGAGGTGGTTGAAGGCCGCATGCGCGACGACGGCGATGGCGAGGCCGGGGAGGAACCACGCGAGCGCCTTCGAGCGATGGCGATCGGTGAGGTCCTTGGAGACCACGGCGGCGATCGCCGTGGTGCAACCGTGCATCACCGCCGTTCCGAGACCACGCACGATCCACAGCAGCGGGTTCGGATCTCCGATGGCGCGCATGTAGTAGAGGTTCTCGACCAGCGCGAAGCCGGCGCCGATCGCGAAGCCGAGGATGCCCGCGTCCACCAGGAAGCCGGCGCGATCGCGCCGGATGATCACGATCACCCACGCCAGCTTGAGCGATTCTTCGATGATCGGCGCGATGACGCCTTTGAGCGCAGCCGGTGGAGCATGCGCGTAACGCAGAGCAAGAAGGTTGGCGCCGTAGGCGACGAGCGCCGCGATCGCGCCTAGGGTCAGCGCGCGCAGCACCGTGCGGCGCGCGACCAACTGATAGCGATCCATCATCAGCAGCGCGCCGAGGAACAGCAGCACCGGCAGCAGCCCGGCGGCGAACGGAATCACTGTGAGCTTCGGTTCAACTCGCCGCGGCTCGTCATTCCACCCGAGCGCAGGGTGACGCGCATCGGACGCTTCGCCGCCTTCGCACCTTTGAGCAGCACTGTGCAGCGCATCTCGCCTGCGAATTCGAGCCCGATCGTTCCGGTCGTGAGCGCGACGCGCAGCGGCCGCCCCTCGATCTCGCGCACCGACTCTGCGGTGAGCGTGGCGTCGTGCTCGATCACGATCTCTGCGGTGCCACCGGCGTTGGTCTCCATGCGCGCCGCGATGCCCTTCGGCATCGCGACGAGTTCGATCATGAGCGTCGAGGTGCCCGCGGCGAGCGACAGCCGGTCGATGGTTGCGGTGCCGGGTTCGGGCATCATCGTTCCGCTCGTGGGCAGGTTGCGCAGGTCGCCGCGGTTTGCGACAAGCGGCCAGATCAGGATGCCCGCGACCGCACCGATCGCGAACGCCGAAGCGAGCCGCAGTCCGATCGCGCGCCCGATGCGTTCCCGCGCACCTTCGAAGTGACCCGTTGCCGACGACTGACGATCGGCGTGAACCGCGCGCATGATCGCGGGCTTGAGATCGAGCGGAGGTTCCACGTTGCGGACTCGCGCGAGCGTCGTGTGCGTGGTTTCGAAATCCAGCCACCGTTCGCGCGCCGCGGGATCCGAAGCGAGGCGCGCATCGAGTGTCGCGCGCTGCTGCGGTGTCGCGTTGCCGTCGAGCACGGCGTGGGCGAGTGCGTCGAACGCTTCGTCGATCATGCGGAGGTGATCCCTCTCTGGCGCAGCCGGGCGCCGAGCAACTGGCGCGCACTGTAGAGCCGCGACTTCACCGTCTTCTCGGGGATCGACAGAAGCTCTGCGATCTCCTGATAGGCCAGCTGTTGAAAGTGACGCAACACGATCACCTCGCGGTATTCGGGAGTCAGCTCCATCAACGCGCCCTGAATGTGTTGTGTGATCTCGCTTGCGTGCGCTTCGTCATCGGGCTCGGCGTCCGATGATGGCATCCGTTCATCCAGCTCCGAGTGTTTGCGACGGCGCTGCACGAAGTTCAACGACTCGTTGAGCATGATCCGGTAAACCCAGCTGTAGAAGCGATGTCGGGGATCGTAGCTCGCGAGGTTGCGCCACACTTTGAGAAACACCGTCTGCGTGAGGTCGCGCGCATCCTCGCCACTGCCCGTCATCCGAAGCGCCAGGTTGTAGAGCACGCCCTGGTACTCGTCGACCAGCGCTTCGAACGCCCGGGCGTCGCCATTCTGAGCTCTGCGAATCACGGCCAGCTCTGCGTCGTCGGACATCAATACACGGCTCCCGGGCCGAGGTTGGCGAAGATCTGAGGCAGGTCGGACATCGGCTCTATTCGATCTGAAGCAAACGGTCGAGACCCGCGTAGGCAAACACGTTACGCACCCGCGGCTTCATGTTGGTGAGGCGGAACGAGTGCCCGGCGGCGGTGAGCCGTTTGTAGGTCTCGATCAGTACCGCGATCCCGGCGCTCGAGATGTACTCGAGGTCCGCGAAGTCGGCGACCAGCGGATGATCGAAGCCGCGAAACACCTGGTAGGCGCGCTCCGACTGTGCCGCATCGAGCCGGCCGATCAGCCGGATGTTGCCTGCGGCGCCGATCTCGACGTCGAACATCAGACGAGCCTCGTGGTCACGGTGACGATGCTCGTGCGATCGCGATAGGCGTAGCGGAAACTCTCGGCGATGCGTTTCACCAGATGAATGCCGAGCCCGCCCGGGCGACGTTGTTCGAGCGGTGCTTCGATGTCGACCTCGGGTGAGCGCGTCACGTCCCACTCATCGACGCCGAAATCGCGCAGCTCGATCGTGAGCCGCGCGGGATCCGCAGCGAGCCCGATCGCGATATCCTCATGGCCTCCGCCGTACTTCACCATGTTGGTGAACACTTCCTCGATCACGAGATCCGCATCGTGCGCATGTTCCGCATCGATCCGGCGCTCGGCCAGGAATGCGTGAACGAACGCGACGATCGACTCGAGCGAAGCCACGGTCCTTGGAAAGCGGCGCATCTCCATCGCCGGAAGGTAGGGGCTCGAAGCGCGCGATTCAATGCGGAACGCGACGCGCGCCGCGAGCCCTGCGCGGCGCCGCCGCCCGTTGCGAGCCGAAGGGGACCCCGCTAGCATGGGACGCTGTTCCCCGCGTATCGCGCCGTCGCTCACCCGCACGAGGTTCTCCGCCCATGGATCCGAAGTTCATCGAGGCCGTTCGAGTCACCTATCCCGCCGCGGTCGCTTCGATCACGGTCGGCGCTCCGGTGCTCGGAACCGAATGCCATCCCGAGCCGCTCGTCTCGATTCCGATCGCGATGATGAACCGCCACGGGCTCGTGGCCGGCGCCACCGGCACCGGAAAGACCCGCACGTTGCAGTTGCTCGCGGAACAACTGTCGGCTGCGGGCGTGCCGGTATTCCTGTCGGACGTGAAGGGCGACGTCGCGGGCATCACGATGCCGGGCGAAGCGAGTGACCGCGTGAACGCGCGCGCCACGGAGACGGGCTACGCGTGGAAGCCGCTCGGATGTCCGGTCGAGTTCCTGAGTCTGTCCGGCAAGCGCGGCGCTCAATTGCGCGCGACGGTGTCGTCGTTCGGCCCGTTGCTGCTCGCCAAGGTGCTGGGCTTGAACGCGACGCAGACCAGCGTGCTCACGATGGTGTTCAAGTATTGCGACGATCAGAAGCTGCTGCTGCTCGACTTCAGCGACTTGCGCGCGGTGTTGCAGCATCTGAGCGGCGATGGGTCCGAGGCGCTCAAGGAATACGGCGGCATGTCCAAGACCACGGTCGGGGTGCTGCTGCGCGAGATGGTGGAACTCGAGTCGCAAGGGGCCGGCGCATTCTTCGGCGAGCCCGAGTTCGACCTCGACGACCTGATCCAGACCGAACGCGACGGCCGCGGACTCATCTCGGTGCTGGAACTCGCCGACGTGCAGGACCGTCCCGCGTTGTCGTCGACGTTCATGATGTGGCTGCTCGCGCGGCTCTACGCCGAGTTGCCCGAAGTGGGCGACATCGACAAGCCCAAGCTCGTGTTCTTCTTTGATGAAGCGCATCTGCTGTTCGACGAAGCGAGCAAGGACTTCTTGAACGAGGTCGAAAAGGTCGTGCGCCTGATTCGCTCGAAGGGTGTGGGCGTGTTCTTCGTGACCCAGAACCCGAAGGACGTGCCCGCGGACATCCTGGGCCAGCTCGGCCACCGCGTGCAGCACGCGTTGCGCGCGTTCACGGCCGACGACGAGAAGGCGCTCAAGGCGGCGGCGCGCACGTATCCCAAGACCGAGTTCTACGATGTCGAGGAAGTGCTGACCTCGCTCGGCATCGGCGAAGCGTTCGTGACCGTGCTGTCGCCCAAGGGCGTGCCGACGCCGCCGTTCATCACGCGCGTCGTGCCGCCGGCCGCGCGCATGGGGCCGCTCACCGACGGCGAGATGGCGCAGCGCATCGGGGCGTCCGAGCAGGTCAAGCACTACGCCGAGGCGATCGATCGCAACAGCGCGCGTGAGATGCTCGCCGCGCGCGCGGGAGCGGAGACGGCCGCCGAGGCGCCGGCGGCCGGCGCTGCCCCCGCGCCGCGCTCGAGCAAGGAGCAGGACGCCGCGCCCAACATCGGCGACATGCTGAACTCGCCGCTCGCGCGCACGATCGCGGGCACGCTGACGCGCGGACTCATGGGCGCGCTGCTTCCGCGCCGCACGACGACGCGGCGCTCGACCGCGCGCCGGCGCATCTTCTGAATCGCGAAGACGAGCCCGGGCGCATGAAGACCCGTCCTCGCGCGGACGCCGGCTCGGCGATGTCACGCGCCCGTGGCCGGCGCGCGTGGCCCGGGTTGCTCTTGTTGGGACTCGCGGTCGCCGCGGCAATCGCGCTCTACATCCCCGCACTCGGGACCTCGTTCTTCGCCGACGACTATTTATTCCTGGATCAGGTGCGGCAGAAGTCGCTGATCGCAGCACTCGGCACTCCGGACCCGCTGAGCAACTTCTATCGCCCGATTTCGCGACAGCTCTACTTCTGGACCGTGGCCGGAACCAGCAACGAATCCGCGCGCGTGTTCCACATTGTCGGGCTCGCGTGGTTCTCGGTGCTGCTCGCGCTTTTGTTCGGACTCGCGCGCCGGATCGCGGGCACCTATGCCGCGACCATCGCAACGGTGTTCGTGGCACTCCACTACACCGCCGATGTTCCGATCCGCTGGGCGTGCGGCAGCCAGGAGCTGCTCTCGGTGAGCGGCGCGCTCGCCGCGTTGTGGCTCCACCTGAGCGGACGGCGCGGACTCGCGGCGGTGGCCATGGCGTTCGCCGCTTTGTCCAAGGAAGTGGTGCTGCTCACTCCCTTGATCGCGGTGGTCGCCGACCGGCGCACCGGTGAAGCGTGGATCGCTTCGGCGAAGCGCGCGTGGCCGCTCGCGATCGGTGTGGCGGTGTGGGTCGCCGTGTGGGTGTTCGCGCCGCACACGCGCCAATCGGCCGGCACCGAGATCGAGCTGAATCCGTGGAGCCCGATCGCCACCTACATTCACCTGATCCAGGTGACGTTCGGCGCCGAAGCGCGCATGAACGAACTGTGGCGCCTGCCGACCGTCGGTCCGCCGCTCATTCCGCTGGCGCTCGCGATCGCCGCGATCTTCCTGGCCGGAGCGGGCGGACGGCTGCGCGGTCTCGAGCTGAACCGCGCCGATGGAGAGAAGGTGCCCGATGCCACACCCGCGCGCCGTCATGCGATCGTGACCGGCATCGTGTGGGCGCTGTGCGCGACGCTGCCGGTGGTCGCGGTCGCCGTGCTGTGGAGTGCCTACTACTTCCTGTTCGCGATGTGCGGTGTGGCGATCGCGCTCGGCGCGTGGCTCAGCCTGCGCTCGCGCTGGTGGGCGGTGGCCGCGATCGGCTTGCTCGCGTGGGGCTCGCACAGTGCGCGTCACGTTCAGGAGTTCGCCACCCCGCGCAGCCCGTGGACCGCGATGTCGCACATCAACAAGTTCTACATCGAGCGCGCGACGCGCTACTGCGAGCGCTATCTTGAGGACCTGATGCGCATGCAGCCCAAGGTTCCCAAGAGCAGCACGCTGTTCTTCGCGGGTCTCAAAGGCAACGTCGCGTTCCAGGTCGCCAACGGTCCGCTGATGCGCTGGGCCTATCGCGACTCCAGCGTGCGCTCGTACTACCTCAACAACTTCTCGCTCGAGAAAGCCCGGCGCGGACCGCACTTCGTCTACATCGGCTCGCGTGATTCGCTGCGCGAGATGGAGCGCGACGCGGAGATGTACGCGCGCATCGCCTACACCTTGCTCGTGAACGAATCGCCGGCCGGGGCACGCGATGCGCTGGTGCTCGACCTCGAACGCCGCCCCGACCATGCGCGATCGCGCTACTGGATGGCGTGGAGCCAGATGGCGCTCGGGGACATCGAAGCCGCGCGCGCCGAGCTGCAGCGCGCCGGTTACGATCCTTCGCCCGGACCCGCGGCCGAGATCGCCGAAGCGCGCGCGATCGCCCAGCGCGGCGACATCGCCGGCGCGCTCGCGATCGTGCGACCCGCTGTGCGGAGCCATGCGCTCGATCCCGCGGCCCACGCGCTGCTCGCCGACCTGCTGCTGATCGCGAACCCCGAAGATCCCGCCGGGCCGATGGAAGCCTTCGCCGTGCGCGCGCTCGCGCCCAACGACGCGCTCTCGTGGCGGCGCTGGGGTTCGATCCAGCTCTATCGCAAGCGTTACCTGGAGGCGCTCGCGTCATTCGACCGCTACTTCAAACTCGCGGGGCTCCCGGGGCAGGGCGACGTCGAAGCGAAGAACTGGGTCGCCGAGATCAAGCGCGCGCTGCCCGGCGGCGACATCGCGCCCGAAGGACTGCGCGAGTAGGTTGTGACCAAGATCCCGAACGTGATGCGCGCTGTGCTGCGCGCTGTGGCGCTGGCGCTGATCGCCCTCTACGTGCTCACGTTCGCGCTGAAGAACGTGGCGCTGCAGTGGGACTTCAAGTCGTACATGCTCGCCGCGCGTGCCGCGTTCGCGGGACTCGACCCGTATCAGATCGATTCCTTGAGTGCGATCGCGCAGAAGCCGGTGTCGATTCCGTTCCTCTATCCGCCGATCGCGCTGGCGCCGTTCGTGACGATGGTTCCGCTGTCGCCCGAGATCGCGGCGATGGCATGGATCGCACTCAAGTGCTGGATCCTGCTCGCCCTGATCGTCGCCTGGAAACGCGGGATCGTGCCCGAGGCCGGCGTGCTCGCGATGGCGATCGTCGCGGTGTTCGGATGGAACGCCGCGGCACTCGCCGATCTCAGATCCGGCAACGTCGCCCTGATCGAATGCGGGCTGCTGTGGGCTGCGTTGTTCTGCTTCATCGCCGAACGTCGCGGCGCGTTTGCCGCGCTCGTCGTCGGCGCTGCAGTTTTCAAGGTGATGCCCGCGGCGTATCTGCTGTTGCTGCTCGTGCCCACGCCACGCCATCGACCTGAACCAGCGCGGTTGTTGTGGGCGGCCGCCGCGTGCGTCGTGTTGATCGGAGCGCCGCTTCTGATCGGGCCCGCGACGCGATGGGAGGGCTTTGGGTTGAACATCCCGTGGGCGTATGCCCTCGGTGACTCGAACCCGAGCGCGTTCGCGCTCGCCGTGACGGTGGCCGGTGCGTTCGGAGTGACGGGGGAATCGATGAAGCCCGTGGCCGCAGGCATCTGGATGGCGTACGTCATCGTGCTCATCGCGGTGAGCGTGCCCTATCTCAAGGACGCTTGGCGCGCGAAGGATGCGCGACGCTGGGTCGTGATCGCGGTCGTTCTCGACCTGCTGATCGCGCCGCGTCCCATGTCCTACGGCTTCGTGCGGCTCGGGCCCGCACCGTTGTTCTTCGGCTGCGCCCTGCTGCCGCGGCCGGGGTGGGGAGTGCTCGTCGCGCTGATCTTCGCCGCGCAAGGGCTCGCGCTCAGTGCGCATCAACGGATCGACACCACCCTCGTCACATTTTCGCCGTTGCTGCTGACGCTGGGACTGTGGCTGATCGTCGTGCTACGGCGTTCCCGCGAGTTTGACCCCCGCCCCGGCACTGGTGTAAACACCTTGTCCCGCTAGGTGGGGCTGTAGCTCAGTTGGGAGAGCGCTTGACTGGCAGTCAAGAGGTCGACGGTTCGATCCCGTTCAGCTCCACCATATGTCTTTAAGGCCCCCGGTGGCCGACAGATCCGGCCGAGCTGAATTGCGCCTGATCGCCGCCATGGTTGGCGCGCGAGGCGCCTTGGGCTTATTCTCCCCGCAGGCGTTCGCAGGACGCCGCCCGTCCGCGGGAAGGGCTGCGCCCACCTGTCGCTCTCACTCGCCGTAGCCATACCGACCTTTCTTCAGCCCATGTGCGGACGCGGGCGCTCGTTGAAGGAGGTCGTCTGTGCTCACGCCGAACACACCCCGCGTTCCCCGCAACCTCGAACAGCAGCGCAAGCTCGCCAAGGATCTGATCCGCGCAGCGCGTGATGGCGACGCGGCCGCACGCGCGCGCATCCGAGCGGTTTGCCACGATTTCGCCGCACCACCCGAAGGGCTCAAGCTCGCCGATGCGCAGCTCACTCTGGCGCGCGAAGCCGGTTTCGAGTCGTGGCCGAAGCTCGTGGCGGCGCTTCAGCATCGCGATGTCGAAGCATTCCTCGACGCGGTTCGGGCCGGCGACGTTTCCGCAACGCAACAACTCCTCGCGTCAGAGCATGTCGCCAAGCGGATCAACGAGCCGATGTTCGACTTCGGCCAGCGCGCGGCGCACATCGCCGCGAAGAATGAGCCCTTGATCGAGCTCTTGATCGCTGCCGGTGCCGACGTGAACAGGAAGAGCGACTGGGGGAATGGCCCCTACACCGTGCTCGACAACACCGACGAGCACACGGCGCGACTTCTTCTCAGGCACGGCGCGAAACTGACGCCAAACGTGGCCGCGCGCCTGGGTTGGCTCGATGAATTGCGATCGCTCGTGGACGCGGATGGCTCGCTCGTTCACGCGCGTGGAGGAGACGGTCAGCAGCCGCTCCACGAGGCGAGGACCGTCGCGATTGCCGACTTCCTGCTCGACCGGGGCGCGGATATCGATGTGGGCTGCATCGATCACCGGTCCACGCCGGCGCAGTATGCGCTGGTCGATCGTCCGGAGGTGTGCCGGCTTCTGCTCGAGCGCGGGGCCACGCCGGACATCTTCATGGGGGCCCGCCTCGGCGACATCGCGCTCGCAACCCGCTTGATGGAAACCGATCCAGCCTGCGTCGCCGCTCGTATCAACCAGCCCGGATATCCGCCGGTTCCTCCTTCGAATATCTACTGCTGGTCGCTCGGATTCGGCATGTCTCCGCACGAGGTCGCCTTGAAGTTCGATCATCGCGAGGTCCACGACCTGCTCGCGGCGCGAAGCCCGGCACGGGTTCGGTTCGTGAACGCGGTCTCGATGGCGAACGAGTCCGCGTCTCGGGCGATTCTCGCTGAAGATCCATCGCTCATGGCTTCACTTGCAGGCGAAGAGCACGCGCATCTGGCGCTCGCCATCTTCTACGAGCGTTTCGACGCGGCTGCGCTGATGCTCCGCCTCGGCTTCGATCCGGCCGCACCCGGCATCGACGGCGGGACCGCTCTGCATGCGGCGTGCTGGGTGGGCAGCGTGCGGATGGTCGAACAACTCCTTGCGCGCGGCGGCGTGCCGCTCGATGCCCGAGATCCGACGCACCAGAGCACGCCGCTCGGGTGGGCCGCGTTCGGATCCGTGCATCGCCGGGCGACAGGGGCGCATTACCCGGCGGTCGCGGACCGACTGGTGGCGGCTGGCGCGGACATCAATACCGTCGGGAACGGCGCGGGTCGCACATTGCTGCAAATGGCCGACGGCAATCCGGCGATGCAGGAGGCCCTGCGCCGCCACGGCGTCGCGTAAACGCTGCTCGTGAAGGCTGACAGAGCCGCGTCCGCCGGATCGGGTACCGTTGCCTCACCGCTCAAACGGTCGCGCCTCCCGGTGCTTTGGAAGTATTCTACGATCGACGCCGTAATTGCGAGCCCGAGTTCGCGAACTTCTTCACCGATGAAGTGTGAGGCACCTGAGATGACGACGGACACCCTGGTCGGCAAAACCGTTTCGCACTACCGGATCACGCGCCCTCTGGGCGCCGGTGGCATGGGCGTCGTCTACGAGGCGGAAGACACGCGACTCGGTCGCCGGATCGCGGTCAAATTCCTCTTCGAAGAGGCGCAGCGCGATGCGTCGATCCTCGAACGTTTTCAGCGCGAGGCGCGAGCGGCTTCGGCCCTGAACCATCCCGGGATCTGCACCGTGCATTCGATCGAGCAGCACGAGGGGCAGCACTTCATCGTGATGGAGTTGCTCGAGGGCGAGACTCTCGCCAGGCGTATCGGGCGCCAGCCGCTCGAACTGGACGAGATCCTCGATCTCGGCGTCCAGATTGCCGACGCGCTCGAGTCGGCGCATTCCAAGGGGATCGTTCACCGTGACCTGAAGCCCGTGAATCTCATCCTCAATGCGCGCGGGCAGATCAAGATCCTCGACTTCGGGCTGGCGAAGATCAGCGCGGTGACGAACTACTCGAATGAGCCGGACTCGGGGTCGCATCTCGAGACTTCGGTGAAGCGCGGTGACCTCACCGTGGCGGGAACGGTCATGGGGACGGTCCACTACATGTCGCCCGAGCAGGCGCGCGGGCTTCCGACCGATGCCCGCACCGATCTGTTCTCGCTGGGCGCGGTGCTCTACCAGATGGCGACCGGCTTGATGCCGTTTCAGGGCGACACTCAGGCGGTGGTGTTCGAGGCGATCTTGAACCGCGACCCGCGTCCGGTGTCTGAGGTCAATCCGGCGATGCCGCACGCACTCGAGCAGATTCTGGGGAAGGCGCTCGAGAAGGATCGCAGCCTCCGCTGCCAGACCGCTACCGAGCTGAAGACCGACCTGCTTCGATTGAAGCGCGATTTCGATTCGGGTCAGCGCCGCGCGGCCGAGATGTCCGACTCGAAGAGCCGATCCGACGCTTCGGCCGAACGGTCGGTCGCGGTCCTTTACTTCGAGAACCTGAGTGGTGCCAAGGAGGACGAGTACTTTCGCGACGGGATCACCGAAGACATCATCACCGAGCTGTCGAAGATCAAAGGGCTGAACATCTTCTCGCGCACGACGGTCCTGGCCTATCGAGACAAGCAGGTGACGGCAGTCGAGATCGGCAAGCAGATTCGAGCCGGATGCGTGCTGACCGGAAGCCTGCGGCGCGCGGGGGAGCGGCTGCGGATCAACGCGCAGCTCATCGACACCCAAACGGACTTTCCGCTCTGGTCGGAGCGCTACGATCGTGAGATGAAAGATGTATTCGAGGTGCAGGATGAGATCGCGCGCAAGATCGCCGAGGCGCTGCGCGTGACGCTCACGCCGCAGGAACAACGTGAGCTCGCCGCCAAGCCGACCGAGAACCTCAAGGCGTACGATCTCTACTTGAAGGGCAAGAGCTACGCGCGGCGGCTGACGCGGCAGGATTCGGAGTTCGCGCTCCAGATGTACGAGAACGCGGTGGCCGAGGATCCGAGCTTCGTCCTGGCCTACGCGGCAATCGCCAATGTGTGCGCGATGTACCACTACTGCTACGACAAGGGTGCCACCTGGATCGATCGCGCGCGGGCGGCTTCCGAGAAAGCCGTTGCCCTGCAGCCCGAACTGCCCGAGGCCAAGGTGGCGCAGGCGTGGATCCTGTATGCCCGGGGCGAGTACGAGGATGCCGGACGAATCGTCAGCGCGGTGATCGCGCTCCAGGTCGAGACCGAAGGCGCCTACTATCTTCTGCTCCGATCGCTGTTCGCATCGGGCAGGTATCAGGAGATCGCCAACATCGCCGAGGAGGCGCTCGAAGCGAGTGGCAGCGACTACAACGTCTACATCCCGATCAGCAACGCACTCGGCGCGCTGGGGAAACAGGAGGCGTTGCGAAACATGCGCCACCGGAAGATTCAGGTGTTCGAGGCGCATCTGCGGGACGTGCCCGAGGACGCGCGAGCGCGCATCCTGCTCGCCGGCGACTACGCAGACGAGGGACGCGAAGAAGACGCCGTGCGCGAAGCCAACCTCGCGATCGTGTTGCGGCCCAACGAGGCGACGGTGCTCTACAACACGGCCTGCACGTTTTGCGCTCTGAATCGCAAGGCTGACGCTCTCGACGCAATGTTGAAGGCGTGGCGTGCCGGTTTCCGCGACGCCGACTGGGCACGGCGCGATCCCGACCTCGCAATCCTCCACGGCGAACCGGAGTTCGAGAAGCATTACCCCGAAAGGGACACGGGGCACGGACGATGACGACGGACACGTTGGTCGGAAAGACCGTATCGCACTACCGCATCACGCGTGCGCTCGGCGCCGGGGGAATGGGCGTCGTCTACGAGGCGGAAGACACGCGACTCGGCCGCAATGTCGCCGTGAAGTTCCTATCCGAAGCTCTGCAGCAGGACAGGCCGATGCTCGAGCGCTTCCAGCGCGAGGCGCGCGCGGCATCCGCGCTCAATCACCCCGGCATCTGCACCGTCCACTCGATCGAGCAGCACGATGGCCAGCAGTTCATCGTCATGGAACTGCTCGAGGGTCAGACGCTTGCCGAACGGATGGGGCATCAGCCATTCGAACTCGTCGAGTTGCTCGATCTGGCGATCCAATCCGCGGACGCGCTCGAATCGGCGCACTCGAAGGGGATCGTTCATCGCGATCTCAAGCCGGCGAACCTGTTCGTCACGTCGCGCGGGAAGGTCAAGATCCTCGACTTCGGACTCGCGAAGATCGAGCGCATGGGAGCAGTCGCCGAGGAGTCCAGTTCCGACACCGCGATCAATCCGCAGAAGGGGGATCTCACGGTCGCGGGTACGGTGCTCGGCACCGTGCACTACATGTCACCCGAGCAGGCGCGCGGCCAGCTGACCGATGCACGCACCGACTTGTTCTCGCTGGGGGCGGTGCTCTATCAGATGGCAACCGGCGCGTTGCCGTTTCAGGGCGACACGCATGCCGTGGTCTTCGACGCGATCCTCAACCGCGATCCGCCACCGCTGGTCGAGGTCAACCCCGCGATGCCGCCGGCGCTGGCGCAGGTCCTCGAGAAGGCGCTCGAGAAGGATCGCAGCCTGCGGTGCCAGTCGGCGACCGAGCTGAAGACTGACCTCCTGCGACTGAAGCGCACGCTCGACGCAACGCGCGCGAGCGCGGTTGCGATGACGGACTCCAAGTCGTCGCCCGCCAAGCGCGCGGAGCGCTCGATTGCCGTGCTCTACTTCGAGAATCTCTCCGGCGTCAAAGAAGACGAGTATCTGCGCGACGGCATCACCGAGGACATCATCACCGACCTTTCGAAGATCAAAGGACTCAATATTTTTCCGCGCACGACCGTGCTGTCGTTCCGCGATCGCCCGGCGACGACCGCCCAGGTGTGCCAGCAACTCAAGGCGGGCTTCGTGCTCGAAGGGAGCCTGCGCCGCGCCGGCACCCGGCTTCGGATCAACGCCCAGTTGGTCGACGCCGAAAGCGGATTTCCCGTGTGGTCCGAGCGCTACGACCGTGAGATGTCGGACATCTTCGAGGTCCAGGACGAGATCGCGAAGAAGATCGCCGAAGCTTTGCGCATCACGCTCACACCTCAGGAGCAGGCCGCGCTTGCGGCGAAGCCGACCGAAAATCTGCAAGCCTACGACCTTTATCTGCGCGGCCGCAGTTACGCCCGCCGGCGTACGCGGCAGGACATGGAGTTCGCGCTCCAGATGTTCGAAAACGCGGTCGTGCTCGATCCGAACTTTGCGCTCGCCTACGCCGCGATCGCCAACGGATGCGCGCACGCGCACTACTGGTCGGGACTCGACGCGTCGTGGATCGATCGCGCGCAGTCGGCCTCGTTGAAGGCGGTGGCACTCTCGCCGGACACGCCCGAGGTGCTGGTCTCGCAGGCGTGGATACTCTACGCGCGCGGGTCCTACGACGACTCCCTGCGCCTCACGCGCGCCGCGATCACCCGCCAGCGCGATTGCGAGGGCGCCTATTACCTGCTGCTGCGCGCGCTGTTCGCTTCGGGCAACTATCAGCAGGTCGTCGAAGTCGCAGAAGATGCGCTCGAAGCGAGTGGCACCGACTACAACGTATACGTGCCAATTCTGAACGCGATGAGCGCGCTCGGAAAGCCGGAGGCCGCGAGGAACATCCGCCTGCGTTTGATTCTGGCGCTCGCAGGCCATGTGCGCGAAGTGCCCGAGGACGCGCGCGCGCGGATTCTGCTCGCGAGTAGCTACGCCGAGGAGGGCAGGGAAGAGGACTCCGTGCGTGAGGCCAACCTCGCGATGGTGTTGCGTCCCAACGAAGCGACCGTGCTCTACAACGCGGCGTGCACGTTCTGCTCCCTCAATCGGAAGGCAGACGCGATCGAAGCGCTGAAGAAGGCATGGAGCTCTGGCTTCAAAGACGCCGACTGGACACGGCGCGACCCGGACCTGGCGATCCTGCACGGCGAGCCGGACTTCGAGCGGCTATATCCGGAGAAGGGTGCGGGCTGATCGGGAGGCAGCTTCCGAGACCTATTCGGGTTTGGTCGCCGTCACGGCAATCAACCCCCGTCGCGCAAGGACGGCCTGCCCTTCCGCCGACAGCACCATCTCCACGAACGCCCTCGCCGCATCCGGATGCTCCGAGCCTGTGACTATCGCGATCGGGTACGACGCGACGATGTTCGAGCTCTCCGGAATCTCGATCACGCGAACGAATCGCGCCACCGCAGGCGTGACGTCGGAGCGATAGACCATGCCCGCGTCGGCCTCGCCCAACTGAACTTTACCGACGACCGATTTCACGTTCTCTTCCTCCGAGACGACGTTGCGAAGCGTGAGCGTCGCGAAGTCGCTCCCGAATGCCGGATCACGCGCGAGGTTCCGCAGAACGATCCGGCTGTATCGCCCGACAGGCACGGCGTCGGCTCCGAGCACCAGCTTCAATCCGCCGCGCGAGAGATCGCGAAGCCCACGGATCCGTGCAGGGTTCGTCTTCGGAATGATCACGACGAGGCGATTGCGCGCGAACACGGTGATGTCGCCCGACACGAGGTCGCGATCCTTCGCGTACGTCATCCAGCGCTCATCCGCCGACGCGAAGACGTCGGCTCTCGCACCTTGCTCGATCTGCATCGCGAGCTGCTGCGAGCCGGCGGAATTCAAGCGAACGGCGAGGCCGGGGCGTTGGCGCTCGAGCTTGTGCCCGATTTCCTTCAAAGCGTCGTTGAGCGAGGCGGCGGCAAAGACCTGCAACGCCGTCGACGGTTGTGCCGCCTCAGCCGGGGCGGTCGCCACGGCACAAACCCAGGCGAGGGCGGCCATCACCCTCGCGAAACCCATCGTCTTCATACGGCGGGTCATTCGGTTGCACTCCTCCGGTCTTGTTCGTGATGAGGCCATTATCGCTATCGATGCGCGATGAACCTCACCCCATCAGCGTCGCCTTGCTCGAAACCATGTGGCCGTCCTGCGTCAGACGCAACAGGTACACGCCGGCTCCGACGTTGCCGATCGACTGCACGTGCGGTCCGGGCGGCCCCGCGGCGCGGGCATGTCGAGCGCCACCCAGATCGGCGCGTCACGCGGCACGAGTGCCGTCGATCCGTTGTACGTGGTGTCCCAGTAATGACGAAGCACCACCGAACAGCGCCATCGCGTTGGCCACCGGATCGTAGGCAGCGACGAGATCGACCTGCGCGACCGGCGGAGTGCCCGCAACCATGAGCTGGGTCCAGCCCTGAACCGCGGCTCGTCCGCGTTGCTCTTACGAGCACCCTCACGCCCGAGCGACTGCAGCGGGAGGAGTTCGACCTGGTCGAAACGGGCCTTGGAAGTTGCTGCCCAATGCGGGATCACGCGTGAGGTTCTGAATGACGATTCGGCAGCAACGCCGACCGGTATGGTGTCGACTCCGGGCTATTTCAGTAGCATGACCTTGCGGGTCGCCGAGCGCCCGGCGGAAACGAACCGATAGTAGTACACGCCTGGACGAACGGCGTGCCCGTGATCGTCGCGGCCGTTCCACCTCACCGCATTCGCGCCGGCCCGGCCGATGCCGCTGAATCCGGTCACTCGCCTGCCGCTCGCGTCCACGACCGCGATCTCATAGGAGTCGGTCGCGGGAAGGTCGAAGCGCAGTTCCGTGCTGCCACTGAACGGGTTCGGGGCGCTCGACAACAAGACCCCGGGCATGATGCTCGGAGCTTCCACGTCGGCGACTGAGGCGGCTTCCCAGTAGATGTCATCGGCGGCGAACTGACAGGCCGTACCGTTCTCCTCGAGAATGACGAACGCATAGCTCAGCATGCGCAGGTCGATGGCCGTGCCGCGCAGTTCGCTGATCGGGATCGAGGCCTGGCCCCACGCGCCGTTGCGCACGAGCCCGTACTTGGTCTGGTTCGCGGGGAGTTGGACGTAGTTCTGATTGCCCCACGAATCGATGATGCCGATCTTGAACGTGACGTTCGCGGGAATCTTGATCCGGAACTTGAGATGTCCGTCGCCGAGGTTGAACAAGTTCACCGGCTGGTGCGACATGATGCCGGCGCCAAACCATCCCTTGCCGTTGGTGTTCCATGAGAGGACGTTGCTTCCCTCGAAGGGCGCGATCGTGCCGTTCACCAGCGTGCTTTCCCACACGAAGACGTCCGAGGTGACCCCGGTCACGAGGCCGGCGGTGGTCGGCGTCGTGTCGGTGAACAGCCCGAACCGCCCGGCCTGCCACGCGGGCGGCCCCAGCGCGACCTCGCCCTGGCCGTTCCACTGGTAGACCCGGACGTAGTCGACGTACATCGTGGCGGGGAACGGCATCGAGATCGGTTGGCCGCTGCCGGGATCGCCCAGGCGGTAGGCGTCGGTGTACGTGCCGCCGATCGCGAGGTTGGCGAGCAGATAGAACGGCTGGCGGAACTCGGCGGCGTCGCTACCGAAGATGAAGGGCTGCGCGTAGAGGTCGTGTTCGACACCATTGTCCACGACGGTGAAACGCATCGAGTTCTGGTCCCAGTAGAGGCGGTAGATCAGGAAGCGGCCAGCGAGTGGATTGGCGTAGTTGTAGTAGGGGCGATCGCTGACGTCGGTCGGATCGTAGGCGAGACTTGCGGCGCCCGAAGGGTTGCCGGGGCTGACCGCTCCGGCGGAGTACCAGATCGCGTTCGCGCCGGTCATCTGGTTCACGGTCGAGTTGTTGAGCCCGTTGCCACCATTGTGAGTGTCGTGCAGATCGCGGAACGCCTTGCTGGCGCCCATCTCCATCAGATCGACCTCGCCGCTGGCGGGCCACCCGAAGTTGGTCGTGCCAAGCATCCACAGGGCGGGCCAGCCGCCCAGGTTCAAGTTCGGTACCTGAACGCGGGCCTCGATCATTCCGTACTGGATCGATACGAATGACCTGCTGACCACTTTGCCCGATGTGTAGCTGAGGGGATTGCCCCACTGGTCGACGATGCCCGGGCCGCTTTCCTGCCGGGCAATGATCCGCAGGGCTGAGTTTCCGGGCTCGCCGGGAACACCGGCGATATCGACGCTCTCGTTCCGGTAGTACTGCAGTTCGCCGTTGCCCCAGCCCCAGTTGCCGTTGCCCGTGACCTTGAGCCAGTTGTTCAGGTTGTTGAAGTTGTCTTCCCAGATGAGGCTGCCGACTTGCGCGTGGGCCGGCGCGCTGGTGGCGAGCGCGAGCGCGATGACGATGAGGACCTTCCGCATGACGGCTTCCCCTGGGATGCTCGGAAATAGAATCGGCCCCGCGTTTGGGCGGGGCCGATTCCTGAAGGAAGGGCTACCGGTACAGCGACTTCACGCTACCCCACGTCGTCTTGTGTGCCGGAACCGCGACTTCGGGTCCGATGGTGACCGATCCGAACGGGGCCACGTCCGTGACCCACACGTTGACACCCACCATCTGGAATCCGTACTGCACATGGCGAGCGGGATCGTTGACGGTGGCCAAAGAAATGCTGAAGGGCCCCGATGCCGGCAGGGCAACGCTGCTGATATTGAACGACGAGAAATCAGACGCAAAGTCCTTGATGAACGCGGTGACCGTGTGTGCCGAGGTCAACGTGTTGCTCTGCACGTTCCCGATGAACGTCACGGTCTGCCCGGGAAGCGATCCGGCCGGCTCCGCATAGGCGTTCGCTTCCATGATCTTGTTGCCCGGCGCGCCGGGGCCGCCGCAGTTGGGCGGTGTTGCTGCGCCGACGCACTTGTACCAGAACTCGTTGGGATCGCCGATGGTGTTGGGCCCAAGCGTCAGGTTGCTCCCGGAGTACACGCCGGTCAGGTCGGCAAGGCCCCACCCGGTGCCGAACACGTGTGCGCCACCGTCGCCGGGGAGATTGAAGACATTCATGTATGCGTTGGTGATCGTGGCGGGATCGACTGTGACCGTGACATCGGCCCGTGCGGTCCCTGCGCTCATCGTGCAGGCGACAAGTGCTCCCAGCACCAGACTTCTGAGTGCCGACCCCCTCTGAAGCAATGTGTTCATGACCATTCCTCCTCTTTCTGCGGGGCTTGCGGCCCCCCATTAGCCACACTCGTCACGGAACGATGAAGTGCAGCCGCGGTCCGAAGTTCCATCTTCGAATGCCTTGCAGAGACCTGCAGGGACTTGGGTTCTCAGTGGCGGCGAACAGTGTTGATCGACCTCCAGAATAGACTATGTTCGGATGCCGCACAAAGTATTTTCTTGACCACCGATCTTTGGTCAGAACGCCTCCCGCCGGGCCGAAATCCATTCTTCGCTGGGAAGGGGCGACCTGGGGGCGCGAGGGCATGAAAAACCGGCCCACGGGATCACTCCCGCGAGCCGGAATGCTATGGGCAACTTTCAAGCACGAAACGTCAGGGCATCAGTGTCGCCTTGCTCGAAACCATAATCCCGTCCTGCGTCAGACGCAGCAGGTACACGCCGGCTCCGACGTTGCCGATCGACTGCACGTGCGGTCCCGCTCCGAGTGCGCCGACTTCGCGCGTGAACACGGTGCGTCCGGACACATCGATCACTTCGAGACGCGCGGGCGAGCTGTTCTTCAGACGGAACGCGACGCTGCCGTTACGCACCGCGGGATTGGGCTGGAATCCCGCGAGCGCGAGTTCGAGCGCCGGGACGTTCACCCACGCTTCCGAAATCGTAATTCCACCGCCCGCGACGGGCACGTTGAGCCGGTATCCATAGCGGTGACCGGCGACGATGTCCCGGTCCTCGTAGCGCACCATGCCGGTGCCATCGGGACTGCGCATTGCGACCGCCTGCCATCCGCTGCCGTCGTTGCGATCGATGCGGAGGTTCGCGGCGTCGCTCGAAACCGCCCACGTCACCGCGACGCGGTTCAGCAGCGAGAACGCACTCACGAGCGATGCGGTCACGGGGGTCGCGCGATCGAACGTCGAGACCCACGTGTCGTTCAACGTTCCGCAGCATCCGCCGGTGACATACATCATTCCCGACGCAGGGTTGTAGGCGGTGACCGGGCGGCGCCGCGGTGCGGGCATGTCGGATCCGAAGTCGAGCGCCACCCAGATCGGCGCGTCACGCAGCACGAGTGCCGTCGATGCGTTGTAGGCGGTGTTCCAATCGGACGAGGCGCCTCCGAACAGCACCATGGCGTTGGCCACGGGGTCGTAGGCGGCGGCGACGTCGACCTGCGCGGTCGGCGGCGTGCCCGCGACCGTGAGCTGGGTCCAGCTCGCGGGGCCCGAGAAATTCAGCGACCACACCTGCTGGTCCGAAGGACCGCCGTAGATGACGAGTCGATCGTGCAGCGCGTCGTAGACGGCCGAGTGATTCGAACGGCCGCCGGGACCGCTGATCGCGAAGTCGAGCTGGCTCCAGACGTTGGTCGAAAGATCGAGCGCCCACGTGTCGTTCCCGCCGGAGCCGCCTTGAATGACCATGCGGTCGCGCAGGTTGTCATAGACCGCGACGTGCCACTGACGCGCCAAAGGAGGCCCGCCGGTCGTGGACACCAGACTCCACGTCGAGGTGCCGAGCGCGAGAGCATGGACGTCGTTGCGCGGTCCGCCACCGTCGAAGCCGCCGAACACCAGCATGCGATCGCGCACCGGATCGTAGATCGCGGTGTGACCCATGCGCGCCGCGGGGACGGGGCCGGAGGGCGTGATCGGACTCCAATTGCCGGCGAGATCGAACGCCCACGTGTCGTTGAAATAGGCGGTCGGATACCACTGGCCGCCGAAGCTGATCAGCCGGCTGCGGACCGGATCGAAGATGCCCGCCGCGTCCTGCCGCCCCGGTGCACCGCTGCCGCCGAGTTGTGCCCATGCGGGCGCACCGCCGAGGTTCACCTTCCATGCGAGATCGGCCACCGACGCGCCGCTGGTGTCGCGGCATCCGTAGATCACGAGTGCATTGGCCTGCGAATCGAACGCGCCGACCGGCATCTGACGCGGCGAAGGCGGCCCGCCCGACGGCGAGAGCTCCGTCCACGCGGGCGAGCCGCCGAGCGAGAGCGACCATAGATCGGTGTACATGATGTCGCCGTCACCGATGCCGCCGAACATCACCATGCGTCCCACGGCGGGATCCCAGATCGCCGGCGTCACCGCGCGGCCGCCGGGCGGAGTTCCCGCAGCCGACAACACGCTCCACGCCGGGCTGCCCGAGAGCGTCATCTGATAGAGGTCGTTGAGCATCGCGTTGCCGTCGAATCCGCCGAACACGACGAGCCGCTGCGCAGTACCGTCCCAGATCATCTGCGATGCCGCGCGCGCGCTCGGCGCGGAACCGCTCGGCGCAAGGGCGGTCCACGCGGGTGAGCCGGTGAGGTTGAGCGACCAGACGTCGGACAGCATGCCGGAGGGAGGACCTTCCTGGTCCACGGTCTGCGCGCCGCCGAAAATCAGGAGGCGATCATTGAGTGAGTCGAGCGCGGCGGAGAGATAGGCGCGCGCCGCGGGCGGCGTCCCCGACGGAGACACCTGCGCCCATGCGAGCGGTTCGACGCCGAGCGGCACCGACCATACGTCGTTGAGAGTCGCACCGGTCTCATCGCTGCCTCCAATCAGCCACAGCCGGTCGGTGGCGGGATCGTACGCCATTCCGCTGGCGGCCCGTCCAGAAGGACGCGTGCCGACGGTGGCGAGCAGGCTCCACGAGGGGCTCGGGCCGAGATTGAGCGCCCACAGATCGTTGCCGACGTTGTAGCCACTCGAGCCGCCGAACAGGATCAGACGATTGTGCGCGCGATCGTAGGCCGCGCTCGGCTCGTTGAGCAGGGGCGGAGGGAGCCGGGTCCACGTTCCGTTGCCGCCCTGAGTCTCGGAGCCGGGCTGCTGTGCGACGCGCTGCATGACTTCGCGCTGCCAATTGCTCAGCGAACGCTCGGTCGTCGTACCGCGCGGGGCGCGGGTGAAGCGCGTCGATGCAGGCACCTGGGTGGCAATGATGCCGCACGCGACACACGCGAGCGCAAGCGATGTGAATCGATATCGGACTCGCATGTTCGTAAACTCCCTTTCCTGGGGCGGTCGCTGAGGCTGGGGCATCCCCTGAAGCGCACGGCATCTTCAAAGCCTCGCGGCAGGTGGCGCCGCCGTACGAGGGGGTTGTCGGCATGCGCAACGCAATGCTCCAGTTCAGTCTCGGCGAACACGAATTGTGGTGCGGATTCGCGGTTCTCCGTGACGGATCTCCATGCCAGCCAGTAGGATCATGGACATGCGTGCCCGTGTGTTCCTGCTCGTTCTTACCGCGCTCCGATGGGCCGCTCCCGCGGTTCTCTTGGCCCCGACCGTGGCGTTCTGCGCGCCTGAACCGCGGCTCGTGCGTGTTGCTCTTACGGGCACCCTCACGCTCGAGCGACTGCAACAAGAGGGGTTCGACCTGGTCGAGACGGGCCTTGGCGGCGCCACGCTGCTCGAGTGGACAGGCGATGCGCAGCGGCTCGTCGCGCTCGGTGCGAGCACGCAAGTGATCGATGCCGATCCCGGGGCGTCTGCAGCGCGGCGCTCGGCCTCAGAACTTCGGGTGGTGGGAGCACCTGCCCGGCGTGTGCTGAGCGCCACGCGAAGCGACGGCGTGTTCCGCGCGGAGACGCTGCCGGCGTTCGGGTCCGGCAGCATGATGGGTTTCTGGACCACCGCCGAAGTGAAGATGAGGCTCGACGCGATGGTCGGCGACGACACGCGCGGTGTGGTCGCCGACAAGGTCGACACGCTCGGCTACTCGGCGCAGGGCCGTCCGATCTGGGGGCTGCGATTGGGACGCGCGCCATCGCCCGCGGTTCCCGCCGCATACTTCAACGCGCTCACGCATGCGCGCGAACCTGAGGGCATGCAGGCGCTGATGTATTTCGCGACCGATCTGATCGCGGGCTATGGAACCAATTCATGGGCGACGTCGCTGCTCGATCGCCGCTCGATCTATCTGGTGCCGATCGTCAATCCCGATGGCTACGTCCTCAACGAAGCATCCTATGCCGGCAACGGCAAGCCCGGGTTCTGGCGCAAGAGCTGCCGCGACAACGACGGCGATGGTTTGTTCAACTCGTGCTGCGACGGCGTCGATCTCAATCGCAACTACGCATATCAATGGGGCTACAACGACATCGGTTCCAGCCCGAGCAAGTTCGCGAGCAACTATCGCGGCACCGCGGCGTGGTCCGAGCCCGAGATCCGCGCACAGCGCGATCTGATCACGTTGCGCCGACCCGCGGCAGCCTTGTCGTTTCACACCTATCAGGACGTGCTGCTTCACGCCTGGGCCTACACCGCGGCCGCGCCTCCGCATCTGACGGCGTTGCGCGAGTGGGATGACTGGCTCACGCGAAGGAATGCGTTTCAGTCGGGGCCCGCGAGCACCATGCTCTACGAGTCGAACGGCGAGTTCAACGACTGGTGCTACGGCGACACGCTCGCCAAGCCGCGGACGTGGTCGTGGACCGCCGAAGTCGGCTCCGACAACGACGGCTTCTGGCCGTCGCCCTCGCGCATCACACCGCTCGCGCGCGCGCAGACGTTCGGATGTTACTTCGTCGCGTCGATCGCGGGATCGTTCGTTCAGGCGGAGCGCTGGGATCTTGCCGAGTCCGCGCTCAACGCGGGCGACTGGGCGCATCTGCGGATCGTCGCGCGCAACGTCGGCTCGGCGAGCACCGGCGGCCCGATCTCGGCGCGCGTGACCGCACTCGATCCCGGCGCCTACGTGCTTGCGAGCTCCGCGACTTATCCCACGCTCGCGTCGCGTTCGAGCGGCTCTCCCGCGAGCGCCACGTTTCAGATCGCGGCGCACGATACGGTGACGCCCGGGCGCCTGCTGCGATTCGCGATCGCGTTCACCACGCCCGACGGGTTCGTATCGCCCGACACGATCGCGATTCCGTGCGGAACGCCGACGGTGGTGGAGTTCGACAACGCGGCCAGCGGGCTTGGCAAGTGGAGTCCGGGTTCGTGGGGCATCACGAGCGATCCCGATCATCCGGCGCCGTTCTTCGCGGAGAGTCCGACCGGCGGCTATGCGAACGGTGCGAACAACAGCATGCAGCTGACCACACCGCTCAACCTTACACACGGCGTTCACGCGTACGCCGAATTCGGTTCGCGCTGGGACGTGCAACGGGATTACGACGGCGCGGTCGTCGAAGCGAGCCGCAACGGTTCGGCATGGACGCGGCTTGCGGGCACCGGCACGAATCCGGGCACCGGCATGAGCAACGCGCAGACGGCAGGGCAGCCGATCTACTCGGGCTCGCGCCACCGCTGGCGGCGCGAGCGTGTCGATCTGTCTTCGTTCACCGGGTCCGGTACGGCCACCGTGCGCTTTCGGCTGCGCATGCTGGCGGACAACGCGGGGCAGTACGACGGCTGGAACTTCGATTCGCTGCGGATCGTGGCGTACGATCTGGCGATGCAGCCGTCACCGGTGGCGGTCGATGATGCCGCGGCTCCCGAGCGACTTGATCTCCGGGCCCCGAGCCCTAATCCTGCGTCGGGCCGCGTGCGTCTGGACTTCGCACTGCCCCGCGCGGGACACGCGCGGATCGAAGTCTTGGATCTCGCCGGACGGCGGGTCAGGCGCGTATTCGACGGCCCGCTCGGCGCGGGCGCGCATGTGTTTCACTGGGATGGTCTGCGGGACGGAGGGACGGCGATGGCGGCGGGGATCTACGTGATTCGTCTGAGCGCGGATGACGAGAGTCGCTCGCGCCGCGTTGCCATCGTAAGGTGACGGACCCGCGACACGCACCCGATCCGCGACGAGCGTGACAGGGTGGGCGCGAGGGAGGCTGCCTCCGCTAGACCCTTGCGCGTTGCAAGTATCCGACTACAGCGCAATCACGCAGCGTCGGGCGATACTCTTGCCAGCGGCCTGCAGGCGAATGAAGTAGATCCCCGAACCCGGCACGTTGCGCAAGGCTGCTCCGCTCCATTCAACCCGATGACGACCCGCCGAGCGGCGACCGCTCGCGATGCGTGCAGCAATGCGGCCCTGCAAATCGAGAAGCGTAAGGGTCATCTCGCATTCGCGCGGGAGGTCGAATGAGATCGTCAAGTGGCCGTTCGACGGAATCGGAGACACATTGCTGAGTGCCAGCCCGACGACTGGGTGGGACGCGGACGCTTCGAGCGGATTCGAAATCCAGGTCCGATCCGCGTCGTTGATCACGAGGCGGTACCAGCAGGAGCGGCCGGGTGACTGTTCGCGGTCGATCACGGTCCAGTCACTGCCCCTGTGTTCGGGCTCGGTGACGAGGGCAGACCATGTTCCTTCCGGCGTTGCCGCCTTCTCGATCTGGCAGCGCGTGGACCATTGTTCGTCCGCAAGGCGCCAGCGGATGACGACGCCTTCGTTCGAGATCTCCAACTGCAAGAGCGTCACGAGGGTCGCGGTTGCCCGTTCGTCGGGCAAAACGGCGAGATAAGAACGCGGCAGATTGCCATTCAGTTCGAAGTCCCCGCCTGCAAACACCACGTTGTCACCGAACGCGACGGCGCGAATCGTTCCATTGAGTCCCGGATTCCAACTCCTCAGGGCGCCGGTGGCAATGTCGACCGCCGCGATGCGGGACCGCGATTCGTCACTGACCAGGTCGAACTCGCCACCGAGATAGGCCGTGTTTGCGGACAGAGCAAACGAACGAACCGGCCCACTGGCTTTTGGGTCAAACATCGTGGGGACACCCGAGATAAGGTCGATGGCTGCCATGCGGCCCCGCTTGATTTCGCCGACCCTGGAGAAACGTCCGCAAACGTAGAGCAGAGGTCCGCGCGCAGCGAGGGCATACACATCATTATTGGGTGACGGATTCCAGTCCAGCACGGCGCCCCCGGCAGAGTCGATCGCCGCCAGCCTGCTGCGCAATTGCCCGCCCGCCACCGAAAAATTTCCGCCCGCGTACACGGTCCCGCCGGTTGTGATCAAGGCGTGCACGGTCGCATCCACACTTGGATTCCATGGCAGGAGACCCCCGGTGGCGGTATCGACCGCGGCGATGCGGCTGCGAAACTGGCCCTGGATCTGCGTGAAGTCACCGCCGAGATAGACCGTGCCGCCTGAGACAGCAATTGCTTCGACGTCATTGTCGGCATCCGGATTCCATGCGGTGAGTGCGCCGGTGGCGATGTCGAGCGCAGCGACATGATTACGAACCTCTCCGTTGATCCTGCGGAAATTTCCACCGACATATACGACGGATCCCGACACTGCGAACGCCTTGATCGTACCTTCGGAATTGGCGGTCCAGGGTTCGACGATGCCGATCTGGGCATCGAGAGCGCCAAGGCGATTACGGATACTCGCTCCGAATGTATTCATGCCGGCCCCCACGTAAACAATCGAATCGGCCGCCGCGAGGGTCAGGTAGTCGCTTAAAGACGGCGGAGGATGCCAGTCACGCGGCGCTCCGGTCATCGCATCGAACGCGGCAGGGGCAAACTGGCCGGCGCAGTAGAGAGTTGATCCCGCGAGGCTCAGATGTGCGCATTCACCCGATACGCCCGGGTTCCAGTCGCGGGCGAGGCCGGTCCGGATGTCGAGGGCCGCGAGCTTCTGACGGTTCTGGTTGCCGAGGCGAAGGAAATTGCCGCCTGCGTACAACGTGCTATCGCGAAGCACGAGGGATCGCACTCGGAACGTGGATAAGCTGTCTTCACTGTACCAAGGGACCGCGTTTCCGTTGGAAGCATCCAGTGCAGCGATGCTGTATCGGCTCTGGCCGCCGAACGATTTGAAGTAACCTCCGACAAACACCAGCGAATCGTTCGCGGCAATGGCCTCGACCGAATGCTGGCCCTCGGAATCGCTGCCGGGGCTCCATCCGGCAATGAGATCTCCGGTGGCTGCATCCAGAGCAGCTGCGCCGGGTGACTCAAAATAGGTCGTGTCTCGCAGGAGCATCCGGAAGTCGCCGGCCACGTAGAGCCGACTTCCGCAAACGGCCAAAGCGCGGATTTCGCCGTTGGTCGTTTCCGCCAGCCGGGACACGTCTGCGGAGTGTCGATCGGCTTTGTAGAGCGCAGAGTTGCCGCCAGGGATCGCTGCGGCGATGTAGACATTGGAATCCGAGGCCACCAATGTCGTCACGGTGCCGTTCACGGCCGGCGCCCAGGCGGTGACGAGGTGGCTCGCATCGATGTGTGCAATGTTGACGCGCGAGCTGCCACCCACGAATACGAAGTCTCCACCCAGGTACCATCCCCCGTTGCCGTCCGAAATGATCGCACGCACGGTCCCGGCGACATTGGGGAATCCGGACAGTTCACCGGTGATCGCGTTCGTGGCAACGGCACCGCCGTAGGCGGGTCCCAGGGCCCCGATTTCGCCGCCGACGTAGATCCGGGCGCCATGACGCAGCAGGGTGTGGACCGGGGCATTCGTGGTATGGGCCCCTGCAAGCGGGGCCTGGGCGGCACAAGGCAGGGCCGGAAACGTCAGGAGCAATGCTGCAATCAGCGGCAGGTTCATGGAAGGGGAGGTCAGATTCATGCGTTCAAGTGTACATGATGGCTGTGTGCAGGATCGCCCTCGACTTGCGGGGTGGGTCCATGCTCCACTGGAGGCGTTCACCGACGAAGGACGCAAGTTCCCACGCAGTACATCCTCGAGCGTTCCGCTGACGAACCGTCGCGAATGCTCGCCTCATAGGTAGCCCCAGCGCCATGACCGGCCGGCTCCAATTCTATCTCGGCGTCTTCCTGCTCACCGGTTCCACGATGATGCTGGAGGTCGTCCAGACCCGGCTGCTCTCGGTCGTGACCTGGTACCACCTCGCGTTCTTCGTGATCAGCTCGGCAATGTTCGGCATGACCGCCGGCGCCGTGTGGGTCTACCTGCGGCGCGACCGGTTCACGCCCCAGATACTGACGCGCGACCTCGCCGCGACTACCACCGCGTTCGCGATCACGACCGCATTGTCGCTCGCCTTCCAGGTGACACTGGCCCCGAGTGTGTCGCGCTCGGTCACCACGATCGTGGTGTTCGCCGAGCTGTCGCTCGCGATGGCGATCCCGTTCTTCTTCAGCGGTGCCGCGGTGAGCCTCGCACTGACGCGCAGTCCGTACCCGGTCGGCGTGGTGTATGCGGTCGATCTGGCGGGAGCGGCACTCGGATGTCTCGGAGTGCTCGCGATCCTCCAATGGACCGACGCGCCTTCGGCGATCCTGCTGATCGCGGCGATGGCGGCCGCGGCCGCGATGTTGTTCGCCGGTGCGAGTCCGAAGGCGAGCATCGCCCCCTCGCCAGGTCTGCCGTCGTTCGTGCGTCCGGGAGTGGTGTGCCTCGTGTTGGTCGTGCTCGGACTCGTGAATAGCGCGACGCCCTATGGGCTGCAACCGATCGTGGTCAAGGACTCGGTCGAGCGCAAAGCGGGCGAGTTCCTGTATGAGAAGTGGAACTGCTTCTCGCGGATCATCGCGATGGCGCCGGAACGCATCGAGCCGGCGCTGTGGGGACCGTCGGTCACGTTACCGCCGAACGAGAGCGCGCGGCAGATCGCACTCAACATCGACGGGGCGGCCGCGACCACGATGTTCCGCTTCGATGGCCGCCGCGATTCGGTGCGCTACCTCGAGTACGACCTCACGAATCTCGCGTACTTCGTGAAGCACTCAGGACGCAGTGCGGTGATCGGCGTGGGCAGCGGGCGCGATCTGCTGTCGGCATCGGTGTTCGGCATGAAGGACGTGACCGGCATCGAGATCAATCCGATCTTCGTCGACCTGCTCACCGCCCGCGCGCCGTTCCGCCAGTTCGCGGGATTCGACGCGCTGCCGGGCGTGCGGTTCGTGGTCGACGAGGCGCGCAGCTGGTTCGCGCGCACCGACGAGAAGTTCGATCTGATCCAGATGAGCATGATCGACACATGGGCCGCGACCGGCGCGGGCGCGTTCACGCTGACCGAGAACGGGCTCTACACGGAAGAGGCGTGGGAGATCTTCCTCGGCCGGCTCGAGGAGCGCGGCGTGTTCACGGTGAGCCGCTGGCACGCGCCCGGGGAGATCAACGAGACCGGCCGCATGATGAGTCTCGCCGTGGCCGCGCTATTCCGGCGCGGCGTGAGCGATCCGCAGCAGCATCTGTTCCTCGCCTCGACCGGTCCGATCTCGACGCTGATCCTCTCGATCTCACCGCTCGATACGGTGCAACTCGCGACACTCCGCGACGTGTGCGCGCGTTACCGCTACGACGTGCTGTTGAGCCCCGGGCAGCCGGCGGGATCGGAACTGTTGCAGCGCATCGTCACCGCGAAGGACCGCGACGAGCTGCTGGAGCGCACGGCGCACGGAGATCTCGACCTGTCGCCGCCAACCGACGACCGCCCGTTCTTCTTCAACCTGTTGCGGATGACGCGCGCCCATCGCGCGTTTCAATACCTGAGGAGCGGGGGAGTCGTGGGCGGCAATCTGATCGCGACCCTGAGCCTGCTCACGATCCTGATCGTCGCGGCGATCCTGGTGGTGATGACGATCGTCGTGCCGTTGCGGCACTCGGTGCGCGACGTGGGTCGCTCGCTGGTCTACGGAGGCACGCTCTACTTCGCCTTGCTCGGGCTCGGCTTCATGTTCGTCGAGATCGGACTGCTCCAGCGGCTCAGCGTGTTCCTCGGCCATCCGGTCTATTCGCTGAGCATCGTTTTGTTCGGCCTGATCCTCGCGACCGGCGCCGGCAGCCTTATGTCCGAGCGTGTGCGGCTCGAGTCGCGCGGCGCGGTTGCGGTGTGGGCCGGGGCCATCGCCATCTATCTCGTGGCGCTCCCGATGTGGCTGCCCGCGGCGATGCGTGCGTTGCAGTCGGCGGACATTCTTGCGCGGGCGGGGCTGGCGACCGGCGTCATCGCGCCGGTGGGCATTCTGATGGGACTCGCGTTTCCCACCGGCATGCGCATCGTCCAGCAGCGCGACGGCCGCCCGACGCCGTGGTTCTGGGGCATCAACGGTGCAGCGGGTGTGCTGGCGTCGGTGCTCGCGGTGGCGCTCAGCATCGCGTTCGGGATTCACACGACGCTGTTTCTGGGGGCACTCTGCTACCTGGGATTGATCCCTGCCTCGGGCATCATGCAGAGCGCTCGCCGGGCCTGAGTTCGTTGCCCGGCTACAACGCGCCTTCCGGCGCGTTCGCTTCGTCGCGCACCACACTCGTGATGACCGCGCGCGTCTCGGGCGCGAACCAGTCGACTTCGCCCGGCTGCGACACGAAGATGCGCCCATGGCGATCCAGCAGATACGTGTAGGGCACGCTCGGACACGGCAGCACGTGCGCCAGCGAGCGCTCGTGATCCAGCAGCACCGTCAGGTGCAGCCGATTGCGCGCGATGAACCGCGCCACCGAAGGAAACGGATCGAAGCACACCAGCACGACCTGGACGCTGTCCATGCCGGGTGCCTGCCGCAACGAATCGAGCAGCGCCGCCTGCGCGAGACTGTGGCGCTCCCACGGTGCCCAGTAGTGGACGAGCGTCACGCCGCTTCCGCTCTTCAGGCGATGCATCCCGACCGGGACCTTGGGGAGCGCGAGATCGAGGCTCGCGTCCGCGCGGCTCGCCGCCGGCAACATCGTGAGCGGCCGCGCTTCCTCGCCCGGCCGGCTCACGACGAACAGCTCGCGACGCCATACGACGAGCGCCGCGAGGATCAACACCGCGATCACGATGCGGCGCACGTCAGACCGCCGCTTCCGGCATCGGCGCGCTCGGCGCGGGAATGAGAAACGCGCCGTAGGTGCGGTAGGCGATGATCGCGACCAGCGCCGAGATGGTGACGAGATACAAAGCCAGCATGGCGGGAGTCTATGCAGTGGGGTGCGGGCGAGGCAAGGATGGTCCAACTCGCCGGTGGCGAGCACAACGAAGCTCAGTGATCCGGAATCCTTTGGACGACCGGTTGCAGTTTCAATCCCGTGGGCGTGACCGAAACGACAGTATCGATGCTGTCGAAGGGAAGCCCGAACACGGGGATGTTTCCCTGATCGTCGATCACCAAGCGCTCGAGGCAAGCAATAGCGTCGAGGGTGTCGCGCGATGTCTGGGTAACGGGTAGGAGAAGACGAGCGCCGACCACTGCAACGAATGCGCAGCCATGAATGCGCGTGCGAGGCCTTCGAACCACAGTCGGCGTATGTTCGATCGCAGGGCCGATTATGGTTCGAATCATCTCAGTTCCAAGAGTCCCGGCACGTTTGTCGACGTTCGTGATTCGCACCAAGATCACTGATGTGCCGGAAAGCAACCAATTGCTCGCGATGCGCACACCCTCGGTCGCCAAGAGAGATGCAAGACGACTGTATGTACCGGGGTCGGACATCGGTCGACCATCGAGAGAGTCAGGGTTCCTCGTGCAGTCCAGGTTGTCTGGGTCGAGGCAAGTGAGCAAGGAACCATCCGGCATGAGCTTGGTGAGGTTACCCACCATGGAGACTGGATGGGGTTCGGGCTGTGCGACCGTGGCGTAAGGACGTACCCACGAAGCTGTCCCTAGAACCACGCTGCCCGTCTCAAATCCGATTGGGTTCGTGTTCAGAACGATGTTCGAGTCGGGCACGGTTCCATGAAGAATTCGGGTGATGTGCAGGGGGATTTTCCCTAAATAACTCCTACCAGAGACGACACCTTCGAAGGCGATGTCGGAGTTCACTACTCTCGAAATGATTCCCAGGCGGCTCGAAGCTGCGGTGCCCGTCAGGACGCACAGAAGCGAGAGGCAGAGCACAGCTTGTGAGGATCTCTTGCCATGGAACATGCATGACTCACAAGGACGGTTGTTTCCGTGGCTGTAGGCCGGCTCTTCCGATTCCGCCGAAGTCTACGCCTTTCTCGTCGCCGGTCACTCAATCATCACGGGTCCAAGCTCAGCCCTGCGCGAGATTGCTTCGCTCCATGCACCTTACGCTGCATGAATTCGATGCCAAACGTCTGCTCCGCCTCGAATTGATTGTGTGCCCGGCTTGCGACAGGCAAAGCCTGAGAAAGGGGGATTCGCTGATGAAGCGGTGAAACCTTTCGCTGGAACCCTGCAGGTAACCAGTCCTGCCCGGTCAAGGCTGGCAACCAACCGGAACCGAGTGTTGCGTGGTCGGAG
>JANLWX010000113.1:0-16963 GCA_031364845.1 Candidatus Eiseniibacteriota bacterium
CGGTGATGACGTGCGGCGGCCGTCCGCCGCGCGACTCGCCGAGCACCCACTCGACGTAGGCGACGATCGAGATCCGGCGGGTGCGGCCCGAGAGGTTGCGCAGCGAGATACGCGTGATCTTCAGCGGATCCTCGAGTGGAACGAACTGCAGCATCTCGCTCGAGATCCCGCGCGAGGTGTGGCGGAAGCGGCTGTAGCCCTGGCCGTGGTGCGCGTCGTGCAGCGCGTTCGTATCGCGCACCGGCAGCGCCGTCGGACACCACACCTCGCCCGAAACCTCGTCGCGGAAGTAGAACACTTCACCCGAAGGATCCGACACCGGATCGTTCGACCACGGCGTCAGGCGATTCTCGTGGCTGTTGAGCGACCACGTGAACGACGACCCCGACTCCGACACCAGGAATCCGAAATCGGGATTCGCGATGACGTTGACCCACGGCCGCGGCGTGGCGATGTGTCCTTCGAGCAGCGTCACGTACTCGCGGCCACCGTCGGCAAAACCGCCGAGGCCATTGAAGAACGCGAGTTCCGGACGCAGCGGCGGGGGCTCGGGCTGCGATTCGAACCGCACCGCGCGCGGCGGCGGCGGAAGTGCCACCGCGGCGCGCTCCGCGCGCATCACCTGCTCGGACAACGAACCGCGCCGGCTCAGCAGCACCACGCGCGCCACCGTCTGGAGCAGCAGGCGCTCGGCGGCCGACAGAAGCTCCGCGCGCAGCAGGTAGATGCTGCCGCGCGCTCCGTCGGATTCCGGATAAAGCCGCAGCTGGCTGCCGTGAACCAGGTGCGTCAGCTCGACCTGCAGCGCCTGCGCATACGACGGCGGATGCTCGTTGAGGATCACGACATCGACCGTCATGCCCTTCATGCGCCAGTACTCGTGGGCACGCAGCAACTCGCGCACGATCTCGATGTCGTCGGTGTCGTCGATACGGCACAGTACGATCGGGCGGTCGCCCGAGATGCCGTGCGCCCACAACGCCGACAGCGCGAGCGTGCTGCGGCTCAGCGTCTCCGTGGGCGGGCGCAGCGTGGGATCCGAATAGATCATGCCCGTGGCGAGCCGCTGGAAGATGTTCGCGTCGGCGGGCTTCACGCCGATGTGATGAAGCTGGACCTGGGCCTGCGTCCACGCGCGCGCCATGGTGCGTTCGAACGTGTGAGGATCGCCGTACTTGGCCGCGAGGTGGAGCACGGTTCCGCGATCGGCGGCGACCACGGTCGAGAACGCGACATGGGCGGTCTCGCCCGGGGCGACCTTGACCGTGCAGCGCAGGCTCAGGATCGGATCGAGCACCGATCCCACGGTGCCCGACAGCGGCTTGCCATCGAAGATGGCGGCGGGCTCGCGCACATCGCGGCCGCGACCGATGAAGCACGCGCGATCCGTCTCGAATCCGACCTTCGGGGCCGGATCGCCTTCGACCACGCACACGTGCGCGGCCCACACCGCGGACTCCGACTCCGCGCGGCGGCGCCGGGTCGCGAGCAGCGCGCCGACCTCGGACACGAATTCGGTCTGTACGAACAGATTCGAGAACGCGGCATGCGCGACGTCCGCCGCCTGCGGCGCGAGGCACAATTCCGCGTACGACGTGATCTCGATATCGCGCGTGCGCGTGCCGAGATTCGAGACCGACACGCGCCGTGTCTCCGCGTCGTCCTCGCTCGACACCACGACTTCGAGCGTCGTCGTCAGCGCGCGATCGTGGCGGATGATTTCGGCGTGATCCTCCGAGAACGAAGCTTCGTAGAAGTCGGCATCGACGCCGACCGGTTGATGCCCCGCCGACCACACGATGCCGCTGTTCACGTCGCGAAGGAACAGGAACGTGCCCCAGCAATCGCGCGTCGCGTCCTCGCGCCAGCGCGTGACGGCGAGATCGCGCCAGCGGCTGTAGCCCGAGCCGGCCGCGCTCAGCATCACCGAATAGCGGCCGTTGGACATCAGATGCGTGCGCGGAATCGGATCGTGGGGTGTGGACGTGAATCGGCGCGCGGCCGGCGGCAGGACCTCCCGCACCTCGGCACCGGACACGTCGACCGCGCGCGGCCGGGCGACCATGACGTCGCGTGGGGTGCGCTCCTGAAGCAACAACTCGGTCGCCTGCACCATCGGCTCGGTGTGGAAGCGCGTCCGCATCACCCCGTCGCACAGCACGTTCGTGATCGCGATCAGCGACATGCCCTGGTGATGCGCCATGTAGGCGCGCACCACCGCGACTTCGTCGCCTTCGGGCAGGCGTGACGGCGTGTAGTCGAGGGCCTCGTAGTAGCCGTACGCGCCGCGTCCGCCCGCCGCCGACAGCCGCGAGAGATTGGCGACGGCCGCCGCGGGCTGGAACATCGCGGCGAGTGCGGTGGCATACGGGGCGACCACGGATTCCTCGCGCAGACCGCGCTTGAGCCCGAGGCCGGGAACGCCGAAGTTCGAGTACTGATACGTCATCTCGAAGTCGCGGACGTTGTAGGCGGATTCGGACACGCCCCACGGGATCCGGCGCTCGGAGCCGTATTCGATGTGGCGCCGCACCGCGCGTTCGCACGTCTGCCGCAGCAGGCTGCCCGGCGGCGTGCGCATCACGAGCTCCGGCATCAGGTATTCGAACATCGAACCCGACCACGAGATCAGCGCCGAACCCCGGCCCACCGGTGTCAGCGGGCGCCCGAGGCGGAACCAGTGGGACGACGGAATGTCGCCCTTCGCGATCGCGATGAAACTGGTGAGACGCGCTTCGGAGGCGAGCAGGTCGTAGTAGCCCTCGTCGAGCTTGTTGTCGCCGGGGCGGAACCCGATCGAGAACAGATGCCGCGTGCTGTCGTACAGGAACGTGAAGTCCATCGCATGGAACATGCGGTCGGCGGTCTCGGCAATCGCGGTCAGCCTGCGATCGTGGTGCGTCTCAGCGGCGCTCACCGTTCCCGGACCGAATGCCTCCGCGTCGCGCGCGTGACTTTCGGCCCACGTCTGCAGCGCGGCGGCCGCCAGCGCGATCTCCGATTCCTCGCCGTGTCCGCGTTCCCGCACCAGCTCCTGAGCGAGAGCCGCAACCGAGAGCACCGGGCCCATCACGATGGCGAAGCGCTCGATCGGGCTGCGAGTGCCGGAGGCCGCAGGGTCGAGCAGCACCGACAGTTCAGCGATCGCGCTGCCGAGCCGCTTCTGTGCGGCGGTCCGCTCGCGCGCGGCGTCACTGTCCTTCGCCAGCGCGCTGCGCAGCAGGTGCAGGGCGTCGGCGGCGCCATCGATCGCAAGCTCGCTGAACCCCGCATTCGTGATGCGCTCGCGGCAGCCGTTGGCCAGCACCAGCAGGTTGCCGGCGAGGTTGCCACTGTCCACCGACGACACGTAGCGCGGTTCGAGCGGACGCAGGTCGCGCGTGTCGTACCAGTTGTAGAGATGGCCGCGCACGAGTTCGAGCCGCTTCACGGTCGCCATCGTCGCCTCGAGACGCTCGAGCATGTCGATGGTCCCGATCCATCCGAAATCTCGGGCCGCAAGCGTCGAGAGCAGATAGAGCCCGATGTTGGTCGGCGACGTCCGATGCGCGACCACCGGCTCCGGAAGCTCCTGGAAATTGTCGGGCGGCAGCGCGCTGTCCTCCGCCGTCACGAAGCGTTCGAAGAATTGCCACGTGCGCCGGCCGGTCGAGCGCAACGCGAGCCGGTCCGCCGGAGTCACGACCGCGATCACCGGCTGGCGCGGGGGCAGGCTGATCCAGCGCGCGATCGCCGGTGCTGCGAGCCACAGCCCGACGATCGGAGCTGCGTACAGCAACGCCCCGTGGCCGGCCATGATCAGCACGAACGCCGCCACGATCGCGAGCACGACTCCGCCGATCATGCGCCGATAGATTCCCGCCAGCTCGAAGCGGCCCGCGTAGCTGGTCTGCGCCGCGGCCACCCACTCGAGCAGCTTGCGGTGCGTGACGAACATGCGGGTCAGCGATCGCG
Source organism: Candidatus Eiseniibacteriota bacterium (assembly GCA_031364845.1). GTDB lineage: Bacteria > Eisenbacteria > RBG-16-71-46 > RBG-16-71-46 > RBG-16-71-46 > JANLWX01. The sequence goes on from JANLWX010000113.1 coordinate 3,955, forward strand.
CGATCGCATCCGCCATCATCGCGGCGTGGTGGGCGAGGAACGCGACATTGAGCCCGAACTGCGCGGATCCGATCGCGAGATCCGACGCGACGCCCGTGATGTGGCTGGTCTTGGAGATCCCGCCGCGCCGCGGAAGCAGTCCCATCACGAACGACATCAACGCCGGCACCGCCAGAGTCGCGAGGATGAACGCCGTCCATAGCCGCGCGAGATCCGGACGCAAGGTCCACGCGACGACCAGCGTCGCGAACGCGGCGGGGGCCGAGAGCGTGCGTCGCAGGTTGTCGAGCATCTTCCAGCGGCCGATCAAGGGAATGGCTGCGTCGTTGCCCTTTCCGCCGGCGAGCCACGGCAGCAGCTGCCAGTCGCCGCGCGCCCATCGATGCTGGCGCGCCGCCGAGGCCTCGAAGTGGGTCGGGAACTCCTCGATCAGCTCGATGTCGGACGCGAGTGCCGCGCGCGCGAAGGTGCCCTCGAATAGATCGTGGCTCAGCATCGTGTTCTCCTGCACTTTGCCGGCGAGCGCGGCCTCGAATGCGTCGATGTCGTAGATGCCCTTGCCGGTGTAGGAGCCTTCGAGGAACAGGTCCTGATAGACGTCCGACACGGCGGCCGCATAGGGGTCGAGGCCGCACGGCCCCGAAAATGCCTTCTGGAACAGCGAGCCTTCGCGGTCGGTGGGCAGTGAAGGCGTGATGCGCGGCTGAACGATCGCGTAGCCTTCGACCACCCGTCCGGCGGCCGCATCATGCCGCGGGCGGTTGAGCGCGTGCGCCAGCGTTCCGATCAGGCGGTGTGCCGCGCCCCGCGGGAGGCGCGTGTCGGCATCGAGTGTAATCACGAATTGCACGCCGGGAATCGGAGCCGGCGACTTGCCGGCGGTCGCGATGAACGATGTGTCGGTCGAGCCGCGCATGAGCTGGTTCAGCTCGTGCAGCTTGCCGCGTTTGCGTTCCCATCCCATCCACACGCCTTCGCGCTCGTTCCACAGCCGCCGCCGATGGAGCACCAGGAAACGATTCCCGCCGTCGGGGGTGGGGCCGTGCAGCGCGTTCAGCCGGGCGATGCCTTCGACCGCGATCGCGAGCAGCTCGTCGTCGGCCGGCATCGATTCGGCCTTGGCGTCCGCCCAGTCGGAGAGCAGAGCGAACCTCAGTTCGTCGTCGGCGTTCGCGAGATAGTGGACGCCGAGCCGTTCGACCTGTTCTTCGATCGTCGCGCGCGACGTGAGCAATGTCGGCATCACCACGATCGCGCGCAGATGAGCGGGCACCCCACGGCTCAGGTCGAGGCGCGGCAACGGGCGCGGACCGAGCACTTCCGACACCGCACGCTGGACGATCGCGATCGCGAGGTCCGACGCCGGTATCGCCGCGAGCAGCGCGAGGATCCATGCGGTGGCCGGGCTCATCCCGGCCGCGACCGACAGGGCGACCGGCAGAGCGAGCATCAGCGCCGATGAGACGGCGATGCTCGTGAGATACGACGTCGCCGCGGAGTTCACGTAGGCGCGGATCGGCCACTCGCGCAGCGGCGCGCGGTATCCCAGCTCGCGCTCGAACGCCGGCCGGCCGCGCGAAACGAGATAGAACCCCGGATCGGCTTGCGGTGTGGACGGTGTCGCCGCATCTGCGCGACCGTTCGTGCCCGCCGCCGCGGCCGCGTTCCGCAGGGCGGAACGGGCCACTTCGATCTCCGAGTAGCCGGAGCCGCGCGACAGATCTTCGATCGCGTGGCGATAGAGATCGCGCGTGGTGAAGTCCATGCCCGCGAACGATTCGCTCGTTCGCAGTTCCGCATCGACGAGGCTCACGCTCTCGAAGAAGTCCGACCATTCGAACGACGACATCAGCCGCATGCTGGTGATGATGTTGCGCATCGTGGCGCTCGCCGCACCCTGGCGCTGATGCTCCTCGCGCACGACCTCATCTGCGCTCGTGCCCTGTGCTGCCAGACGCTGATCCAGCCACTCCTGCACCGGGCGCACGCGCGGATCGAGGTCGCGCAACCTCCACACGAGATGTGCCGCGAACGCGGTGCTCATGCGGCGGCCTTCGATGAGCCGCATGACTGCCGATGCCGGTGCCGCCGCGCGCTCGTCGTCGCTCAGCAGGCTGTCGGCGAGCGCGTCCGCTTCGTCACGCGCCGAGCGATGCAGGACGATCCGATCGGCGAGACGGCGAAGGTTCTCCACAAGCACAACGCGCATCGTGATCGCCACCGCCCACAATTCGCCGATCGTCAGCGGCTGGACGTGCTGATAGGCGGTGACGAAATGCAGGAGCGCTTCCGGATCGAAGCGGCTGTCGGTGTGCGCGACGAAAGCCCACGCGACGCCGTAGACGCGCGGGTAGCCGGCCAGATGTCCGTGCGCAAGCTTTGGCAACTGGCGGTAGTAGCCGGCAGGGAGATCGTCGCGGATCTCCCGGATCTGTTCATCGACGACATGGAAGTTGTCGACGAGCCATTCCGCGGCCGGCGTGATCGCCCGCTTGTCGCGTATCGCGCGCGCGATCGCCTGGTACGAGCGCAAGAGCACGCGTCCGTTCTCGCGCACGCGCGGCACGAGCGGGCGCCCGCGCCGGGAGTCGGTGGAGATGGTCTGCGCGGCGGCGAGGCTCTCGGCGTGCAGGATGAATCGATCGAGTCCGAAGATCTCGGCTCGGATCGGCTCTTCCAGAACCTGGTGCGGAGTCCCGGTCACTTCGTGAACGGTCATGACGGGTCCACGTTCCGGGGCTCGGAATCTTCGAAGACATGCGTGCGCGCCAAACAGCTCCTTCGGGGGCCGACAGAGACCCCTGGACATGCGGCACGAGTTTCAAGTTCCCAGCGGGCGACGCCGGCATGCGGTCCACGTCCCCGGAATCGGAGCAGCAGACTAACCTGCCGGCACTTCAAGCGCGAGCGTCCCCCGGGCATCGCTCGCTCGTTGTAGATCCGGGGGCGATTTGGACATTTCTTCTATGAGCTCACGATTCCAGAACCTCAGGCAACGTCCGCTGCGCATGCGAACACTCCTGCCAAGCCATTTCGTGTCAACGAGCTAGCCAATAATTCCTCGCGTTCGTCGGATGGCATCAATCGTGCGGTAAGCATCGGCGCCGTTGCGATCAGGCAAAGAAGACCCAACGCGAACATGGACTCTTATCAGGAGGACAATATGAACCGGATCAACGTGTACTTCACGGCCGCGCGAGTCGCGCGATTCTCAGCCGGCCTGTGTGCGCTCACCTTGTTGCTCGCCGTCCATCCGAACCGCTCGAACGCCGGAGAGATCATCCCGTCGCTCGGCATCACGAAGTCCACCGACGACAACTCGGGCGACGCCAAGTTCTCGGGCGGCCTCGCGTTTCGCGGAGCGATCGTACCGTTCCTCAAGGCTGAAGTCGGAGTGTCGTATCGCCAGCAGTCGTACTTCGGCGACGACCTGAAGATCCAGCAGTGGCCCATCACCGGATCGCTGTGGCTGACCCCGTTCCCGGTGGTCTACGCGGGCGGCGGTGTCGGCTACTACCAGACGACCTACAAATACAGCGGCGCGCTGCCGTTCGAAGACGGCACCGACCAGAAGTTCGGCGTGCATCTCGGTGGCGGACTGGACGTGCCGATCGCCCCGAACCTCGGGCTCGACATCAGTGGCCGCTACATCTTCATGGAGCAGAAGAAGGAAGAACTGCCTCCGAACGAGTTCAATCCCGACTACTGGACCACTTCGGTGGGCCTCGCGATCAGGTTCTAACAGGGCCACACATCGAAGGAGACATGAGTCATGGAATCCACTGACCGCTTTGTCGAACGGGTGAGATCCTTCCTCGTCGGAGGAATCCTCATCATGGCATCGATCGTCCTGCTCAATAGCTGCAACGAGACCGAGGGCACGACGGCCAACGCATCGGGCGGCGAGACCTCCAAGTCTGAAACGCATTCATCGACCGTTCCGGCCGGCACCACGCTGAACGTCGCGCTCGGCACCACGATCTCGTCGAAGGATGCGAACTCGGGAGACGCGTGGCACGGCACCGTCACGGACAACGTGACGACCGCAAATGGCGTGATGATCCCGGCAGGCAGCAAGGTTTCGGGTGTCGTCACGGGAGTGGTTCACGCGAAGCGCGGAGACCTGGCGATGCTGGATCTCGCGGTCCGTTCGGTGGAAGTCGACGGTAGGTCGACGTCAATGGACGCCAACACTCAGCCGGTCGTCGCGGGATCGCCGCGCGCGCGCAATCTCGGCGCGATCGCCGGTGGTGCTGCAGCGGGTGCCCTGATCGGCAAGTCGGTCGGTGATGGGAAGAATGCCGCGGTCGGTGGTCTGATCGGCGGCGCGACCGCTGCAGGCGTGGTCGCTGCGTCCAAGGGTTATCAGGTCGTCCTGAAGAGCGGAACCGTGATGAATTTCACGGTCAATGAAACCGTGAGCATGCGATAGCTGTAAACCAGGGTGAACGGCAGGATGCCGTTCGCCCTGGTCTCATTTGCAGAGGAGTGATTCACTGCCGGCAATCGATGCCGGATACGATCCATACCCGGAGGTTCGTCATGAGGATGTTCCCGAAACCGCTTTTCGTGTGGACGGCGATTGCCGTCGTCGCGTGCCTCGTCACGCTCGACATCGCCCCCGCAGCCGCCGGACTCACGGCTTCGCGCACGTCCGGCACGACCACGATCGCGTCCACGCGTGACGCGGACATGGTCATTGCCCAGCGCGCGCTCGAGAACAAGGTCGTCGCGCAGAAGCTCACGGACTACGGGGTAGCGCCGGGCGACGTCCAGATGAAGCTCGCGAGCATGTCGGACAAGGATCTGCACACGCTCGCCACCGCCTCGACCGGACTTCCGAGCGGCGGTGACGGAACCACCGGAGCAATCATCGGCGTGCTCGTGGTCGTGATCCTCGTCATCGTGGTCCTGAGGCTCATGAATCGCGAAGTCGTCGTACGGTGAACCTGCGTCTGCTGGCGGCGATGGTGCTCTGCGCATCATCGCCGTTCGCGTTGCATGGCGCCGCTCTGGCCGGGGCCGTTCAGCTCGATGTTCCGGTCGTGAAACAGTCGCGCGAGAAGTGCGGTCCCGCGGCACTCGAGATGGTGTTGCGCTACTACGGCGCGGGGTCCGATGCGATCGCCGAGGCTGCCCGCGCCTATGACCCCGCGTTACGAGGGTCGCTGATCACCGATCTCGCGGCGAGCGCCCGGCGCGCGGGCTATGACGCAGAAATCGTCACCATCACCGCGGATTCCCTGGCCGGCTTGCTGGCCCAGGGCATTCCGCCGATCCTCCTGTATCAGAACGGTCGCGGACCGCTCACCGTGCGCCACTTCGGCGTCGTGCGCGGTTGGGATCCGAAGGGCGCCCGGTACGTGTTGAACGAGGGTGGCCCGCGTCCGCGCGAAATGTCGCGGGACGAGCTGGAGAGGCGCTGGCGCACCGCCGGCGGCCAGACGCTGGTGATTCGCAGGAGGGGTTCTGAAACCGGGCAATGAGCGATGGTCGATACGGATGCTGCGGGGTCTGCTCGCCGCCGGTGCGCTGGCGGCGCTCGCGAGCTGTTCGCATCTGGTCGTGCTCCACGATCCGCTCACGGCGACCGAACACAATGATCTCGGCGTCGTCTACGAATCCACCGGGCGCGCCGATCTCGCGGCGAAGGAGTACAAGAAGGCGCTGCGCCTGGAACCGAAATTCTCCCGCGCGCGTGTGAACCTCGGCAACATCGAGGCGGGCCGCGGCAAGTGGCCGAAAGCGGAAAGCCACTATCGTCGCGCCCTGCGCGATTCGACGACCGACTACGACGCGATGAACAACCTCGCGGTCTCCCTCTTGCGCCAGGGACGGAATCTGGAAGAAGCCCGCTCGCTCGCAGAACGTGCCGTCAGCGCGGGTGGCGAACGCGATTCGCTGTACCGCGCGACACTGGACGAAGTGAAGGCCGGCAGGCGCTGACGCGGTTTCCGTTCACGACTCGCCGCGCATCCAGCGTTCCATTTTTCGGATTGCTTCGTCCATCCGAATTCCCGCGCCGAGCACCGCCGCCATCGGATCTTCCATCTTGGCGAAGCGCGCGGGCGCCGTCTTGATCGTGAACTTCGCGGGATCGAGCCGGGCGTTGACTTCCTTCCACAGCAGCGGACACGACACCGGTGCGCCCGGCAGCGGCCGCACGCAGAACGGCGACACGATCGACTGTCCATGGCCGTTCTGTCCGAAGTCGACGTAGACCTTGCCTTCGCGCGCATCGACCTGCCGGACCACCGTCGCGATCTTCGATTGTTCCTCGACCGCCATGATCGCGAGCAGGCGCGCGAACGATCGCGACTGTTCGTAGGTGTAGCGCGCCGCGAGCGGAACCAGGATGTGGAGTCCGCTCGCGCCCGAAGTCTTCGGGAAACTCGGCAGTCCGAGGTCGTCGAGGATCCGGTGCAGCGCGTGCGCGACCTGGATCACGTGCGCGAACGGCGCTCCCTTGGGATCGAGATCGAGGATCATCCAGTCCGGGCACTCGATCGACGCCACGCGCGAACTCCACATGTGGATCGGGATGGTGCCGAGGTTCGCGAGATACCGCAGCGTGTCGGCATCGTTCACCACGAAGAACCGGTTCGCGCGCTCGCCGTCGCTCGAGCGGATCATCACCGTGCGCACCCAATCGGGCGTGAACACCGGCGCGTCCTTCTGATAGAACGACTTGCCTTCGATTCCGTCGGGATAGCGCGTGAGGAATACCGGGCGGTCGCGCAGGTAGGTGAGGATGTGCGGCGCGATCGCGTCGTAGTAGGCGATCAAGTCACCCTTCGTGTAGCCGTCCGCGGGCCAGAACACCTTCTTGAGATTCGAGAGTTGCACCGTGCGCGGACGTTCGGCCGGCTCCTGCGGTGCCGCCGCCGCGGTGTCCTCGGCCGGCTCCGCATCGAACACCGGAGCACGCTCACGCACGCACTCGGCGGGCGACTTGTCCTCGCGCAGCCCGATGAAGGTCGGGTGGCGCAGGCCGCCATCGCGCGTCCATTCGGTGTATCGCACTTCGCACACGAGCAAAGGTTCGACCCAGTGATGCCCGCGATCTTTAGGTGATCGTTCGCCGAACGGCGAACGATCGCGCGCGAGCGGCAGTAGTTTCTCCCACAGCAGCTTCAGCCCCTTGCGATCGAACCCGGTCCCGACCGCGGTAACGTAGACGAGCTTCGGTGCCTCACCCGGTTTCGCCGCGGGCTCGTAGACGCCGACGTCGAGCGCCCCGAAATGTCCGCGCGAACCCTGCGGATCGGTCCAGCCGCCGATCACGAACTCCTGGCGGTGCTGGCACTTGAGCTTGATCCAGTCGCGCGAGCGGGTGCTGACGTAGCTGCTCTCGGCGCGCTTCGCGACGATGCCCTCGAGCTTCATCGCACCTGCCGCTTCGAAGAACTGCATTCCGAGCCGCTCGATGTGCCCGCCGTAGCGCGCCGCACCCAGCTCGGGCAGCACCCGGCGCAGGCAGTCCTTGCGATCCACGAGCGGCGCGCGGCGCAGGTCGTGGCCCAAAAGCCCAAGGCAGTCGAAGAACATCGCGACCACCGGCGCCTGGATTCGCGCGCGCTCGATGTCGTGCTTGTTCACCAGATGCATGCGGTGCTGCAGATGCTGGAAGCTTGGGCTTCCGCCTTCGTCCGGTGCCACGATCTCGCCGTCGAGCACGAACGAATCGAACGGCAGCGCGCGCAGCGCCTCGACGATCTCCGGATAACGCGCGGTGATGCTCGATCCGCTGCGCCCGTACAGCTCGACCTGGTCGCCGTCGCGGCCTGCGATCACGCGCACGCCGTCGTACTTGATCTCGAAGATCCAGCCCTCGCGATCGAACGGCTGCTCTTCGAGCGTGGCGAGCATCGGCGTGAGGCCCTTCGCGCGCACCGCGCGCCGCGGCGCTCCCAGGCGATCGAGATCCTCGCGAACCGCTTCGACCTTGGCCTCGGGATCCGCCATCTCCTCGACCGTCAGGCCGCACACGACCGATTGCGGATAGCGCTCGATCAGCTCGATCTCCGAAGCGCCTGCGCCCGCCTTCTTCAACAGCAACCACTCCTTGTCCTTCTTGCCCATGCGCACCAGCGTCCAGCGCCCGCGCAACTTGTAACCGAACAGTTCGAGCTCGAGCTTCCCGCGCGAGTACTGTTCCATCAGCGGCTCGGGCTTGAACGAGCGGTACCATCCGCGGTCCCAGATGATCACGCTGCCCGCGCCGTAGTTGCCCTCGGGAATGTTGCCTTCGAAGGTTCCGTATTCGAGCGGATGGTCCTCGACGTGAACCGCGAGGCGCTTCTCCTCGACATGGGTCGAAGGGCCTTTGGGAACCGCCCAGCTCTTGAGCGTGCCGTCGAGCTCGAGGCGCAGGTCGTAGTGGAGATTGCGCGCCGCGTGTTTGTGGACGACGAACGTCAGCGGCCGCGCCACGGCGACCCGCGCCCGTGTCGATCCGCCGAACGGTTCCGGCGTGTGGAGCGGATCGCGCTTCTGCCAGTACTCGGCGAGTGCGGAAGAATCTTCCGGTCCGGCGTCCGGGGCAGCGCTCGGATCCGCCGCCGGGGCCTTTGCCTTGCGGGGCGATTTCTTTGGCAATGATCTTGCTGGATTGGTCGGCATTCTGCTCGTAACCCGGTGGGAGATGGACGGGCCCCGGTCTCAGCATGGGCCGATCGGAGCCCGTCAGCCCACCGGTCCTTCCACGCCCGCGCGTCTCCGGGCCGCGGGGCCGTGTGCTAGGCTACCATCTCCTCACCGCACATGGAGGGTTTCGCATATGCCGCCTCATTCCATGGGCTCGGGAACGATCTCGTTCGGGCTCGTCTCGATTCCGGTAAAAATGTACACATCGGCGAGCTCCGCTGGAGTTTCCTTCAATCAACTCCACGCGAAATGCGGCAGCCGGATCAAGCAGCAGATCTTCTGTCCGGTGTGCAACGTGGTCGTCGAGCGGTCCGATCTCGTCAAGGGATACGAATTCGCGAAGGACCAGTACGTTCGCTTCACCGAAGAAGAGCTGAAGACGCTCGAGCAGGAGAACTCGAAGCTCATCGAAATCGAAGAGTTCGTGCCGCTCGACAAAGTCGACCCGATCTACTTCGAGAAGACGTACTATCTCGGTCCCGACGAAGGCGGCGACAAGGCCTACCGCCTGCTCGCCGACGCGATGACCAAGACGAATCGCGTGGCGCTCGCCAAATTCGTGATGCGGGGCAAGGAGAATCTGGTCCTGATCCGGCCCTCACAGGGCGGTCTCATGCTGCACGGCATGTACTTCGGCGACGAAGTGCGCGACTTCGGCGAGATCGACAAGGGCGAGAGTTCGAAAATCAAGACCGGCGAGTTGGATTTGGCCGCGCGCCTGATCGACGAACTGGCGAACGACAAGTTCGAGCCGAACAAGTACCACGACGAGTACCGCGGACGCGTGCTCGAAATCGTGAACAACAAGGTCGAGGGCCGCGAGGTCACGACGTCAGCACCTCAGGCCCAGCGCGCTCAGGTCATCGACCTCATGGACGCGCTCAAGCAGAGCCTGGAGCAGCGCGGCGCCGAGGAACAGACCGTGAAACGCGAACGGAAGCCGGCCGCGAAATCCGCGCGTTCGAGCGAGGCGGCGCCCAAGAAGAAGACCGCATCACGGAAGTGACGGGGCGGCACCGAGTGTCCCGGCACGAGGCCGGGATCTGCGAGAGGGATTTCGCCATGGATGGAAGGGATCAGTCATGATCAGGCGCGCAGCGCGCAGAGCAGCGGCGCGGCACGGCCGCGCCCATACGGTGGCCACCGCGAACCAGCTCACGCTCGATCTCGGGGCGTCGGAGCGTTCGGCGGCTGCGGTGACGCGCGTGCCGGCGCCCGAAGCGGTCGCTCGATCGGGAACCGTGTTCGATGCGACCGGGCACCTGGCGCGAGCTGCTGCCGAACGCGCACGCACGGTACCTGCCGCGACCGACTCGGCGAGCGCCGAGCAGTGGTTCGAGCTCGCCTGTGAACTCGAGTCCGAATCGCCCGCCGAGGCGATCACCGCCTACCATCGCCTGCTCGAAATCGATCCCGCGATGGCCGACGCGCACGTGAACCTCGGACGGCTCTATCATCAGGCTCACGAGCACGCCAAGGCCGAGGCCCACTATCGCGCCGCCGCGCAGTTCGCACCGGGTGAGGCGATCGCGTGGTTCAATCTGGGCGTGCTGTTCGAGGACATGCGCCGCCCGCACGAAGCGGTGCACGCCTACCACGAGGCGACCGAGCGCGAAGCGGACCACGCCGATGCGCACTACAACCTCGGACTCCTCTACGACGAACTCGGTCGCCGCGCCGAAGCGATGTCGCATCTGATGCAGGCGAGACGGCTCTACAGCCAGGGCAATCGGCAATAATGCCGGTTTCACGGCCGCGCTGCGCCTGGGCCAAGGCCAGCAATCCGCTCTATGTCGTCTACCACGATCGCGAATGGGGCGTGCCGTCGCACGACGATCGCCACCTGTTCGAGATGCTCACGCTCGAGGGCGCCCAGGCCGGTCTGAGCTGGGAGACGATCCTGAACCGCCGCGACAGCTACCGGCGCGCCTTCGCCAACTTCGATCCCCGCCGCATCGCAAAATTCGACGCCGCGAAGCGCCGCGCATTGATGACCGATCCCGGCATCATACGCAACCAATTGAAGATCGACTCCACCGTCACCAATGCCGCGGCGTTCGTCGCCATCCAGAAGGAATTCGGCGGCTTCGATTCGTGGCTGTGGGCGTTCGTCGACGGCGTGCCGCTCCAGAGCCGCCGCGAGACGATGCGCGATATCCCGCCCGAGACCGATGTCTCGCGCGCGCTCAGCAAGGCGCTCAAGGAGCGCGGCTTTCGCTTCGTCGGCCCGACCATTATGTACGCCTTCATGCAGGCGGTGGGGATGGTGAACGACCACGTGGTCGGTTGCTTCCGGCATGCGCCGCTCTCGAAGGCGCACGGTGGACGGCGCGCCTGATCCACGGCGCGTGACCCCGGCACACTCCGATCGATGACCGGCCCGCTCACCGAACCGATTCCGACCGCGTGGCTGTTGGCAGGGTTCGGAATCCTGCTCGCGCTGAGCGTGATCGTGAGCCGCCTGTCGCGCCGCACCCGGGTCCCCGCGGTGCTGGTGTTTCTGCTGATCGGCATCCTCGCCGGATCGGAAGGCCCCGGCCGGCTGATCTTCGAAGGCTACGGACTCACGTTCCGCCTCGGTTCGGCGGCACTCGCGATGATCCTGTTCGACGGCGGGCTCAACACGTCGTGGCGTACCCTGCGCACCGTGCTCATGCCGGCCGGAATGCTTGCGACCGGGGGCGTGATGATCACCGCCCTCGTGGTGGCGTTCGGAGCACGGATGCTGGGCTTCGAGTGGTCGATGGCGATGCTGCTCGGCGCGGTCGTGGCCTCGACCGACGCCGCCGCGGTGTTTTCGGTGCTGCGCGGCAGCGGGGTCGCGGTGAAGCGGCGCATCGCCGCCACGCTCGAGGTGGAATCGGGCTTCAACGACCCGCTCGCGGTCGTGCTCACGATCGTGATCACCGGGATCGCGGCCGGCACGTCGCAATCGATCGCCGGCGCTGCCGGAGACGCGGTTCTGCAGCTTGTGATCGGCGGCGGGCTCGGAATCCTGATCGGCCTCGGCGGACGCCGGATATTGTCGCGCATCAACCTCAGCTCCGACGGACTCTATCCCGTGCTGACGATGGCGACCGCGATGATCGCGTTCGGATTGCCGACGCTGCTCCACGGCAGCGGATTTCTCGCCGTCTATCTCGCGGGCATGGTGATCGGCAACGGCAACGCGCCGCATCGCGCCGACCTGATGCGTGCTCACGACTTCATCGCGTGGGCCAGCCAGATCATCATGTTCCTCACGCTCGGATTGCTGGTGTTTCCGTCGCGGCTCATGGCGGTTGCGCCGACCGGGCTCGCGATCGCGCTGTGGCTGATCTTCGTCGCCCGCCCGATCGCGGTGGCGGTGTGCCTGGCGCCGTTCGGATACACCCGCCGCGAAATCGCGCACATCGGCTGGGTCGGACTGCGGGGCGCGGTGCCGATCATTCTCGCCACCTATCCCGTGCTGGTCGGGCTCGAAGGCGCCCAGGTGATCTTCAACATCGTGTTCTTCGTGGTGGTGGTGAGCGTGCTGCTGCAGGGAACGACCGCCGGCTGGGTCACGCATCGGCTCGGCCTCGCCGAGATGAGCGCCCCGCCGCCCGCCGCGATTCTCGAGATCGTGTCGCGCCAGAAGCTGAGCGGCGAGCTGATCTCCTACTTCATCCGGCCCGAAGCCGCCGTCGCCGGCATCCCGGCAGAGGAGATCCCGCTGCCCTCGGGTGCGGCGATCGTGCTCGTCGTGCGCGGCCAGCAGTTGCTGCCGGTGAATGGACTCGTGATCGAGCCCGGCGATCACGTCCACCTGATCGCCCAGCGCGGAGTGAAGAGCGATGTTGCACTGATGTTCGGACAGCGCGAAGAGAGCTAGGTCTCAGCCTGCGATCACCCTCAGGAACGCATCACCGTAGCGCTCGAGCTTGACCGGGCCGATGCCGGAGACCAGCAGCATCTCGGCGCGCGATTTGGGCGCGTGGGCCGCCATCTGCCGCAGCACGGCGTCGCTGAACACGATGTAGGCGGGAACTCCTTCGGCGTCGGCGATGCCCTTGCGCAGCGCGCGCAGCCGCTCGAACAGCTCGGGGTTCTCGATCACCGCGTCACGGTCGAGCCGCAGCGAGCGCGAACCGGAACTGCCTTCGTGCGCGTGCGTGTGCGCCACCAGATCGGCGATCGTCGTTCCGCGGCACAGGTCACACGAAGAGACGCACGGCTCGATCGTTTCGTCGAAGTGCCGCACCAGCCCCTGATGCCGGCAGCCGCCGCGATCGACGAGCCGGAACAGGTCGACCGTCTTCTTCTTCGTCTCCTCGCGCAGCGCGGGATCGTCGATGTCGGTCAGGAACGCTTCGTAGCCGATCACGTCGGCCCACGAGTACAT
>JANLWX010000139.1:0-8834 GCA_031364845.1 Candidatus Eiseniibacteriota bacterium
GCTTCGAGTGAGCGCGCGAGATCGGTGTGGGCGCCGTCGAAGCGCGGATCGATCTCGAGCGCCATCGTGTAGTAGACCACCGACTTCTCGTATTCGCGCGAGTAGTAGTAGGCGTCGCCCACCGTGGTGTGAATCAGCATCGACAGCGGATCGAGGCTCAGCGCCTTGAGCATCGCGCGCTGCGCCTCGGCGTGGTGCTCGGTGCAGTACAGCACGCGGCCGAGTGAGTACCACGCGAGCGCGAGCCCCGGGTTCAGCTCGATCGCGCGCCGGTGCGCGCGCACCGCGCCCGCCAAGTCGCGGTCGTGCACTAGTGATCCGCCGAGCGCCGCGTGCGCATCGGCAAGCGATTCGTCGAGTTCGAGCGCCCGGGTCGCGGCCGCGCGCGCATCCGCGTTCGCTTCGGCCGGCGGCGCCATACCGCGCGATGCGCGAATGTTGTGGCATTCGGCGATCCCCGCCCACGCCGGCGCGAAACTTGGATCGAACTCGAGCGCGCGGCGGAAGTGGCGCAGGCCCAACTCGACCGCCTGCGGCGAACCCGCCGCACTCTCGTGACGGCCCTTGAGAAATTCGACGTGCGCTTGCGCGTTCACCGCCGCCCGCTTCGCGAGTTCGATCGCCTCGCGCGGCGTGAGGTGGATGGCGATCTCCTTGGCGACGGTCTCCGCCACGTCGCTCTGGATCCCGAGCACATCCTCGAGATTTCGATCGTAGCGATCGGCCCACAGCGTCTCGTCGCTGCGTGCCGACACGAGCCGGACGCTGATACGCACGCGGTTGCCGAGCAGCAGTGCCGAGCCCTCGAGGATCGCATCGACGTTCAGCTCGCGCGCGATCTCGGGGAGGCCAATCTGCGCACCCTTGTACTTCATCGCCGACGTCCGCGAGATCACGCGCAGCGCCTTAATGCGCGCGAGGTCCGAGATCAGCGCCTCGGTCATGCCGTCGGCGAAGTATTCCTGCGCCGGATCTTTGGACACGTTCTCGAACGGGAGGACCGCGAGTGAGCGTATGACGTCCTGTGCGGGCGGGGCGCCCGACGCGGAGTGGTCGAGGATGCGCCGCAGCGCTTCGCTCACCTTGCCCGCCGAGGCCGGCCGTTGCGAGGCATCCTTGCTCAGGCACGCGGCGATCAGACGTTCGAGTTCGAGCGGCGCATCCGAGCGGACCGACCGCAGCGCAGGCGGCGCGCTGTTCAGGATCTCGAACATCAGCGCTTCCGGGCGCTCCTTGGTAAACGGCCGCCGCGCCGTCGCCATCTCGAACAGCAGCACGCCCAGCGCGTAGACATCAGTGCGCGCATCGTCGGCGTCGCCGAGCAACTGCTCGGGCGCCATGTAAGGCAGCGAGCCCATGATGACACCCGACTGCGTGAGCGCGGTCGCCGCCTGTGTGCCATGGAGCAGCCGCGCGAGCCCGAAGTCGAGCAGCTTGGTCTTGCCGGTCTGCGTCAGCGCCACGTTGCCCGGCTTGAGATCACGATGCAGGAACCCGCGCTGGTGCGCGTCGTCGAGCGCATCGCCGATCTCGGCGCCGAGCCGGATCAGCTCGGCCATGTCGATCGCACCCCCGCTCAGGCGCTCCTGCAACGTGCCGCCCGGCACGTACTCCATGACCAGGAAGTCGACGCCGTCCTTCGCGTCGAAGTCGAAAATCGTCGCCACGCCCGGATGCGAGAGCCGCGACAGCACGTGCGCCTCACGCCGGAACCGCTCACGCGTGCTCGAATCGTCCAGCGCGCCGCGCGACAGCACCTTCACCGCGACATCGCGATCGAGGTGCTGGTCGTGAGCCTTCCACACCACGCCCATGCCGCCCTCGCCGATCTGCTCGATCAGCGTGTAGTGGGAAAGCGTGCTGCCCTGCGTCTGCGCCATTCGTTCCTCCGTGGGACGCGGGCAGTCTAGGGCATTGCGCAAGGTCGCGGGAATGCGGGCAGTGCGCATGACAGTGCGGGCCCCGGAGTCGCCCCCGGGGCCCGCCGCTCTACTGCCTTACACCTGCGCTTCTAGTGGACCAGCACGATCTTCTTGCTCGCGACCCGTTCGCCCGCGCGCAGCGTGACGAAGTAGGCCCCGGGCGGAAGTCTCCGGCCGTTCTCACCGCGTCCATCCCACCGCACGGCGTTCATGCCGGCTTCGGCACGTCCGTCGAGCAGCGTGCGAACGCGCTGACCGCTGAGGTTGTAGATCGCGAGCTGCGCGTTGCCGCTCTTCGGCATCGCGTAACCGATCGACATCGCCGAGCTGGTCGGGTTCGGCGAGGCCGAGTAGATCCCGAAGTCGACGCCGGTCGGGTTCGCCGGAACGTCGGTGTTGGTCCACACGCAGGCTTCGGCGCAGACGTCGATCGTCGCGGGCTCGCCGTCGCACACGAAGTGGACGGAGAAGCAGCATGACGATCCGGCCGGAACGTTGGGTGCGGCTCCCACACTGATCCAGCCCGTCCAGTTGGCGGGCACCGGATTCGGCGCGGGCGTGAAGTTCTCGTTCAGAAGCGTCGCGGTGTATCCCGGGCACAGGCCCGTGATGTTCCACGCCGCACCGGCCGCGCTGTTGCAGAAGATCAGCGCATGCACGTGGCTGGTGGCGCCGGGACGCACGAGCAGTTCGGTGAAGTGGTAGTTGGTCTGTCCGGCACCACCCTGACCGCCCCACATGATGTCCACGTTTCCGGACCAGCTCGTGTCCTGGGGACACGGCGATCCGGGTCCAGGTCCACCGCCCGGAAGCACGGTCTGCGGCTCCGGCGGCAGTGAGCTGAGCGGAACCTCGAGGAACACGTCGAAGAAGCTCGACGGCGGAATCGGCGGCACATCGAAGTGCCCGATCGTTCCCGAATTCGGCACGAACGCTCCGAACGGCTGCGAGTGCATGTCGCCACTCACCGGCTCGGACGGCCCGCTCGCACTCGGATTCTCCCACTGCATGTGGAACAGCACGTTCGAACCCTGCAGCGACCAGTCGGTCTTCCGGATCCTCGGCTTGCGCGGATTGCAGTTGCAAACCTTCGCGCACACCTTGATCTGGGCCGCTTCGCCGTCGCACAGGAAGTTGATGTTGAAGCAGCACGTCGTACCGACCGCGGTTCCCGGAGCGGCCGACACGGCGATCAGTCCGATCCAATTGTTCGGCAGCGGATTCGGTGCCGGTGAGTGATCGAGATTGACCAGCGTGGCCGTGAATCCCGGACACGGCATGCTCACCGACCAGGTGGCACCCGCCGTGCTCGCGCATCCGGTTTCGATGTGCACGTAGGTCGTCGACTCGGCACACACCGGCACTTCGTCGAAGTGATAGTTGGCGTTGCCGGTCCCACCCGCACCCTGCCAGATGAGATCGACGTTGCCGTGCCACTGGGCCGGAAGACACGGCGTGCCGGTCGAGAGTCCGCTCGGGAGCTCCATCTCGGGCTCGGGCGGCAATTGTGCGAGATCCTGTTCGACGAAGATGTCGAAGAATCCTCCCGGGGCCATCGAAGGAACCGCAAACGGTCCGATCGGTCCGTAGTTGGGCAGGAACACGCCCAGCTCCTGCGAGCTCATGGTGCCGCTCACCGGATCGGACGGCAGCGTGGCGCTCGGGTTCTCCCAGTGCTGATGGAAGGTCACCGTCGTGCCCGTCAGGGTCCAGTTGACCGACGAGAGCGTCGGAGGAACACCGGCGGTCGCACAGTCACACGCGGTCGAGCAGATGTTGATGGTGCTGGTTGCACCGTTGCATCCGAACACGACTCCGAAGCAGCAGCTGGCGCCCGAGGGTACGCCGGCCACCGCCGTGACCTTGATCCATCCGCTCCAGCCGACCGGGATCGGATTGGGCGCGGGGCTGAAGTCTTCGTTCACGAGCGTCACGGTCCATCCCGGGCACACACCGGTCGTGGACCACGGCATCGGGGAGGTGCAGTTGCTGGGACGCACATGGATGAGCGACGGATCGCCGCCCGGACACGTGATCAGATCGCCATAGTGCACGTTGACCTGGCCACCCTGACCCGAACCCGAACCGCCCCACTGCACATCGACGTTGCCGGCCCAGTTGGTGTCGGGCGGGCACGCGACGTTGGCCGACGGGCCACCGTGGCCCGCGGCGAACGCGATTCCACCCCCACCGCCGGGAACCATCTTCTGCGGTTTCGGCGGCAGGCTCGAGAGCGGCACTTCCACGAACACATCGAAGAAGCTCGACGGCTGGAGCGGCGGCACATTGAAGTCGCCGATGGTGCCGTGGTTCGGCAGGAATACACCGAACTCCTGCGAGAACATCGTTCCGCTGAACGCGCTCGACGGCGCGTCCTCGTCCGGATTCTGCCAGCGGATGTGGAAGCGGATGTTGGGTTCGCCGAGCCCGCTCGCGACCGGTACCCAGTCGATGACGATCGGTACGACGATGCCGAGGCAGCCGTTGCCGCCGAGCGTGGCTTCGCCGGATTCGCCGCCGGTGCGCTGATACGTGAGCGGCTTGGTGAGCGCCGTGCCCGAGCCGAGGTTCGTCTGCGTCGCGGCGGGTGTGTCGGCGTTGTACGCCGACGCCAACGTGTTCGCATCAGGACCATCGATGGAAACGCCGGTCTTGCTGACCTTGGGATTGCTCGCCGAGTTCGCGCCGAAGCTCGCGTAATCGATGTCGCACACGAGGTCGGACTGCCCGTTCCAGCAGTAGAGCACGACGTACTCGCCGTTCGTGCCCGAGGGGTTGGTGAAGCAACCGCCGGTGACGGGGAACGTGCTGTTCGTCGTCATCAGGATCATGTCATCAGCGGTGTTCCCGTTCGAATCCTTCATCTCGAGAAAGTGCTGAGCGGCTCCGGGGCTTGCTCCACTGCCGAGGAACCCTGCCTTGGTCACGCATAGCACGAGCGTGCGGCCCGGAAGCAGCGTGAGTGGGGGGAACTTGAGCGCCCAGTCGGAGTTGTTGGCCGCGAGGTAGGGACCGTTGACGATCCGGTAGTAGTTGATTTCGTCGCTGATGTATTTGCCGTCGAGCAACACCGGCTTGGTGGTCGGGTTGTAGATCTCGACGAACTCACTCGAGTCGGAGGCCGCACCCGTACCGGCGCCCCGCGGTGCGACTTCGGAGATAACGAGATGAGTGCCCGAGGGAGCACCGGGGACGGTGCCCGGGGTCATGTTGATGGTCGCCCATCCGCCGGGCGCGAAGTTCTCACTGGTTTCATTGTGCCCGCCGATGGAACACGACTGAGCGTTGACCGGCGATGTCGCCAGCACAGCACTCAGCGCGACCAAAGCGAGCGGGAGACAGACCCGCTTCATGGTGTTTTCTCCTTGGGAATTATAGAGATGAGGGAACGATGCGGGATCGCGACGGTGGCTGAGGTAGGGCGGCCTCCTTGAAGATCTGGTGCGGGGACGAATCAATTTCCTGACGTGCGCGCGAAATTGTCCGCCTCGCGGCGCCGAAGCGCAACAAGATTTCAAAGATGCCGACATGATTCTGGGACAACTTTGTTCGACGCTGGCGCATGGATCGGCATCTTGGTGGCTCTTTTCGCCAGGCCGGCCTTACTCTCGTAGAAACGCGACGTGACCCCGAGCCCCGGAGATCCCATGCGCCGCATCCTTCTGGCAGCCGCACTGCTCACCTGTGCCACGAGCGCCCTGGCCGATCCTCCCGAACTCGCCTCGTGGCGTATCAACACCAGCGGCCAGACGGGATTCAACGGCATCGAGTCGAACGTGCAACTCGTGCAGTACTCGGCAGGCAGCGTGTACGTGAGCAGCTCGAGCATTCCCTCGTACGACATCGGACCGTGGCCGGGCAATCCGAACACGGCGACCGATCAGAACTTCACGTTCCGCATCACGCGCACGCCGCTCGTGAACAACGGCACCAAAACGACGACTCCGCTCGGGCCGATCGCCGTCATGGTCAACGGCGTCGTGGCGTTCAATGCGCTCGACGGCATGTCGTACAACAACCAGAACGTGTGGCATCAGGACGCGGTGGTGGTCGAGGGGCCGAGCTTCGATGATTGCGAAGGCCATCCGGCTCCATCGGGCGCCTACCACCACCACCTCAATCCGCGCTGTCTGTACACGCCCGATTCCACGCAACATTCGCCGCTGATCGGATACGCGTTCGATGGATTCCCGATCTATGGCGAATACGGCTACGTGAACGCGAACGGCACCGGGGGCATTCAGCGCATGCGATCGAGCTATCGTCTGCGCGCGATCACGACGCGTACGACGCTGCCGAACGGCACGGTGCTGATTCCATCGCGCTACGGACCGGCGGTGTCGGGAACCTATCCGCTGGGTTACTACGCCGAGGATCGCGAGTACGTCGCGGGGCTCGGCGATCTCGACGAGTACAACGGCCGCTTCACGGTGACGCCCGAATATCCCGGCGGCATCTACGCGTATTTCGTCACGCTCGATGCCGCAGGCAACGGGCTCTATCCGTACGTGCTGGGCCCGAGTTACTACGGCGTGTTGATCGCGGGGAACACCGGCCCGGGCGGCGGCCATGTGACGCCGGCGGAAGCGGTGCTGACCTATGTGCCGACGACGGGCGTCGATGACGTGGTGGCCGGCGGTGTAGCTTTGAGCCGATTGAGCGCGAGCCCGAATCCGTCTTTGGGACGCACGCGCCTGAGCTGGAGACTGGGTGCGGCCGCACGCGTGCGCGTGAGCCTCTACGACATCCGTGGGGCTGAAGTGTTGCGCGCGCTCGACAACGTGGAATCGGCGCCCGGCGACTACATGTTCGTGCTCGAAGCCGGACGCGTGCCGCCTGGAGCGTATTTCGTGGAAGTGCGCACCGATCAGGCGCGCGCGGCGAAGCGCATTGTGCTGATTCATTGATGGCGAGAGTCACGACGGAGGATGCAATGAAATCGTATCGATGGGCCGCCGCTGCACTCACTCTTGCATGTGCTTCGGTGATGGTTGCGCCGGTGCTCGCGAAGGAACTGCCGATCTCGACTCCGCTTCCGGACGCTGTGGGAGAAACGTTCCGCATCCGTTTTCCGCACGCCCAGATCTCCAAACTCGACGTCACCGAAGAGAACGGCGTCATGGTGTACGACATCGAGTTCGCTGACGGAAAGACCGAGAAGGAGACCGACATCGCCGAGGACGGCACGATGCTGGAGTTCACGCTCGTGATCGATGCGAAGGCCATTCCCGCCGTACCCATGAAGTCGATCCGGAAGGCCGCGGGAGGCGCGCGATTGGGCCGCATGGAGCGTATCGAACTCTGGTACGAACTCGAGGACGGCAAGGTCGTGAAGTTGCCGGCGACGGAGATTCGATACGCAGCGGAGTTGTCGAAGGGCGAGAAGAAAACGGAGGTCATCGTCGATCAGTCGGGGGCGGTGGTCGAGCGGCCGGATTGGGGTGCGGGTAAGAAGTAAGCGTCTCGGCTTGCTGCCTGTCTGCCTCCGAATGAAGCGCGCGTATTCAACGCCAGCGGCGTCCCTTTCCTGATCGGCATCGGGGCGCCGTTTCGTTTGGGTCTACCGAGTCGTTCGCCCCTCGAAATGCCCCGGGGCATGCTGCTTGTAGAAAAATCTACTTGACGACCCTCGCGACAACTTCTGCGAAATGGTGCGAACAGCTTCGAAATCCGGCGTCATCGTGCGCTACGCGCGCGCTGGCGAGCCGCGCGGCGTTTCGACCAAAGCACTTTCGTGATGGCGCCGGACGTGCGCACTTCGACGATCTGCGAGCGCCAAATGTGCGTGCGATAGAATCATCCGCGTCATTCATCGCCCCCGCGATCGACTGCGTTGTCTGCATGCGCGGAGGAGCCGTGAGTTGGTACGCCCTGTCTCATCTCGCCGATCACACGCTCGAGTGTGGTCTCACCACGGTGATTGCCAACGATTCCTGGTCCACGGGCATGGTGCTCGCCCACATCGCGGAGTTCGATGTACGGAGGCTGTTCGTGCCTGCGGCGCATCCTTCGATGCATTCGTATTGCGTGCACGTTCTGGGTCTCTCGGAGGACGCGGCGAACAAGCGGATTCGAGTGGCGCGCAAGGCGCGGGAGTTCCCTGCGATCTTCCTGGCCATCGCCGAAGGCAGGCTGCACCTGAGTGGGGCATACCTGCTGGCCTCCCACCTGACGCAGGACAACGTGGGAGAACTGCTCACTGCGGCGGCGCCCAGGACGAAGGCCGAAATCGAAGCAATGCTGGCACAGCGATTCCCGCGACAGGACGTTGAGACACGGATCACTGTGACTTCGGAGTCGCCCGCACTGCTTCCGGGCTCTTCGCCGTCGTCGAACCAACTGGTCCCGGGGCCAGTTGAGACGCCTCATCCCAAAGTGACGCCGCTCGCGCCCGAGCGTTTCGCCGTCCAGTTCACCATGGGTCAGGAAGCTCACGACAAATTGCGATACGCTCAGTCGCTCCTCAGCCACGCGATTCCGGCCGGAAATATTCCGGAAGTGTTCGAGCGCGCTCTGGACGCGCTGATCGCCAACCTCGAGAAGACCAAGTTCGCCGCGGTTTCACGGCCCCGCGCCGCGAGAGGCAAGGCTTCGACCGATCCACGTTGCATCCCGGCGCATGTGAAGCGAGCTGTTCGTGAGCGTGACGGGGACCGTTGCACGTTCACGAGCGAATCCGGCCAACGCTGTCCGTCGGTCTCGCTCCTGGAATTCGACCACATCGACCCTGTCGCGTGCGGCGGCGCGGCGACCATCGACAACGTGCGCATTCGCTGCCGGGTGGCCCCGGGCGTTGCCGCCCGGGGCTCCCACTGATCCGGACGTGCGGATTTCCCGCATCCGGCTCGTCAAGGACACGGCTTCACTACGTCGTCAGAACGCTGTGGATAGCCCGAGCAGGTGGTAAGGGAT
>JANLWX010000149.1:0-19697 GCA_031364845.1 Candidatus Eiseniibacteriota bacterium
CGAAGCGGCGTGCGTGCGGGTTCCGCAGCCGCGAGCGCTTCCGCACCGCGATCTACTTCCACTGCGGCGGACTCGACCTCTACCCCGCGAGCCTCGGCGCGGCATCATGATTCCAGCCACACCATTCTCGGAAGAGCCCAATATAATTCGATCGAATGAAGCATATGCCGGCTCTGGAGGCGGCATTTACATCGATAACTTTAGCGCTGCGCATATTCAAGGAAATCAGATTTACGATAACAGCTGCGGCGCGTACGGTGGTGGCATTTCCGTCTGGCAGTCGAATGCGACTATCGTTTCGAACTCTATCGTTGAAAACAGTGCGAAGTATGGCGGTGGCGTCTATGTTGCCGCCGGCGGGCGCGCTGACTGTCGTCAGAATGTGATGGCGTTCAATCAGGGCACCGGAGTTGTACTTGGAGTCGATGGCTCCGAGAAGCAGTTAAGTTGCAACGATGTATTTGGCAATGAGCCTCAGAATTACAGCGGATTGCCGGACGCAACTAGCACCCTTGGCAATATATCTGCGGATCCGCGCTTCTGTAGTTTAGAGCAACGTGATCTGACGCTCGAGAGTGGCTCCCCATGTAATCCAGAGATGTCTAGCGGCTGTGCTCTTATGGGGGCTTTACCCGCATCCTGTGGGCCAACGAATCACGTGCGCGTGAGTCTTGGTCGGGTTAAGGTGCGCTACCGTTAAGCGGCCCGTATGTCCGCGGCGCCCCGCCCCTTCACGACCCGGCACGGTACCCCCACCGCCACCGAGTCCGCAGGCAGCGACTTCACGACCACGCTCCCAGCCCCAATGATCGTGTGATCCCCCACCGCCACGCCCTTCAACACGATGCAGCGCGCGCCGAACCACACATCCTGCCCGATCGTGATCGGCGTTCCGTGAGAGTGCTGCTGCATCACGGGTATTCCGGGCTCCGTTCCGTGGTCGTTGTCCTGGACGTAGCAGCCGTCGCCGAATGCGGTGTCGTCGCCGACTTCGATGCGCTCGTACGAGTTGAACGTCACACCTCGCAGGCACGTGACGCGCCGGCCGAGGATGATCGCCCCATGACCCGGGCCGTAGTCGTGGGTCCAGAACGACACGCCGGAATGAATGCTGCAGCCGTCGCCGAGCGTGATGCGTCGCGGGTCGCCGGAAATCCGGATCGTGCCGCGGATCTTGCAGCCGCGCCCGACGCGAACGCCGTAGGCGCGCAGCCACATCACGTAGACCGCGCTGAACGCGCGGTCCCAGGCGATCTGCAGCATGATGCGCGCGAGATTGCGCGAGCCGCCTTTCAGCGCGATGGCGGCCATCAATCGCGTGAGCGATGTCATCATGAAGGTGTTCCTCCGGGAACGGGCCGCACCCGCGACGGAATGACGCTGCGAATCAGCTGAAGGTCTTCACGACCGATCGCGCCGAGCGCGATCAGCATGAACGTGTAAGCGGTCATCGAGGCGACGGCGGCGATCGCGATGCCGGCGATCCCTTGCGGTCCCCACGACGAGGTCGCGGCAAGACCGGCGGCGAGCACGCTCGCGGCGATGACAGGACGCCACACGACTCCACCGATTCCCGGGACGGGTGCCGCTCGTTGGAACATCGCGAACAGCAGCGCGAACGACAGCCACTCGCTCGCGACGGTCGCTGCGGACGAACCCAGGAATGAGAACCGGGGGACGAGCGCCAAGTTCAAAGTAACGTTCGCGACGGCGGTGATGCCGACGGCCCAGGTGCCGAGCGACTGGCGTCGCTGAGCCGTGAGCAGGAACAGCATGGTGTCGGCCATGTACGATCCGGGCAGCGCCCAGATCAGGATCGCGAGCGCGGGTGCGGCGGCGGCGTAGTCGGGACCGAGCACGGCGTGCACGATTGCCGGCGCTTCGAACGTGAAGAACACGGCGACGCCGAAGGTGAACAGCAGATGCAGCCGGATCGACTTGCGGCACATCACGCCGAGTGAGCCCTTGGGTCCGTCGGCTGCGCGCGCCATCACGGGGAACAGCACCGAGCGGAATGTGACGGCGAGGATCGCGAACGCTTCGAACATGCGATAGACGCCGGCGTAGAGTCCGACGGCGTGATCGCCCTGCATGGTGCGCAGCACGACGGCGTCGATGCGGAAGTAGACGGCGATGAAGATGCCGGAGAGTGCGAGCGGCACCGCTTCGCGTAACAGCGCGAACGGCTTCGCCGCATGCTTCGCCGCGCCAGCGGCGACTACAGAGTTCGATACGCCGGAAACTTCCGCCGCGACTGCTCCGCCCGAAACCCCAAAAGCCTTCGCGCCTTTCGGCGCGAGATACAAATCACGCGACCAAACCAGCGCCGAGATCGTCCTCACGACTGCACCCACGAGAAACGCATACGCGCCCGCGAGCGGCCCGAACCCGAATCCTAGAAGCGCCGCACCACACGCCAGCGCCGCGACACTCTGCACGGTGAGGTTGAGTCCGCTGCGCCCCGCGCGACCGGCGGCGCGGAGCAGTCCGTCGAACACCACAGCCATTGAGTTCAGCAGCATGCCCGCGACGATCGGCAGCACGAGCGCGAGGCTCTCGTCGCCCGGGCCGGAGCGCGCGGCGATCAGCACCGCAAGCATCGTGATCACGGCGAGCACGAGCTTGAGCAGGAGACACGGCCGCAGCAGCTCGCGCACGCGTTCGGGCGCGCGCGATACTTCGCGCGTGAACACGGTCGAGATCCCGAGATCGCCGAGCGCGTTGAACAGCAGCGTGAACGACAACGCGAACGTGTAGCGGCCGAACTGCTCGACGCCGAGCGTTCGCGCGAGCAGCAGGTAGAGCACGAAGTCGAGCGCCTTGGCGGTCAGCGTGCCGGCGAACAGGCGCACGGTCTGGCGGCCGAGGGTTCGGGCGGCGCTCATCGGGCGGATCCGGGGCGGGAATCGGAGGTGGCCGGAAGCTGGCCGGGCTGGCGGATGGATGCACGGGATCCGGCCGGCGCGAGCGTGTGGCGCGCGTCGGTCGGATGCCGCAACTGATTAAGAGAGAGATGGTTCATGTCGTGGTGGCCGGTTCGGGCCACTCCAGGAACGCAATGCTCGTGCCGTGTTGTTTTTAGGTGGGCCTGATCGAGGAACCTGCCGATCGACCAAGTGGACATTCCTCGTACCATCCAACCCCTTCGCAATCCGGATCCAGCTCCGATCTAGAGATCATTGGACCCGGCTTGAGGTGATCCGCGCCATGACCGAGTTCTCTTTCCGGGAAAGTCGGTCTATCGAGTCCATTCCCTTCGCAAGCCCGATCACGAAAACCCTCGTGGCGCGCCGGCCCGGAGCCGCGAGCGATCCGGGGCCTTCGATAGGGGACGAACCGCGCCCCCTCAGGGCAATCTGGCTCCTGTTGATGTTCGGCGTAGCGATGGCAGTGGCCCCGGTTCGTGCTGAAGCGTCGACCAGGACGTGGAGCGGTGCCGGAGCCGATAACAACTGGGGGACGGCCGCAAACTGGGCGGGCGGTGTGAGCCCCGTCTCCGGGGACGACCTGGTCTTCCCGGCCGGCGCGGCGCGGCTCACCAATTCGAACAATCTGGCATTGGCGACGGCGATAGCTTCGATCACATTTCAGGCCGCGGGATATTCGATCAGCGGCAACTCGATCGGAATCAGCACCGCCGGCGGGATCAGCGTTGCGGCGGGCGTGACCGGGACCATCACCCTCAGCATCGCGATCGCTCTGACCGTCGACCAGACCTGGAGTGTGTCCGATGCCGGCGCGACGCTGGACGTGTCCGGCGTGACGAGCGGCACGAAGGTGCTGACGAAGACTGGTGCGGGGACCTACCGGGTCTCGGGGACTTCCAGCAATTCGTATTCCGGTGGTCTGATTGTCAACGGCGGGACGGTGCTCCTCGCCAAGACCTCCGGAAGAAACATCACCGCCGGGGCCGTGACGATCACGAGCGGCGTGGTCCGGTCGATGGCCAGCAACGAGATCCCCACGAAGACTGTCACCGTCACGGGCTTGGGACTGCTGGATCTCAACAACTTTTCCGACACGATCGGCAGCCTGATGATGACCGGTGGCGCCGTGACGACCGGGACCGGGACCCTCACTCTCGGTGGCACCGTGACGACCAGCGCGTCCGCATCGTCGGCGACCATCGCCGGCAACCTCGGACTGGGCGCGATCCGGACCTTCACGATCAATGACGGGATTGCCACGGATGATCTGCTGATCACGGCCGTCGTCAGCGGCGCCTTCAACCTGACGAAGGGTGCCAGTGGAACCCTCGTGCTCGCCGGGAGCAATACCTACACCGGCACGACGACCATCAGCACGGGCCAACTCATTGTCACGTCCAACAATGGGCTCGGGACCAGCGTGGGCTCAACCACCGTCGCTTCAGGGGCCACGCTCGGGCTGCGAGGCGGCGTCACCTATAGCACGATCGAGGCGGTGAGCATCAATGGGACCGGAGTGAGTGCGGCCGGCGCGATCAAGAACATCAGCGGGAACAACAGTTTCGCGGGTCCCATCACGCTGACCGCGGCGAGCACGATCGGATCGGTCACCGCGGGCGATGCACTGACCCTCGAGGGGACCATTGCGAACGGTGGTTTCACGACGACGTTCAACGGGGCGGGGAACACCGTGGCTAACGGTGTCATCTCGGGGACAGCGGCGCTCACCAAATCGGGTGCGGGGATACTGACTCTGGCGGCTGCCAACCTGTATGCGGGCGCGACCACGGTGAGTGCCGGAACCTTGCGTGTGACGAACAGCAGTGGGTCCGCCACGGGATCGGGAGCGGTCTCGGTCTCCTCCGGTGCCGTTCTCGACGGCGCCAATGCCGGAGGGATTACTGGGACTTCCACCATCGCCAATGGCGCAAGCCTGACTCCGGGTATCGGCGCGGCGGGTACGTTGAAAACCGGCACGCTCGTCGTGAACTCCACGTCCAATCTCAATTTCGAGCTCGGGACGGTGAGCGATCAGGTCAGTGTGATCGGCAACCTGACGGATGACGGTGTCTTGAATGTCACCTCACTCGCCGGGTTTGGCGCGGGAACCTACACGCTCTTCACCTACACGGGCGTGCTGACCGACAACGGAATCAGCCTCGGTTCGCTCCCCGCGGGACCGGCATACTCCATCGACGTGGCGACGGCCGGGCAGGTCAAATTGCGGGTTCATCCCGTCGCGAGCTCCAGCGTGCGGGCCGGAACGGACCCGACCAACGCAACGAGCGTGAGTTTCTCGGTGACATTCAGTCACGCGGTGACGGGGGTCGATGTCACCGATTTCGCCCTGACCACCACGGGCGCGATCGCCGGGGCATCGGTCGCCAGCGTGAGCGGCTCGGGTGCCGTCTACACTGTGGCGGTCACCACCGGAACCGGCTCGGGGACGATCCGGCTGGATCTCACCGACAACAACTCGATCGTGGCGGGTGGGAATCCGCTGGGCGGGCCGGTATCCGGCGACGGAAACCTGACCTCCGGTCCGGCCTACACGATCGACAAGGCGGCTCCGTCCGCACTGTCGTCGAACCGGGCGGGAGCGGACCCGACGAGCGCATCGAGTGTCGATTTCGACGTGACGCTCAGCGAGACGGTGACCGGCGTGGGCCTCGCCGATTTCGCCCTGACCACGACCGGCGTGAGCGGAGCTTCCGTAACCGGCGTGAGCGGGAGCGGCACGCTCTACACGGTGACGGTCAATACCGGTTCCGGCTCGGGGACGATTCGCCTCGACGTGCTGGATGACGACTCGATCGTGGATGCTTCCGGCAATCCGCTCGGCGGGACGGGCGCAGGGAACGGCGGTTTCACTTCGGGCCAAGCCTATGCGATCGACAGGACTTCTCCTGAGGCAACGATGAGCTCCGCCCTCACCGACCCGACGAAGATTTCGCCGATCCTAGTGACGGTGACGTTCACCAAGGTTGTGACCGGATTCACGGCGTCGGATATCACCCTGTCCAATGGGACGCTCAGCAACTTCATAGGGTCCGGTTCGGGCTATACATTCGATCTGACTCCGGTGGCCAACGGACTGGTGACGGCCGACATTCCGGCGGGGGTCGCGTTCGACTTCGACAGCCGAGGAAACCTGGTCGCGCCGCAATTCGTGCGAACATACGATACGGTCGCCCCGACGGTTGTCTCCATCAACCGGGCCGGCGTGAGCCCGACGAACGCGGCGAGCGTTGTCTACACCGCGACCTTCAGTGAAAGCGTGACGGGCGTGGATGCAACCGATTCCGCGTTGACCACGACCGGCGTGAGCGGGGCGTCCGTCAGCGGCGTGACCGGGAGCGGCTCCACCCGCACGATCACGGTCGATTCCGGGGCCGGCTCCGGGACGATCCGCCTTAATCTGACCGACGACGATTCCATACTCGATGCTGCGGCGAATATTCTCGGTGGAACCGGCCCGGGGAACGGCACCTTCATCTCCGGGCAAACCTACATAATCGACAAGACCGCTCCGACGGTCGCGATGAGCTCCACGGCGGCCGACCCGACGAATGTCTCGCCGGTTCCGGTGACGGTCACCTTCGGTGAATCGGTGACCGGCTTCACCGTGTCGGACATCACGGCCGTCAATGGAACCGTGAGTAATTTCACCGGGTCCGGGACCAGCTACAGCTTTGACCTGACGCCGGGGGCCAACGGGACGCTGTCAGCGGATATTGCCGCGAGCGCGGCGAGCGATGCCTCGGGAAATGGGAACAGTGCCGCGCCCCAATTCCAGCGGTCCTTTGACACGATCGCTTCGACGGTAGCGAGTGTCTACTCGACCTCCTCGGACGGGACCTTCGGTCTGGGCTTCACCCTCCCGCTCCACGTCGACTTCGATGAACCCGTCATCGTCACCGGAACTCCGCAACTGACCCTCAACACCTCATCCGCACCGAACGGCATCGCCAACTACAGTTCAGGGAGTGGAACCACCACACTCATTTTCAACTATAACGTTGCGGCCGGACACTCGAGCGCCGACCTCGACTATCTCTCATCGGCGGCACTCGCCCTCAATGGCGGCACGATCAAGGACGCGGCCAGCAACAACGCTGACCTGACACTCCCCGCTCCGGGAGGTCTTGGATCCCTGGCGGACAACAACAATATCGTGATCGATTCCAGCGTGCCCTCGGTGATCGATGTCAGCGCGACCACCGGCAACGGGTCGTACGGCGCAGGCTCGACGATTCAGGTGACGATCACCTTCAGCCAGGCGGAGGTGGTGACCGGCACGCCGCAGCTCACGATGAGCACGTCGTCCTCGCCCAACGGCGTGGCCAACTACAGCGCCGGCAGCGGGACTGCGACGCTGACCTTCACCTATACCGTCGCGGCCGGGCAAAGCAGTGCCGACCTCGACTATCTCTCCGAGACGGCACTGGCTCTCAACGGTGGCACCATCAAGAAGTCTGGCAGCGGCACGAACGCGAATCTGACCCTCCCTGAGGCCGGTACCATGGGATCATTGGGATACAACAAGGCGATCATCGTCGACACGTCTGACCCCACGATCACCAACGTCACCTCAACGACCCCAGACGGGACGTACGGCGCCGGGTCCGCGGTCAATGTGACGGTGAATTTCTCTGAACAGGTCACGCTCGCCGGAGGGAATTTGAACGTGACGCTCAACACGGGCGCCGTGGTGGCGATCGCCCCGTTCGGGCCGGCAATCTCGGCCAGTGGCACCTACACCGTCGGCTCTGGCCACAGTTCATCCGACTTGAACGCGAACACTCCCCTCGCGCTCGCCGCGGGGGCGACGCTCCGGGATGCGGCGAGCAACAACTCGACGCTGGCCATCCCCTCCGGCCAGAACCTCGCAGACTCCAAGGCGATCGTGATTCAGACGGTGAACAGTGTGAGTGCGGGGAACAGCGTGTTCGCTTTCGGCACGCGACCACTCAATACATGGCTCGCGGCGCAATCCAGCGTCCTCACCAACGACGGAAACACGACCGAGACACTGGTCGGCAAAATCTCGACGCTCACCGCCGGAGGGAACACGTGGTCGCTGTCGAGCTCGTCGAATGGACCTGACCAGATCCGCGCGCAATGGTCCACGACCAGCGCCACGGGGCCGTGGACCGACCTCGCCGCGTACGACACGAACTTCACGATCGTGAGCGGCCTTGCCGTGTCAGGCTCGGTGAGCCTGTATGTGCGCATCCTCACGCCGACCAGCTCATCGTCGCTGGCCTCCCACGGTGCTACGCTCACCGTGACCGCCCAGTAGCCACAGCGGGATTCGGGCCCGATCCGCCTGCTCCGCGCCGCATCCACGGCCTTCCACCCGGGACCTTCATGCGCCTGTACCACCGACCTCTCGCATTCGCCGCGCTCACGCTCGCTCTTGCGCTCACCGGATGCGGTGACTCGAGCAAACCGACTTCACCCGGCACCGCGACGCCGGTGCCGCTCGCGACCACGGTCGAGAACATCCGTGCGCGCTACGGTCTGCCGGCGCTCGCGATCGCGGTGATCGATCGGGATTCGATCCACGTCACGATTCGCGGCGTTCGAAAAGTGGGATCACCCGTTTCGGCGCAGGCGGGGGATCTGTTCCATCTCGGATCGCTTACCAAGGCGATGACGGCGACGATGATCGGCCGGCTCGTCGAAGCGGGCACGCTCACATGGAATCGCACGCTGATCCAGGCGTTTCCGCAGTTCGCCGACTCGATGGTGACTGCATACCGGACGGTCAAACTCGGGCAGTTGCTGCAGCATCGAGGCGGAGTTCCGGCGTTCGAGACGCTCGAAGACTTCGCCGCACTGCCGACATTCGCCGGCACCGACGTCGAACAGCGGCGCGCGTTTGTGCGCTGGCTCGTGACGCGGCCGCCGGCCGTGACCCCCGGAACCTACCTTTACTCGAACGCAGGTTACGGCGTGGCCGCGGCGATCGCGGAAGCGGCGGCCGGATCGACGTGGGAACAATTGCTCACGAGCGAACTGCTCGATCCGCTCGACGTCACAGCGACGTTCGGGTGGCCGACCGACCACGATGCAGCACAACCGTGGGGGCACATATTCACCGGGGGCGCATTCGTCCCGTTTGATCCAAACTCGGGACGCGTGCCCACCGTGGTCGCCCCGGCCGGGGATCTGAGTCAGAGCCTCGAAGCCTATGGGCGCTTTGCGCAACTCCATCTGCGCTCATTGCTCGGCACGGCGCAGCTGCTCGACGCGAGCACATTCGATTTGATGCACACGCCGCCGGATGGTGACTACGCGATGGGCTGGCAACGGCTCACGCTGCAGGGGCGACTCGTCTACACGCACGAGGGGAGTGCCGGAACCTTCGCGGCGTTCGTGCTGCTCGATCCTTCACGCGGAGGCGCCTACGTGATCGCGACCAACGCGCTATCGGACGAAGTCGAAGCCGCGTTCATCGAACTGCTGACGGCGGTAGCGCCACGCTACTCCGCCCTGCCCGTGCGCTACCTGGTGTCTCCCGCGGCTTTGCGCAGCGGCTTGGCCGTACCCGATCCGACGCCGAAGTTTTTGACGAAGTAGGCGACCACGAGATCGTGATCGGAGGGGACGATGCGCGCGCCCCACTGCTCCATCTGGCGCACCGTCTTCTCCCACCCGGTCGAGTCCTTGCGCTGCTGCGTGATGAGCATCGCCGAGTGACACATCAGGCACTTGCTCTCGATCAGCTCGAGCGCATCGCCCGACGGAAGTTGCTTCGCGTACGGCGCGCGTTTCGCCGCCGCATCGCCCGACACCTGCGCGAACGAGGCGAGCGCGATCGCTCCCGAGACCAGTGCCGACGCGATCAGCCTACGCGCGGACATCGACGTTCACCCGATGGATCGAGTTGTTGCCGTAGCCGCTCGCGTTGATCTTCGCTTCGAGCGGCTGCACGTTGCCGGCCCCGTCGGTCGCGCGCGCCATCAGCGTCACCTTCTTCGGCGTCTTGAGATCGAACTCGGTGGCCCACTGCCGCCACGCGTAGGGCGTCGCGTCGCCCGAGAATCCCGCGGCCTTCCATGTCTTGCCACCGTCGATCGACACCTCGACGAGCTTCACTCCCGATACGCCCGCCCACGCGTAACCCTGAACGCGCACGCTTCCCGGCGTGACACGTGCGCCTTCGAGCGGGCGCGTGATCAGCGACTTCACGCGCAGGTCTTCGACCGGCGGAGACGTCGCGGGATCGCCGCCCGGCTCGACGTAGCGATAGCCTTTCGCCATGAAGTGATTGCTCGACGGCTCCGCTTCGACGCTGATCTTGGCGATCCACTTGGTCGAGGCCATGCCGAACCATCCCGGCACGACCGCGCGCAGCGGTGCCCCGTGCAACGGCGTGAGCGCGGTGCCATTCATCGAGTGCGCGAGCACGACGTCGGCGTTCGCTTTGGCGATCGGGATGCTGCGCGAAAACGGCGGCGTCGCCGGCATCGGTGCAAAATCCATCGCCTCGAACCACACATGTTGCGCTTCGGCTTTTACGCCCGCGCGCGCGAGCAGCACGGAGAGCCGCGGCCCCGCCCACGCGGCATTGCCGACCGCGCCGTACTCCCACTGCGTCCCCGACGTGTTGTGCAGCTTCATCAAGCCGCGCCCGTTGCCCGCGCATTCGAGCACGCACGTGAGATCGGTGGTCTCCATCGCGCGCAGTTCGTCGAGCGTGAGCGACAGCGGCGTGTTGACGAGGCCCGAGACTTCGAGCTTCCACGTCGCGATGTCGATCTTGGGCACCGGGAAGTGACTGCGCGCGAAGAACACGTCGTTTGGTGTGATCGGCGCGCGCCCGAGGGCGGCGATCGTCGACTCCCAGTGCTCGGGCCAGTCGTTGCGCTCGATGAAGTCGGGCGCTGCGGCGGCCGCGAGCGCGTGATGCGCCCATGCCGGAAGCGCCGAGAGTGCGGCGGCGCCGAACGCGGCGCGCGCCGTGCCGGTGAGGAATTCGCGGCGGGCGAGCGGAGAGTCCAGTGCGCGGATGTCGGATGTTTGATCACGGCGTCGAGTCATCGCGCCGCACAGTAGCATTTGGGGCGCGGACGCCGGAGAAGAAAAAGCGAAAGTCGCGGGAAGACTGCCGCGGCCTTGCGGCCGCGGCTTCAGGACCCCGCTCGCGCTCCCACGCCACCGCATCCCGGACACGAATGAATTTCCTCGATCGCCCCGCCGAGCACGCCCGAATCTTGTGCCGCGTCGCCATCCCGCGGCTCGACGAGCTTCTCCGCGTGCCGGTTCATCGCGATGTTGCACTTAGGGCACATCATCGGCTGCTTGATCAGACTCTCTTCCATCATCGTCCTCCGGAGCCCGCGCAATCCGAGATCAATCCAGCACGATCTCTTCGCGGCCGTGCCGCATGACCTTCGCCATCCAGATCAGTTCGTTCAGGAACTTGTCGACGCGCGGGGTCCAGGCGGTGGTGTCCTTGAGGTTCCCCGATTCGTCGAACAGTTTGTGAGCGCCCGAGAAATACACGTCCCAGAAGATATTCACGAGGCCGAGCTCGCGCATGACCGGCAGCAATCCCTGCACCCCGCGAGCGCCGCCGATCGGCCCGGCCGACACGCCGACGATGCCGACTGCCTTGTGGACGTACTCCTTGAGACAACTGTCGAGCACGTGCTTGAGCAACCCTGGATAGCCGTGGTTGTACTCGGGCGACACGATGACGAGCCCATCCATGCGCTCCATCTTCGCAGCGAACCCGGAATCCTTGATCGATTCGCCGGCATCGTCGATCGGCATCGAAAGCGACGCGATGTCGATCAACTCGGTCTCGACTCCCGATCGCGCCGCCACCTGACTGCTCACGAAGCGCGCGACGTGTTCGCTCACGCGTCCTTTGCGCACGGTGCCGAGCAGGACGGGGATGAACAACGGCCGGTCAGTCATGAAGTCTCCGGATCACGAGGGGACATGAATCCGCCGCCGCGGCGGGTGCCACGGCGGCGGACTTTAACGAGAACGATATCGCGTGACTATCGTCCGAGCAGGACCAGCTTGCGTGACGCGATCGCGCCCTCGGTGCTGGCGCGATAGAAGTAGACGCCGCCCGCCGCGGGCCTTCCGTCGTCGCTCGCGCCGTTCCACGTGAAAGAGTGCGATCCCGCGCCGAGCAGGCCGCGATGGAGCGTGGACACCAGACGCCCGCTCAAGTCGTAGATCGACACGGCAACAGTCGAGGGACGATCGAGCGTGAGGCCAAACTGCGTCACCCGATTCGCAGGATTGGGCCGCGCCTCCGACAGCGCCAGCGACACCGGGCCGCCGAGCGACGCGATGACCGACTGTGCCGGCGGGATGAGCTTCACGCCGGCCAGGTTGCTCGCCTCCACGTCCGACAACTTCACGACGCCACCGTGACGTTGGCCGGGCTTGAGCGTGAGCTTGATCCGATACGGTGCACGGAACATGTCGAGCGTGTAGGGCGTGAGCGGATCGAACGCGTTGACCATGCCGATCGTCGCCGTGCCGTTGAGAACATCCGAGAGCTGCAACCATCCCGGCCCGTATGAGCCCGGCAGGATTTCGGCGGTGTATCGATCGGCGGGATAGTCGAAGCGCATCACGAGACCGCCGACCGTGGCGAGACCCTCGAGGTCGACGACCAGCTCCGCGCCGGTGTCGTTGAATTCCGGTGCGTGGAGCCCGACGCGAACGTCCGGAGCCGGCTGCGACCCCGAAGTGTCGACCGGACATCCTGGGCAGTTCGAGCCGCGCAGCGTGCGGATCGCGCAGCAGATCACATCGGCGATGTCCTTCCTGCCGTCGGTGTTGCAGTCGGCGACGTCGGCGGAATCCGCACACATCTGGCGATGCGTGCTGCCCGTGGAATCGACCGCTGTGCCCAGCACGCAGCGCGCCATGAGCACGATGTCGCGGATGTCGCTGGTGCCGTCGGCGTTGAAGTCGCATCCGCGCTCGGTGCAGATGCGCGCCGCGACCGCGACCAGCGTTTGGATCCGGCATTCGGGCACCGCGTTGCCGTTTTCGTCGGAGCCGAGCAGTTCTCCGGCGAAGACGAACGTCACCGGAGGCAGTTCGCGCGCGGTCCGCTGGAGCGTGAGGCGCAGGATCGGAACGCCGGGGCCGATCGTGTCGAACGGGAACGGCGGAATCGGCGCACCGTGGTCAGCGAACAGCGAGAACTTGGCACCGTTCTCGGTCGGACGCCACACGACGTGCATGCCCTGGGCGGGCCCGATCGCTTCGATGCCGGTGATGCGCATCTTGGCGTTGTCCAAAGAGAAGGTTCCCTGAAGACCCGCGAGCGCCACCGCGGAGCGAATCGTGAACGACACCTCGGCGCGCCCCTGTTCGGAGAGATACCCGTTGCACCGGCCATCGTCGCCCGGCGCCCAATCGCCGAGCAGACATCCGAACGTGGGTGGACACGCTTGGACGCTGAATGGAATCGACGTCGAGTGCACTGGCCGCCCGACCGGAAGCGAATCTCCGCACGGCGTGGAGGCAAGCTCCGCGAACAACCGGTAGTCGCGCGGCCGCATCGGCGGCAGCACGACGTGGGCTTCCCACGGCGTGATGACTTCCGGGCAGATCTGGAGGATGCACTCCGCGCGATCGACCACATACCGCACGATCGGCGGCTGAGGCAGCGGCGAGCCGAGCGGCGACGGAAGCACTTCGACGCGCAATAACCGGTAGCACGGATTGGGGAAGTGCCCGTACGCGCTCACGAGAATGCTGTCGCCACCGCAGATCGGATCGAACACGCCGCCCGAGCGGGCCGGCCGGATCAGGATCTGGTCCACATACGGCAGGGGGCCGGTCTGAGTGGTGTCGTGCACCTCGAACACGAAATGTTTCCGATACACAAGAGGGTCGCCGGGCGCTTCGTCGCGATTGACGCGCAGTGTGATGAGCACGGTGTACGTGCCGGTCGAGAGTTGCCCGACATCGAACGCGCGACTCCAGCCCGTGGTGGCCGTGTCGCAATTCGAAAGCGGCTGGATCCACACCGAGATTCCTTCGCCGCCGCCCAGCAGCACGCCGCAATCGTTCGGGAACTTTCCTTCGATCAGCACCCGCGTCTGTTCGTAGGGGTTGGGTCGCTCGGGCAGCGTGGAGATGCGCGTGACGTAAGGCAACGAGTCGACGAACGCCGTATCCGCCGCGGTGGTGGCCCTGGAGTCTGCGGCCAACGCGAGGGCGGGCATCGACAAGAGGGATACGAAAACCAACAGCCGTCGAAACCACATAGCAGTCGCTCCTTGAAACCCGGTGCGCGTTTTCGGATCGACGTGCGGCCCTTGGAAGCGCGGAGAATCTCCGTTTCGGGAGGAGTCCCGCGTCTGGTTTCGTTCGTCGATCCCGAACCCACATTACGCCCGCGCCCCCAGGTTTTCGCTGCTTTTCTTGGGGCCGGGTCGCGCTCTGGAAGAAGAAAACCGGAACCTCCCGGGCATGACTGCGGTCTAAGTTTGTACCGAACCCAAACATGATTCGGGTCAAGGCCAGACCGCATACGGGAGCCAAACTGTGACAGAGCTTGAGATTGGGCGTCGCGAGCGCAAGAAGGAAGGAACCCGCGAACGCATCTTCAAGGAGGCGATCCGGCTGTTCCGGGATCGCGGATTCGAAAAGACCACGATCGACGACATCACCGAGCGGGCCGATGTGGCGAAGGGGACGTTCTTCAACTACTTCCCGCGCAAGGAATCGGTGCTCGCCTATCTCTCCGAGAAGCGCCTGATCACGGCCGAGGAGAATGCCGGCGAGCTGTTGTCCGATGCTTCGCCCACGAGTGAAAAGCTGATCGGCATCTTCACGCACTGTGCTTCCGTGTACGAAGAGGATCGCGAACTGTCGCGCTTCGTCCTGAACGAGCTGATGATGCGCGCGTTCGGTCCGAGCGAGGACGCCGGCATGCGGTGGCAGGCGCTCACGCTCAAGGTCATCGAGCAGGGGCGCGCGAACGGAGAGCTGCGGCGTGATCTCGATGTGGTGCGCACGGAGTCGCTGCTGACGAGCGTCTACTTCTCGACGGTGTACCTGTGGGTCAATTGCAACGAGACGCAGTTCGAACTGCGCGATGAACTTCGTGCGCGACTCCAGCTCGTGCTCGACGGCCTCGCGGCGCGGAGGCCGGTCGCATGAGATTCGCTGCCGCGCTCACTCTGAGCTTCGTGCTCGCCGTTGCCGTCGCACTTCCCGTGATGGCCGCACCCGCGGTCACTGGAACTCCGCCCGCCACCGCCGACACGCTGCGGCTCTCGCTCGATGACGCCGTGCGGCTCGCGCTCGAGCAGGGCATCGACATGCAGGTCGCGAACGCCGAAACGCGGATCGCCGCCGGGCGCATTCGCGAAACGGCCGCCGACGCATGGCCCCAGATCAGCGGCGCCGTCGACTACACGCGCCAGTTCGACAGCATCTTCAGCGGCGCCGGCGCCGCATCCGACACTGTGTTCGGCCCGCTGCTCGAGAACAGTCCGTTCGCGGCAGAGAAGACGTGGAAGGTCGATGTCACCGGAACCCAGACGCTCTACTCGCGCAAAGTCGGCGCCGGCGTGGGTGCCGCGCGCGCCTATCGCAAGCAGACCGATGCGAACCGCGCCGAGACCGCGGCGAGCGTCGCGCTGCGCGTGAAGCAGGCCTACCTCACCGCATCGGCGGCCGGTCAGCTGGTCGGGATCGCGAGCGCCGGACGCGATCAGGCGCAGGCGCACTTCAAGCAGGTGCAGTCGTTCCGCCGCGCGGGCACGCGAGCGGAATACGATCTGATCCAGGCGCAGGTCGATGCGATGAACGCGGAGCCGCCGGTGGTCTCGGCACTCAACGACTACGAGCTTGCGATGCTGGATCTGAAGCGCGCGCTCGGCGTCTCGCTGCGTCAGCCGCTGGCGCTCGTCACGCCGCTGCGGGCGGCCGACGGAACGGTGCCGGTGCCGGACGATCCGTCGCTCGCTCCGGTGCAGCGCGCGGCACTCACCTCGGCCGACGCCGAAGTCGAAGGCCGCGAGAAGCTGCTCGATGTCGAGCGCGCGACCCGCTGGCCGGAGTTGAAGCTGTCGGGCACCGTGTCCCATCAGGCGTTTCCCGAAGACGAGTTCCCGACCCGCGATCAATTCCGCCGTAGCATCCAGGGCACCGCCCGGCTCGAGTTTCCGCTGTTCCTCGGACTCAAGTCGTTCGGCGCGATCCAGCGTGCGACCGCCGAAGTGCGCAAGGCCGAAGTGCGGCGCGAGGAGCTGCGCCAGCAGCTGGAACTCGACATCGAGCGCGCGCGCCAGGACGTGCGCCGCACGCTCGCGCTGCTGCTCGCGCGCCGCGGCACCGTCGATCTCGCGCGGCGCGCGCACTATCTCGCGAACGTGCGGTACACGAACGGCATCTCCACGCAGCTCGAAGTCACCGACGCGCGCTTTCAGATGATGACCTCCGAAGGCAACGAGGTGATCGCCGCACGGGACTATCTCTACGCGCTGGCGCAGCTCGAGCGCGCGCTCGGACGTCCGGTTCCCACGACGCGGCGCGCGGTGAACGAGATCTCACCGATGACTCCCAACGAAACGACTCCGCGATGATCCGCCCGAGGACGACGATGAACGACCGAGTGCAGAACGCTTCGAAATGGGTTGTGAGAGTTACGGGCGTCGAACGGATCGAGGTCGCGCGCACGACGCGCGCCTTCGCCATGCTGCTGTTCGTGACGCTGGTGGTCGCGAGCGGATGTGGCGGTGCGAAGGCCAAGAAGGGCGATGCCGCCGCGGCTCAGGATGAACAGAACGTGCCCGCGCGTCTGGCCGCGACCGAGATCGCGGTGGCGCAGCGCATCGATCTCGCTGCCGGCATTCCGGTTTCGGGCACGCTCGAACCGGCGATCGACGTGCGGATCACGGCACCCGTGACCGAGATGATCGATCGCGTGCTCGTGAACGAAGGCGACACCGTCACGCGCGGCCAGGTGCTCGCGCGCTTCCGCACGGCGTCGCTCGCGCCCGACGCCGCGAGTGCGGACGCCGAGCTGAAGATGCGCGCCGCCGATCGCGAGCGCATGCAAAACCTGCTCAAGGAGGGCGCGGTGTCGGAGCGCGACGTCGAGAGCGCGGAGGCCGCGTGGCGCGCGGCCGCGGCGCGGCGGGCGCAGGCGCAAAACCGGCTCGGAGACGCGACCGTACGCGCGTCGGTGCCCGGCGTGATCGCCACGCGTTACGTGCAGGGCGGCGATCGAGTGGCCGATGGCGACCCGCTGTTCCGGCTCGTGAACACGCGCCAGCTCGAATTCGAAGCCACCGTGCCGAGCGAGTACGTGCAGCAGATCAAGCCGGGTGCGGCGGTCGAGCTGACGATCACCGGCTACACCGCGGGTACGGTGACCGGCCGGGTCGCGCGCGTGAACGCGGCCGCCGATCCCGCGACGCGGCAGGTCAAAGTCTACGTGACGGTCGACAATGCGAACGGCGCGCTGGTCGGCGGGCTGTTCGCGTCGGGCTCGCTCGTGACACACCAGCAGAAGGACGTGCTCGCGATTCCGACAGCGGCGATCCGCGTCGATGGGGCGAAGAATTGGGTGATGGTGCTCGACCACGGACGCCTCGCGCGCCGCGACGTGACGCCGGGACTCGCGGACGAAGCGCAGGATCGCGTCGAGATCTCAGCCGGCCTCGCCGCGGGCGACACGGTGGTCGCCGGCGCACTCGAAGGTCTGGTTCCCGGACGTCCGGTAATCGTCGCGGGAAAGGACTGAGCCATGAGCCGCGCTCCGCACACGAACGAGCCTGAGGCGAAACAGCCCCGCGGCATGTTCCTGAGTGACCTGTCGATCCAGCGTCCGGTGCTCGCGACCATGATGATCGTGGCACTGGTGACACTCGGCATCTTCTCGTTCCGCCGGCTCAACGTCGATCTGTGGCCCAAGGTCGACTTCCCGTTCGTCAGCATCACGACCCAGTACCCGGGCGCCTCGCCCGACGCCGTCGAGCGCGAAGTTACGAAGAAGATCGAAGAGGCCGTGAACTCGGTCGAGGGCGTGAAGAAGATCACGTCGGTATCGAACGAGGCCTACAGCTCGGTGTTCATCGAGTTCCAGCTCTCGACCCAGGTCATGGACGCGGTCGCCGACGTGCGCGCCAAGATCGACGGCATCCGCCTCGAGCTGCCGAAGGACATCGACCCGCCGGTGATCGCGAGGTTCGATGCGCAGGGCCTGCCGATCATGACGTTCGCGGTACAGGGCTCGGGCTGGTCACTGCGTGATCTCACGCGCCTTGCGGAAGAAGACATCAGCCGGCGGCTCCAGAACATTCCCGGCGTCGGCAGCGTGGCCGTGGTCGGCGGCGTGCGGCGCGAGATCCATGCGCTGATGCTGCCCGATCGCATGCAAGCTCTGGGCGTCTCGCCCGACATGGTGGTCGCCGCACTCGAGCGCGAAAACGCCGACGTGCCCGCCGGCCGCGTTCAGCGCGGCGGCAGCGAGAGCCTCGTTCGCATCAAGGGCCGCGTCGTCGATCCGCGTGACTTCGGCAACATCGTGGTGCTGAGCCGGGGCGGTTCGAGTGTGCGCCTGTCGCAGGTCGCGCGTGTCGAGGACTCGCAAGAGGAGGAGCGCGATGCCGCCTACGTCAGTGGCGAGCGCGCCGTGGTGGTCGAGATCCGCAAAGTCTCGGGCGGCAACACCGTCGAGATCGCCGACCGCGTGAATGCCGCAGTCGCGGACTTGAACCGCACGCTCGGACGCGGTGCCAGGCTCGCGGTTGTGCAGGACAACTCGGTGTGGATCCGCCACTCGGTCGAGGACGTGCAGAAGACGCTGGTCGAAGGCGCGATCTTGACGATCCTGATCGTGTTCATCTTCCTGAACTCGTGGCGCTCGACCGTGATCACGGGCCTCACGCTGCCGGTGTCGGTGATCGCGTCGTTCCTCGCGTTCTACGCGTTCGGATTCACGCTCAACACGATGACGCTGATGGCGCTGTCGCTCGTGATCGGCATCCTGATCGATGATGCGATCGTGGTGCGCGAGAACATCGTGCGCCACGTCGAGAAGGGCGAGGACCACGACACCGCCGCGCGCCGCGGCACTGCCGAGATCGGCTTTGCGGTGCTCGCGACCTCGCTCTCGATCGTCGCCGTGTTCGTTCCGGTCGCGTTCATGGGTGGCATCGTCGGCCGATTCTTCTTCCAGTTCGGCATCGTCGTCGCCTTCGCCGTGCTCGTGTCGCTGTTCGTGTCGTTCACGCTCGATCCGATGCTGTCGTCCAAGTGGTACGACCCGCAGGCCGAAGGCAACGCGCCGCGCGGTCCGATCGGCCGCGCGCTCCAGCGCTTCAACGATTCGTTCGCCGGCCTCGGCAAGCGCTATCGCGGCGTGATCCACTGGGCGCTGCGCCACCGGCTGCTGACGATGGCCATCGCGGCGGCGTCGTTCGTCGCCGCGTTGCTGATGCCGATGCTCGGTGCCGTCGGCGGTGAGTTCATGCCCAAGTCCGACGAAGAGCAGACGATGGTCGCCTACGAAGCGCCGCTGGGCACGTCGCTCGACTACTCGACCGCGAAAGGCCGCGAGATCGAGGGCTGGCTGCTCAAGCGCCCCGAAGTGCTGCACACCTATCTCAGCATCGGCGGCGAGCAGCAGAACAACGCGGTCAACAAAGGCCAGATCTTCATCCAGATGAAGCCGCGTCACGAGCGCAAGCTGAACCAGCAGGAGTTCGAAGCCGACATGCGCCGCACGCTGCCGCAGTTCGCCGGCGCGCAGGCGCGCATTCT
>JANLWX010000150.1:0-8962 GCA_031364845.1 Candidatus Eiseniibacteriota bacterium
GGGCGCCCCCCCCTGCGCGCGTTTTTTGTCGGGGTTGGGGGTTGGGCGCATCCCCCCCGGGGTGTGTCGGTCGCCGCGTACTTCGCCTTCTCGAGCTTTGCGATGAGCACGTCGAGTGCGCGTTCGAGAACGGCTGCC
This sequence comes from Candidatus Eiseniibacteriota bacterium, assembly GCA_031364845.1. Taxonomy (GTDB): domain Bacteria; phylum Eisenbacteria; class RBG-16-71-46; order RBG-16-71-46; family RBG-16-71-46; genus JANLWX01. The sequence goes on from JANLWX010000150.1 coordinate 139, forward strand.
ACGTCGCCCGAGGGCGACGTGTGTGATAGCAGCGCTTGCGCGTGGCGGAGCTTGTCGTGCAATTCTTGGCTCATGGTCAACTGAAGCGCGTAGCGCTTCGGCGCGAGCGGCGCGACTTTCGCGGGCGGCGCCACGGTCCGAAGGCTCACTTCGGTACTCGGGACTGCCGCTCGTTCGCCTTCGGCGACCGAGTACATGACTGTCCGCACGGACAGTTGGTCAGGATTGTCCGTAACGCCGGCGGCATCCGGATTTGCGGGCGTCGCCGCGACAACCCGCGCCCTCGGCAGCGCCCTCACACGCGTCGCCACATCCTCCTTCGGATACCGTTTCGCCAGAATCTTCTCGATCTCGCGACAACTCTGGTGCGTTACCGCCGCCAAGAGCTCGTCCGCGTTGCGCCGCGTCATGTACGCCTTCAGCAGGAACAGTCCGCTCAGGTGCACGCGGCCCTCTACGAGTGCGTCAAAGATCGCTGGAAACTTGCGCGCCATACGCGCGACACGAATGCGTTTGTACGCTGCCTGCTCCGAGAAGTGCAGGATGTGCACGCAGTAGGAGAACATCGAAGGATGTGCCGCCGGCAGGAACAGCCTGCGGCTGTCGACTTCACCAATGTGGGCGACGAGTTCCGCCGTGTGCGTGCAGCCTCGAGCGACGAGCGTCGCGAGACCCTGCAGCACAACCTGATGGGTGAGATGAGAAAGTGTGTGCTTCATAACCCCTCCGCGCACGACAAGGATGCATCCGGTCGCGGGGGCGATGAACACGAGATGACTCTACATCACGTGTTTTCGACGCTCTGAGATCAACGCAGTCTCCATCTCGGCATGCGTCGCGAGAATTTTCGCGATCGACCGGTTTGATCACGCGAGCGCGCGAGTTGCGCACGTTGGGACGCGATGCGGCCGACAGCGCCGGGATTTCTTGGGAAGCGCTCGAGAAGCCGTCAAGAAGAAAAAAGGGTTCAGACCCGGGCACATCGATAGCGAACGCGTCACCTGGCTCGGACCGATGCACCAACTGTCCGCGAAGACAGTCGCCTGATCACACCACATCCGAACTCTCCTTGCGGAGAGTTCGGGACAACTCTGCTATAACTCCACCGCTCGCGCCCCACTGCAGCATTCACCCGGAGCCGCACCCGCACGCATGGAATTCCTCGAGTCCCACCTCGATCCGCAGAGCGAAGAGTTCAAGGCGAACGCCGCGCATCATCGCGCGCTCGCCGCGGAACTCCGCGGGCGCATGGCAGCCATCAAGCTCGGCGGCGGCCCCGACCTCGTGAAGCGCCATGTCGCGCGGGGCAAGCTGTTCGTGCGCGAGCGCATCGAGCAGTTGATCGATCCGGGCACGGCGTTCCTCGAAGTGGCACCGCTTGCGGCTTACGGGCTCTACGACGGCGATGCGCCCGGTGCGGGCATCGTCACGGGCATCGGCATCATCCACGGGCGGCACGCGATGATCGTTGCGAACGATGCGACCGTGAAGGGCGGCACCTACTACCCGCTCACGGTGAAGAAGCACGTGCGTGCGCAGGACATCGCGCTCGAGAATCAGCTTCCGTGCGTCTATCTCGTCGACTCGGGCGGCGCGTTCCTGCCGCTCCAGGCAGAAGTGTTCCCCGATCGCGATCACTTCGGCCGCATCTTCTACAACCAGGCGCGCATGTCGGCGCGGGGCATTCCGCAGATCGCGGTCGTGATGGGTTCGTGCACGGCGGGTGGCGCCTATGTGCCGGCGATGAGTGACGAAGCGATCATCGTGAAGAATCAGGGGACGATCTTCCTCGCGGGGCCGCCGCTGGTGAAGGCGGCGACGGGCGAGGAGGTCACAGCCGAGGAACTGGGCGGCGGCGACGTGCACACGCGCATCTCGGGTGTGGCGGATCATCTCGCGGACGACGACGCGCACGCGCTCGAGATGGCGCGCGACATCTTCGCGCATGTCGGCGGCGCCATGCTGCGGCGGCCCGCGCTGGATCTGCGCGCGAGTGAACCGCCGCAGTTCGATCCGTCCGAGATCTACGGCGTGCTGCCGCGCGATCTGCGCACGCCGTACGACGTGCGCGAGATCATCGCGCGGCTGGTCGACGGTTCGCGGTTTCACGAGTTCAAGGCGCGCTACGGCACCACGCTCGTCACCGGCTTCGCGCATCTGCACGGGATTCCGGTCGGCATTCTCGCCAATCAGGGCGTGCTGTTCAGCGAGAGCGCGCTCAAGGCGACGCACTTCATCGAGCTGGCCTCTCAGCGCGGGATTCCGCTGCTCTTCCTCCAGAACATCAGCGGCTTCATGGTCGGCCGCCAGTACGAGCACGGCGGGATCGCGAAGGACGGCGCCAAAATGGTGCACGCGGTCGCGAACGCGCCGGTGCCGAAGATCACCGTGGTCATCGGCGGCAGCTTCGGCGCCGGCAATTACGGTATGTGCGGCCGTGCGTATCAACCGCGGTTCCTGTTCATGTGGCCGAACAGCCGCATCAGCGTGATGGGCGGCGAACAGGCGGCGTCCGTGCTCGCGACCGTGAAGCAGACGCAGCTCGAAGCGGCCGGCAAGAAGCTGACGCCCGAAGAAGTCGCGGCGTTCAAGCAGCCGATCCTCGACACGTACGAACGCGAAGGCAGTCCCTACTATTCGACCGGCAGGCTTTGGGACGATGGCATCATCGATCCCGCCGAGACGCGCACCGTGCTCGCGCTCGCGCTCGCGGCCGCGTTGAACGCGCCGATTCCGGAGCCGCGCTTCGGCGTGTTCCGCATGTAGCACGCGGGTCGCTGTGCGCGGCCCGGCCTTCGCGATCAACCCCGAGGATCCCAGGTGACGCTCGCCACGCTGCTGCTCGTGCTCGCTTCGGCGATCGTGCACGCGACGTGGAACCTGTGGATCAAGCAACTCGGCAACGTCCGCACGGTGCCGTTGATGTGGCTGCTCACCACGATCTCAGCGATCGCCTATGGCCCGTTCGCGATATGGCAGATCGCGCACAGCGGATGGCGGCCCGGTCCGCTCGAGATCGGCCTCGTCATCGGTAGTGGCGTGATTCACGTGACCTACTTCGTGCTCTTGATGCGCGGCTATCGCGCGGGCGATCTGTCGCTCGTGTATCCGGTCGCGCGCGGCACCGGCCCGATGCTCGCCGCTGCGGGTGCTCTGGTTCTGTTCGGCGAGCACGCGACCCCGCTCGCCGTCGCCGGCGCGGTGCTGGTCGCGATCGGCGTACTCGTGCTCACGATCCGCCCCGGGCTCGTCACGCGCGGACGCATGACGCCGGGTCTCGGATATGGCTTCGCGACGGGCGCGCTGATCGCGGTGTACACACTGTGGGATGGATGGTCGGTGAAGCACGTGTTGATCCCGCCGCTCATCTTCTACTGGGCGGGCGAAGTCGTGCGCGTGGCGCTGTTCTCACCGGCCGCACTCGGACAGCGCGACGGCATCGTGGCGCTGTGGAACGAGCATCGCGCGCGCGTGGTCGCGATCGCCCTCATGAGCCCGCTGTCCTACATCCTGATCCTGCTCGCGTTCCAGCTCGGGCCCGTGAGCCACATCGCGCCCGCGCGTGAGATCGGCATCCTGATTGGCGCGTGGCTCGGCGGGCACGTGCTCGGTGAAGGCGATCGCCCTCGCCGCCTCGTTGCGGCCGCGGCGTTCGCGAGCGGCGTCATCGCGCTTGCGCTCGGCTGAACGACGCGCGCGGGACGTTCGTCGCCGCCCCGCGCGTGAGGTCGTTCGATCAGCGAATCTGCGGCGCGGACGTGCCCAGCGTGTCGGCGGGCGGCTTGATGCTGGGCGACGTGGGATCGGACGAGGGCTTGCTGCACCCCGCAAGGCAGGCGAGCGCCAGCAGCAGGACGAGTTTCTTCATGGCACCTCCTTATCGTTTTTCGGCTCGGTACGCGGCACCTGCATTATTGGCCATCGGCGAGCGCGCCAGCAACGGGTGCAATTGCTTCCGTCGCGGTGAACGTGCCACAGTCCCGCGCGATTCGGGCGCCGCTCAGGGTCCGTCTTGCGCCTCGCATCCGGGTCCGCGCACCTTTGCTGCAGGAGATCATGATGTTCCATGTGCCGACCACAGCCTTCGATTTCGAGCCCGCTTTCGCGGGCCCGAGACAGCGATCATGAGCGCCCTGCTCGAAGTCGTGCGCGACGGCGCGGTTGTCCGTGTGTGGTTCAACCGGCCCGAAGTGCACAACGCGCTCTCGTCCGAACTCGGCCGCGAACTCGCGGCCGCACTTCATGTGCTCGCGCATGACGACGGCGTGCGCGTCGTCGTGCTCGGCGGACGCGGGCCGTCGTTCTGCGCCGGCGCCGACATCGGAGCGATGAAGGCGTCCGCCACGGCGACTTTCGAACAGAACCTGGAAGAAGCGCAGCAGCTCGGCGGATACTTCGCAGCACTCGCCGACTTTCCGAAGCCGGTAGTCGCGCGCCTCCATGGCGGTGTTTATGGCGGCGGCGTCGGCTTCGCGTGCGCATGCGACATCGCGATCGCGAGCGACGACGCGAAGTTCGGGCTTACCGAAGTGCGGCTCGGCATCGTTCCTGGGCTCATCAGCCCGTACGTGATCCGTCGCCTCGGCGACCGTCACGCGCGCGAGCTGATGCTGACCGGCGAGCGCTTCGGCGCCGACCGCGCATTGAAGATCGGGCTCGTGCAGGACGTGGTTCCGATTGCCGACCTCGACGCGCGCATCGACGCGCTCGTCGGCGAGCTGCTCAAAGGCGGCCCGCAGGCGCAACGCCGGATCAAGATGCTGTTCGAGCTGTGGGCGAACACGTCGTGGGAGGAATACCGCGCGGGACTTCCGCGCATCCTCGCCGAAGTGCGCAGCGGCGACGAAGCGCGCGACGGGCTCACGGCGTTCTTCGAGAAGCGCCCGCCCAGGTGGGGGGCATAGCCGCGTGTTCCGCACCGTGCTCATCGCGAATCGAGGCGAGATCGCGTGCCGTATCGCTTCCACGCTCCACGAGATGGGCATCCGCTCGGTCGCGATTCACTCCGAGGCGGATCGCTCGGCGTTGCATGTGCGCGCGTGTGACGACGCCGTGTGCGTGGGTCCGCCCGAGCCGCGCGCGTCGTACCTGAACATCGACGCGATCCTCGCGGCCGCGCAGCAGTCCGGCGCCCAGGCGATTCATCCCGGTTACGGTTTCCTCGCGGAGAACGCAGGGTTCGCGCGCGCGGTCGAGGCGGCGGGACTTGTGTTCATCGGACCCGCGCCCGAGCAGATCGACGCGATGGGGGACAAGCGCGCCGCGCGCCGCATCGCGATCGAAGCCGGCCTACCCGTGGTGCCCGGCGCCGAAGGCGCCGATGTCGAAGCGCTCGTCATCGCCGCGCGCACGATCGGCTACCCGGTGATGGTGAAAGCGGCACTCGGCGGCGGGGGCAAAGGCATGCGCGCCGTGAGCGACGAAGCCGCGCTGCGCGAAGCCGTCGAGAGCGCGATGCGTCTGGCGAAGTCGGCGTTCGGCGATGCCGCGGTCTATCTCGAGAAGCGGCTCGAACACGCGCGCCACATCGAAGTGCAGGTGCTGGGCGACGGCAAGGGCGGCGCGATCCATCTGTTCGAACGTGAGTGCTCGCTGCAGCGGCGCCATCAGAAGGTGATCGAGGAGGCACCCTCGGCCGCGATCGACGATGCCCTGCGCGAACGCATGACGGCGGCGGCCGTGCGGCTCGCGCAGAAGGTGCGCTATCGCGGTGCCGGCACCATCGAGATGCTGCTGGCGCCCGGCGGCGAGTTCTACTTCCTCGAGATGAACACGCGGCTCCAGGTCGAGCACCCGGTCACCGAGTTGATCACCGGAATCGACCTCGTGCGCGCTCAACTGCACGTCGCTGCCACCGGGACGCTGCCGTTCACACAGGACCAGGTGCGCCGCCACGGGCATGCCATCGAAGCACGCGTCTACGCCGAGGACGCCGCGCGCAACTTCCTGCCGCAGGCCGGCACCGCGCGCCGCGTGCGCTGGCCCGACGGACCGTTCGTGCGCGTCGATCGCGGCATCGATAGCGGCGACCAGGTGACCGTTCACTACGACCCGATGCTCGCCAAGCTGATCGCCTTCGGACCCACGCGCGAGATCGCGCGCACGCGTCTCGCCGCGGCGCTCGATGCCGCACTCGTCCACGGCGTGGTGACGAACCTGCCGTTTCTGCGCGCGCTCGTGCGGAACGAGGCCGTCGCCTCCGCGAGCTTCGACACCGAGTGGATCGAGCGTGAGTTCCTCGCCGGCTTCTCCGCGTTGATGACTGCGCCCGCACCCGAGCTGGCACTCGCCGCTGCCGCGATCTCTGAAGCGATCGGAGTTTCCACGGACCCCGATCGCACGGCGACAGCTTCCGCATCGCCCGCGACCAGCTTGTTCGAAGCACTCGGACGCTGGCGGCATCCGGGACTCGGCGAATGAGCGCAAAGAGTACGTGGCGCGACGGCGAGCGCAGCCGGGCCGTCGAACTCGAGCCGCTCGGACCCGGGCGCTGGCGTGTGCGCGTCGACGATTCCATGTTCGAGCTCGCTGCCGAAGCGATGCCCGATGGCCGCCTGCGCCTCACGAACGATCAGGGCACGACGATCGCCGAAGTCACCGCGGACGGCGCGAAACGCTTCGTGCGTCTCGGTCGGCTCGACTTCGTGCTCGAACGCGAGGCCGCGGGGCGTCGCCGCGCGGCGGCCGCGCACCACGGCGGGCTCGAAGCTCCGATGCCGGGTGCGGTGACGCGCGTGATGGTCGCCGCGGGCGATGCCGTGGTGCAGGGCCAGCCGCTCGTCGCGGTCGAAGCCATGAAGATGGAGCACCTGATCCGCGCGCCCCGCGCCGGCCGCGTGAAGAAGATCACTGCGCGAGCCGGCGACATGGTGGCGCCGGGCACCGCACTCGTCGAACTGGAGGACGAAGCGTGAGACGCATCTCCGAAAGCTGCAGAGGTCGCGCGTGACCGCGCCCATTTCGAACGCGGGTTCCACGCGCTTCGGCGCCGCCATGCGCGCTCACTGGGCGCTCGATCCCGACATCAGCTACCTCAATCACGGCACTGTCGGCGCCGTGCCGCGCCGCGTGCTCGCCGCGCAGCAGGCGATTCGCGACGCGATCGAGTGGCAGCCCTCGAAGTTCCTGCTGCGCGAGTTGTCGGAGATCGCGGTCGAGCCGATCGTCACGTCGTCGCGCATGCGCGTCGCCGCCTCCGCGGTCGCCGAGTTCGTCGGTGCCGTAGGGGGTGATCTGGTGTTCGTCGACAACGTGACGAGCGGCCTCAACGCCGTGTTGCGCTCGCTCGAGTTCGATGCCGGCGACGAGATCCTCGTGTCCGACATCGGCTACGGCGCGATCACCAACGCCGCGCTCTACGTCGCGCGCCGCTGCGGGGCGACCGTGCGCGCCGTCGAACTGCCCGAACCCAAAGCCGGCGCACGCGCGATCGCCGAAGCCTACGCCGGCGCGATCGGCCCGCACACGAAGCTCGCGATCGTCGATCACATCACCTCCGAAACCGCGCTGATCCTGCCGGTGCAGGACATCGCCGCGCGCTGCCATGCCCGCGGAGTTCCGGTGCTGGTCGACGGCGCGCACGCACCCGGCGCGATCGCGCTCGACGTGCCGGCGCTCGGCGTCGACTGGTATGCGGCCAATCTGCACAAGTGGGCGTGGTCGCCGCGCAGTTGCGGATTCCTGTGGGCGCGGCCCGAACATCAGGCCGGGCTCCATCCGCCGGTGATCTCATGGGGACTCGATCAGGGCTGGACCGTCGAGTTCGACTGGGTCGGCACCCGCGACCCTTCGCCATACCTCGCCGCACCCGATGGCATCGCACTCCAGCGCGAATTCGGACTCGATGCGCTGCGCGCGTACAACCACCAGCTCGCGTGGGGCGCGGCCCGCCTGCTGAGTGCGCGCTTTGGCACCGAGTTCGTCACACCCGAGTCGATGATCGGAACCATGGCCACCGTGGCGCTGCCCGAGTCGCTCGGCAGCACTCGCGAGCAGGCGACCGCCCTGCGCAACGCGCTGCTGCTCGAGGACCGGATCGAAGTGCAGATGCACGAGGCACACGGACGCCTGTGGGTGCGTGTTTCGGCGCAGGTCTACAACGAGATGGCGGAGTACGAGCGGCTGGCGGAGGCGGTAATGAAGCGGATGTGAATCGTGTGGCCTGCTGCGCCACAATCATCACCATCAACCTCGCCCAAACCCCCGCCGATACTGCAGTCGAGCCTCACTCCTCGCACTGCATCCCATTGACCGGCCTATACCCCTGTGCTAGCTTGAATGCGCCGTCTCGGATACGAATCGCGACCCGCGCTGCCGAGCTCACGAGACGAGGGTAAGTCACTGGAAGACAAAAGGTTGATCAACGTCAGCCGCCGTCATATCGACGCCGAACCCACTCTTGGCCAGACCCGTTCATCGGGACGACCGGTCAAGAGTTTTGTGTTTTCCGGCGACCGCTGTTCGGGCGCGGCCACGTTCGAGGGAGACCGGGCTGATCTCCTTCGTGGCGCCATGAACGCGGACATCGGCATCCCGCGGCCGGTGGTCCCGGCTGCACCCGCAAGCCCCACGAGGAATCGCACGTGATCGTTCGCAAGTTTCCCATCGAACATCTCGACCCGATCACCCTGCTCGGCCACAACGATTCGAATCTGCGCCACATCGAGCGCAACGTTTCGGTGCGCATCACGCTGCGCGATGGCACCATCACCGTTGCCGGTGACGAGGACGCGGTCGAATCTGCATCGCATGCGCTCAAGGACCTCATCGATCTCGCCGAGCGTGGCAAGGTGATCGAAGAGGCTGACGTCGCGACGGCCCTCGG
>JANLWX010000229.1:0-29079 GCA_031364845.1 Candidatus Eiseniibacteriota bacterium
CTCCAGCTCGTGAACGAGTAGCCGGCGTCGGGTACCGCGGTGACCGTGCTGCCATTGGCGCCGTGGTTGACCGTCTGCGGGCTCGTGCCCGAGATCGAGCCATTGGGCCCGGCCGTGTAGGTCAGCGTGTAGGTGTTGATCGCGAACGTCGCGGTGACGTTGATGTTCGCCATCACATTCATGTCGGTGCGCGACGCCGTCAGCACGCCGTCGCTCCAGCTCACGAAGCTGTATCCGACGTTCGGCACCGCGGTCACGGTCGAACCGTTACCGCCGGAGGCGACCGTCTGCGGGCTCACACCCGAGATCGAGCCGTTCAGGCCCGCGGTGTAGGTCAGCGTGTAGGTCTGCAATTCGCCGATCGCGAAATCGCTGAATCCGCCGACTCCAGTGACCGACGTGCTCGTTGAGGTCGGCGTTCCGGAAACCGTCGCGGTGGTCCAGTTCGGCGAGTCGTACTTGCGAACCGCAAAGTTGGACGGTGTCGCACCACCGTCGACGTCGCCCGCGGCGTAATTGAACGTCAGGTTGCTCGAGCTGAACGAATTGCTCGGCGCACTGGAAAGCGACCAGTACCGATTGACGCTCTTGTTCCCGTCAATCCCCGAGGATGCGAGTTGCGGATGCACGCCTGCGGTCGTGTTAGAGGTGATGTCGAAGTTCTGGGCGCCCGAGGTGGTCGAGAAGCTGACCGGCGCGTAAACGCTGGCGTCTCCGACTTCGTAAGTCTGGCTGCCGGCCCCGCCCGAGATGTTCACGCGCTTCTTGAGATTGCCGAAGACGTAGCGCGTGCTGTTGGCACCCGAGACGGATCCGCTCGGTCCGATTGTCACCAGGTTCGCTCCGGTCGTGACCTTGCCGCTCGTGAGCGCCAGCGTCTGATTGACCGTGATGTCACTGTTGAGCGTGATGCCGCCGGAGTTGTTGATCGTGAGGTAGTCGAACCCGGTCGGCCCGGTGATCGACTTGTTCACGGAACCGGTGAACTCTACCAGGCGCGAGTTCGGATTCAGCGCCGCGGCGCCGACGCGCGTGAAGTTGCCGCCGATTCGCAGGTCGCCGCCCGGCTGATTGCCGAGCGAGAGGTTGCCCGACATCGAGAGGTCGCCGCCGACCGTGAGGAGTCCGACGCCGGTGCCCGGGCTGCCGAAGTCCATGTAGAACGCGGAACCCGTATCGATCGTAAGGCCGCCCGTAATGGTGTGCGTGAAATTGCCGCCGCCATTCGGGTAGTTCAGCGTGGTGCTGTTGCTGAGCTGAACGTTGGACGGCTCACTGGAGCCCGGCGCCCACTCCGCGCCGCGGCCGTAGGTGCCGCCCGTGTTGTAATTGAGGGTCGAGCTCGGGCCGTAGATGGGCGAGCCGGAGAAGAAGCCGCCGGCGTTGAGCCGGGCGGTGCCGTTGAGCGTCAGGTTGTTGGCGTTGGTGACGCCGGCGCCGGTCTGGAACAGGCCGGAGACCGTGCGTGCGACGTTCATCGTGATGCCGGCCGGTCCACCCATGCCGCCCGAAGGCTTGACCGTCACGTTCGTGGGGCCGCTGGCGGCGGGCCAGTATTTGTCGTTGTTCACTCCGTACGACGCGCTGTTGATGTTGTTGAAGATCAGCGTTCCGCCGGCATTGTAGACGTAAGTGCCCGTTCCTCCGGGAAAGCCGCCGTCGTTGATCTGGATTCCACCACTCACGGTCAGCGTGCCGTTGTTGTTGAACGCGCTCGTGGCGTTGACGCCGAGCGTCGAGGTCGCCGCGACCGTCGAACCCGTCGAAGCGATGGTCACGTTGCCGAACACATTCTGAAGGGTGGTTCCGTTGAAGTTTACGGCCTGGGTCGCTGGGATCGAGAGCGTGACTGCGCTCAAATTCGCAAGCGTTCCGGCGATGTTCATCGCCCCCGTCATCGTCGACGTGAGAGTGACGCCCGGGTTGATGACGAGATTGCCGCGGATCGTGACCGCGCTGCCGCCCGAAACCGTATAGGTGGCCGCGCCCGCAGTGCGGGTCAGCGTCAGGCTGCCGTAGTTTCTGGCGGAGAAGCTGGGGCTGGCGCTTGCAACGCCCGGCGTGTCCTGTTCGAAGATTCCGGTCTCAGTCCCCGCCGCCGTCGAGAGTACCGGAACGACACCACTAGTGCTTCGCAGGGTGTTGTGGACATATCGTCCACCGTTGTTGATGCGAACCGTTCCACTTGCCACGGAATTCGTCTCGACACCATTTCCACTCGCAGCGCCCGACGAATTCCGCAGCGTCGCGCCATTGTCGAGGATGATGTCGTCGGTCGCGGCAACCGCGTCACCAACGCTGAGCCCCGGAACAGCAGTATTACCGCTAGGCAGCGTAAGCGTGATTTGGAGCATCAGCCCGACGTTTGGCGTAATCGTGAGCTTGCGCACCGACGTGGTCACCGCAGTTGAAGGCAGCGTCACCGTGTACGTCGACGCAACGGTCGAGTTGTCGAGAACGACGTCATCCGCAGCGCCTGGAACGCCCGAGGGCGACCAATTGTTCGCATTGCTCCAGCTCGTACCATCACCGCCACCAGTTGTTCCAACCCATGTCTTCGTGACGGCCCATGCGGCGCCGCTTGTTGACGCCAGTAGTACGGAAGCCAGAACTGCGGCGAGCCAGAGGGCTGGCTTTCTAGAGAGGTTCATCTGGGCCATCTCCTTGCACGACAAGGTGACTGATGTGACGGGAAAGCGGAGGCGCCGCTCGGCGGAGAGCGCGGCACAGCCGGGGTAAACTACGAAGTGATTATGCGGGGTTGACAGGGCGCGAACAAGAACCGAGTGGGTGCATCGCCCCGGAAGATTGGCCGAAGGCCGCGCCGCCCACGTCGTGCCCCCACTCATAGTTTAGTGCTGATCAACTCGCCAGCTCGCGTGAGCTTGATCCCGGGTTGGGTTGTCTCCTCAGAGACAGGGTGTGTGTCGTCCCAGAAACCTGTCACATGCCTTCAGTCATTGCCCTGGCCGATGCGTGGCAATTCGGCGACGGTGACCGAATTGCGATCCACGAGGATCAATCGGCCGTCCTCGAGGGTCCCGCGTCCGATTGGCAACCGAACGAAGCTCCGCGAGCCGGAATCTCGAGTTTCCGCGATGCCGATCACACCACGGACCCCCCCGAACCAGAGGTAACCCCGGGCGTCTCGCACCGCATTCATGCCAACGCCCGTGCCGAGCGGCTGTTCCCACAACCGCTCGAGGCCGCTCCCGAAAGCGACGAGGCCGCCGGAAGTCCTGACCAAGAGATCGTCTCCGGACGTCGCCATCGCCATGAAGGACCGGTCGGTAGTCCCCGCAACGACGGAGCGCGTGACGCGCAGGCTGTCGTCGAATTTCACGATCCGCTCCGAACCCGCGACCACGTGGCCCCCGCGAACACGCTGGTAGCCGAACGCGAATGCGAGGCTGTCGATGCTCACGCGCGCGAGCGTACGACCATCCTCCTTTGAAATGATCGCGAGGGAAGGGGGATCGGTGCGCCACCCATGTTTCGGTCCTGCCGCGTAACCGCAGCTGATGACGATCAGATTTTCCTGATCATCCTGAAGGATCAGCTGTCCAGGGATCTCTGGCTCTGAAATTCCGAGCCCGCGATTGAGAATGTCTCGCCAGGCTTCCCTCCCGATGCGTCGACTCCATATGAGACGGCCGCTCGCGCGTGAAAGGCAGACGATCATCGTGTCCGCTCCGAAGTAGACCCGATCGCCGTCCACGACGGGATCCGAGGCCAGATGCTCGGCGCGCTCGCGAAATCGTTCCGGGAGTTGGAACATTCCGGGACTGAGTATGGCACGCGTCGTCGGGATCGAATGGCTCCAAGCTTCCCCGGTTGCGAGGTCGATTGCCGTGATGCCGTTCTCCATGATGAACAGCGTGTCCCCGCTCATCGAAAAGCTGCCTCGCGAATTCACGACCCGATGCCACAGAATCGAGCCGTCCTCAATGTCGTATCGCGAGAGTTCGTCACCCTCGAGACCGAGCGCCATGTCATGGCGATTGATCGTAAGAGTTCCCGGGACCCGGGAGATCACGCGTCCGGTCGCCGTGTCGATCAGATATCCGTGCTTCCCGGTCGAGATCGCCGCACGCTTCTCGTGGACCCCGGTGATCAACCCCGGATGTTCGATCGTCCATCGCAACTTCCCTGCTCCGAGATCGTAGGCCGTCACACGTTTGCGAATGACCGATTTGGGATCCTCGAGCTCGGTGATTCGCGGCCCCGGGTCGGTCGCTTGCCTCGTCGTGACCAGCAGGAGCCGGGAAGCAGAGTCGTAGGAGGCGGATTGGACGGGGAACTGAAAGTCGATGCGGCGCGCAGCCCAGGGAGGCTGGCCGTGGTCGGCCGAGAGTTCCAGAGTCGTGTCGCGGACTTCGATCGTGGCCACGGGCGATCCAACGACGGCCGGCGCGAAAATGCACATTGCGCCGAGAACACACACCGGCCATAGGGCTGGACTTTTCGAAATTCGCATGGCGACAGAATGAGGGAGGCAGGGTCGTCCGGCAAGACCAGCGCGATTGCGACCGCGACTCGAAGCGTGCTGCGAATCGCGATCGCTGTGTGCCGCGCGCCTCAGCGCATGCGGACGAAGCGGGGCGAGTGCAGGCCCCGAGATGTGCGCAGCGTCTGGTCGGGAGCTTCGGAGGCTGCCCACGGATTTCTGCGCCTCAGCGCCAGAGACTCTTCACCTGACCCCAGGTCTTCGTGTGAGATGGAGTCACTTCGCAGCTCGATGCCACTTGCCAGGTCGTGAATTGCGAGTTCAAGGGACTGTAGATCGTCGGGTCGTTCCCTTCCTCGATGGACTGGAACAGTTGAATTTCTCTGATGACGATGTCCATACGGGAACAGCAGCCCGAACACGAACCTGCACCCGTGGAGCGGGTTCGATCGATCGAGACTTTGATTGCGTAGTATTCGGTGTCGGGATCGAGAGCCTCCCGGTCTTCAGCGGGCAGCGCTGCCTGAAACCGGAACCGGGCTCGATTGGGGGTTCCGAAACCGATGTCGTACGCGAACGCCGATGCCCCGCGGCCGACGAATACATCAGTGCAGTTGTAGGGGCCATTGACGAAATCCACGCTCGTGGCCAGGGCGGTTCCGCCCCGGCACTCTGCGGTCCCGAACTTCCACCAGTTCGGAAGCGTCGGTGCCCAACTCATGAAGTCGATCTGGCCCGCAACGCCGCCGAACCGGTTGATTCCGGACGGCGGTACGAAGGACGCAAACAAGGTGAAGCGCGACCCGCTGTTCGAAGTGCAGGCGAATTCCTTGTTCTGCACGCCGTGGCTTCCGCAGTCGTCCCAAGAGAGGTTGATGCCGGCGGCAGTAGCGGATGATGAGCACGCCATCAGGCCCAACAACGAAAACAAGGCGACGTGGTAACGAGTCCTCATGCTCCCTCCCGATCTGCGAGCAGTCTCCGCTCCCGAGGTGCGGGCGGAACTCTTGCAGCTGCCCGGGAGTCTAGACCTGGGATGGGGCCGCGGCCATGAAATAACGAGGAATGCCGCGTGCGGCTGACGCTACTCGAACCGCAGCGCCTCGATCGGATCGAGTTGCGAGGCGCGGATGGCGGGCAGCATCCCGAACCCGACGCCGACGGCGGAGCAGAACAGGAGCCCGATGACCGCCCATTCGAGCGGCACGCGCGGGTCGAACTTGGTGACGATCGCCACGATGTTGCCGAGGCCGAAGCCCACCACCACTCCGACCAACCCTCCGATATTGCAGAGGATCACGGCTTCGAGCAGGAACTGACTGCGGATACTGGAGGGCGTGGCGCCGAGCGCCTTGCGCAGGCCAATCTCGCGAGTGCGTTCGGTCACCGCGACCAGCATGATGTTCATGATGCCGATCCCGGCCACGATCAGCGCGATGATGCCGATGACGAAGCCCGCGATCTTGACCCCGAGGCTCATCTTGTTGAACTCGGTAATCAGGCTCGCGCTGTTGTAGAAGTCGAAGTTGTCCTCCTCGCCCATCTTCACGCCGCGGACCCGCCGTAGCACCTGCCGGGTCTGCTCGATCGCATCACTCATGAGTTCGGGCGTCTTCGCCCGCACGGTGATGTTGACCGACCGCGAGTTGCCGGAGCGGTCGGCGAGTCCGTAGGTGTTGACGAACGTCGACACCGGAATCAGCACGTAGTTGTCGAAGCCGCCGCCGAACGCGGACTTCTTCGCGTCGAACACACCGACCACGCGATAGCGGCGCTGGTCGAGGCGGATCTCCCTGCCGATCGGATCGACGAACGGGAACAGTTTCTTCGCGATCGCGTGCCCGATCACCGCGACATGAGTCGCGGTCCTCACGTCCATCTGGGACAGGTTGCGGCCGAGTCCGACGAAGTGCGTGTTGTTGGGCGCGTATTCCGGCGTACCGCCGACGATCGAGACGTTGGGATTGGTCGCTTCACCGTGGTATTCGACGACGAAGCCGAACTCCCAGATCTCCGATCCCACGAGATCGACGCTCGTCACCTGCGCGCGAATGGCATCGGCGTTGGCAAGCGTGAGCGGCGGGCGGCGCATCGCCTTGCGCCGCTCGGCCGCCGAGGCGAAGCCGCCGGCCGGCCACTTCTGGACCTGGAAGGTCTGAGCGCCGAGCACGCTCATCTCCTTCTCGATCGTCGACTGGACCAGCGAGATCGCGGTCATGACGGCGATGATCGAGGCGACACCCGCGACGATCCCGACCAGCGTGAGCACCGAGCGCAGCTTGTTGCTGAGGATCGAGTCGAGTGACATGAAGAACGTGTCGAGCGGCTGCATGGTTCCGCGGCGCGGCTCACTCATAGCGCAATGCCTCGATCGGATCGAGCCGCGCGCCGCGGTACGCGGGCGCCACTCCCGCGGCAACGCCGACCAGGATCGATACCGCGACCGCGATGACGAGGATGGGCAGCGACACGCTGGCCGGCATCAGGGTCGCGTTGATCACCGCGGTCAGCAGCGCTGCGAGCACGATGCCCACCACGCCGCCGAGCAGGCAGATGGCGGACGATTCGAACAGGAACTGCAGCAGGATGCTGCGCCGCGTCGCACCGATCGCCTTGCGGATCCCGATCTCGCGCGTGCGTTCGGTGACCGACACGAACATGATGTTCATCACGCCGACCGCGCCAACGAAGAGTGAAACGCTGGTCACCAGCAAGCCCACGAGCAGCACCACGCCCATCACGTTGTTGAACGTGCCGACCAGCGTGTCGAGTTTGTTGATCGAGAAGTTGTCGGGGGCCGCAGGGCGCAGGTGGCGGATCTTGCGCATCTCGCCGATCACGGCGTACTCGAGATCGCCCATCTCTTCCTGGCTCGGGGCCTTGATCGCGACGTTCACGTTCTCGCGGCCGCCGTTTCCGGAGAACGCCTTCACGTAGGTCGTGATCGGGACGAAGATCTGGCGGTCGAAGTTCGGACCGCCGAGAAAGCTCCCGCCCTGCTTCTCCATGACGCCGATCACCCGGAACATGCTGCGGTCGATCTTGATGGTCTTGTTGATGGGGTCGGTGCCCTGGAACAGACCGTCGCGGATCGCACTGCCGATCACGCACACGTTCTTCTTGTAGGTGACATCGTAGGGTTGCAGGAAGCGTCCGGTCTGCGGCTGGGCGCTCGAGATCAGCGTCTGCTTGTCGGTGGTGCCGATGATGGCGACGCCTTCGGTGGTCTCCGAGCGATACTTCACGTCGCGCTGGCCGTTCACGGTGGGGATCGCCATCGCCTTTCCGCGCAGCCGCAATTCGAGCGCGCGCGCCTCGCGCATGTCGATCATCGGGCGGTTGCGGAACACGAAGAAGTCGTCCATCACGACCCACGGCATGCGCGATACGTAGATCACGTCGCTGCCGACCGCGGAAAAGCTCTCGCGGAACTTGTTCTGAAGTCCGTTGACCGCGGTCATCGTGGTCACGACCGCGACGATGCCGATGATGATTCCGAGCGTCGTGAGCGCGCCGCGCGCCTTGTTGGCGCGCAACGCGCGGAGTGCGATCTGGAGAGATTCCTGGACGCTGAGCGATGCCTTCATCGGCGCCGGACCCTTATTCCCCGGTCTTCCCGGCGATGGCCTTGTCCGGCTTCTTCTCGTTGTTGATCTTCACCACGGCGCCGTTCCCGAGATCCTTGGAGATCGCGCGATAGCTGCCGGTGACGACTTCATCGCCCTGTGCGAGGCCTGCGAGGATTTCGATCAGGTCGTCGCTCTGGATCCCGGTCGTGACCTGGCGCGCGACGGCCTTGCCTTTGTCGATCACGAACACGACCTCGACGAACCCGTCACGGTCCGCTTTGTACTTGGCTTCGGCGTCCTTGCGCTTCTCCCCCTTCGTGGTGAGCTGATCGACGGTCCGCACGGCGACGCTCTGCAGCGGCACGCTCAGCGCGTTCTCGTTGATCCGCGTCATGATGTTCGCACTCGCGGTCATACCCGGCCGCAGCGTCTTCGGGGGATCGGTGATGCCGATCTTGATCTCGAATTCGGTCTTTTGTTCGGTGGTCCCCGCTGCCGAGAGGTTGGCGCTGCTGCTGATCTCGCGCACGATTCCGTGCAGCGTGGTGTCGAGCAGCGCGTCGACCTGGATCTCTGCGGCCTGTCCGATCGCGAGCGAGACGATGTCGTTCTCGTCCACGTTCACCTGCGCTTCCATCTCCGACAGGTCGGCGATCACCATGATGACGTCCGCCTGGAACTGGGATCCGAGCGCGATCTCGCCGGCCTCTTTGTTGAGCTCGCTGACGATGCCCGCCATCGGCGAGTAGATCGTCGTCTTGGACAGATCGTCGCGCGCCTGTTTGAGCGTGGCGCGCGCCTGGAGCACCTGCTCGAGCGCGGACTTGTGGCGCGCGGTCTCGACCTGATGCTCGGTCTGCTTGGTGTCGAACGCCGACTGCGATTCGAGTCCCTTGGAGAGCAGTTCCTGCGAGCGCGCGAACTCGCGGCCCGCGCGTTCCATGTTCTGGCGAACCAGCGTCGCGTTGGCCTGCGCCGAGCTGACATTGGCTTCGGCGCTCTCGACGGCGGCGATGTAGCGCTCGCGGTCGAGCGCCACGAGCAGCGCGCCCTTCTCGACCCACTGGCCCTCGACCACCGACAGCGTGCGGATCTTGGCACTCACATCGGCGCTGATCTTGACCTGGGTCCGCGGCTGGATCTTTCCGGTGGCACTCACCTTCTGAACGATCTTCTGCCGGTCGGCCTTGGCGGTCTGCACCTCGAGGCCCTTGTCACCGCGCCCTCGCAACACAGCACCGGTCGCGACCGTTCCCACCACCACCAGGGACGCGGCGCCGATCAACAACCACTTCTTCTTCATGGTCGGAAAGTCTCCAAGAATGGGTGCATCGAGGGTGCGCCGTGTGCCGGTATGGATCCAAGTACGGGGTGGGGCGCCGGAAAGTTACTCCATTCCCCCCGCGGCCGGTGTCGACTCACCAGGATTCGTCGGCGGTCGGCCCATAGATGGGTCATCGGCATCGCGGCGGGCGGCCCTGGCTCGTCGGGGACGCGGATGGTCTGCCGCGATCCGCCAAGTGTCTTCGCCTCGCTATCGCTTCGCAAACAGGTATTCGAGGATGCGATCGATGCGCGCCGCCCACGCACGCTCATTGTGCGGCGCGCCTTCCACCTCTTCATAGTGGAGGTCCCGGTCCTGGCGCCAGCCCTTTGCTTCGAGGGCATCGTGCAACAGGCGCGCATGATCCAGCCACAGGCGCTCACCCGAAGCCGAGGGCGTGCTTTCTGCAGTCCCGATGTCGAGCCAGATGCGCAACGGCGGTTTCGTTCCGGCGCGGACACGCTCGACGATCGCACGGTCCGCCCACCACACCGCCGGGGAGACGCATCCGATGAGGCCGAATCGCTCCGGATGCGCGAGGCCGAGATCTAGCGCCGCCAGTCCTCCGAGCGAAGATCCGATCACCGCCGTCTGCTGCGGCTCCCGGCGCGTGCGATAGGTCTTGTTCACGAACGGCTGAAGTTCTTCGACGATGAATCGGAAATACGCGGCGGAGCTTCCGCCCCCGCGGCGCTCATCCTTTTCGGACGTGTACTCATCAAGGCGCGCACCCGTGTTGGAGATCGCCACCATGATGACAGGCGGAATCCTGCCCGCGCGGATCAGGCGGTCGGCCGCTTCGTCGGCGCCCCACTCGGCCCCGATGAAGCTCGTCGCTTCGTCGAACACGTTCTGTCCGTCATGGAAGTAGACGACCGGATAGCGGAGCTTCGTGTCGCGCGCGTAGCCCGGCGGAAGCCAGACCCTCACATCCCGTGGGCCCACGAAGGCCGACGTGAACGCCTCGTGCAGGCGCACGGTTCCGGTGATCGTGTGCGCGCGCGGCTTGGAAGACTCGGTCTGATCGCGCCACGCGCCGATCTCCACGCGCAGCGTGTCCTCGCCTTCAGTTGTGGTTGCCCTGCGATTGGCGACCTCGCCGCCGTCCGCGGATTTCTCAACCGTCTCCCAGCTTCCACGCGTGACCTTGTATTCGAAGCTCGTCCCTGCGGGGAGCACGAGATGCCCGCGCCACGAGCCATCGGGAGCCGGATCGAGCTTCAGACCCTTGCCATTCCAGGCGCCGAGTTCGCTGCGATCACCCGACAGCCACACCTGCGCGTCTTTGGGAGTATTCGTGGGCACGCGAACGATGAACGTGACGCCTGCTGCCCGCGCTGCGGGGATCACCGACGCGCCCGCAAGGACGAGGAGCAGTGGGATCTGTGCGACAAGGGGCACGAGGCTCTCGGGATGGAGTGAAGGGGTGGCGGAGGACGTTTGGGAACGGCGTGCCGGTAGCGTTTGGACCAGCGGAGTTCGATGGATCGGGCGTCACGTTATCACGCGTCCGCGACCGGCACACGATCGGAGCCCGGACTCGATGGCCCGGGGCCTGTCACTCGGGGCGTGGCGCGTAAGTCGACGTGTCCTCGGCGGTGTATTCGAAAGTAGTCGAATCGTGTTCGGTGTCGTCGACGATCCACAGCGAGTCCTCGGGGTATGCGGAATCGCCGTACGCCGTCTCGTAGTCGAACGACTCGTAGGGCACGCAGGTCGAAAGGGGCGCGGTGCCCGGCAGGAACGGCGTGAGTTCGCCGGTGCCGGCCGAATCCGCGAGGCATCCGCTCCACGGATTCATGTCCGCCCACTCGAGGTGCGAGGCGTCGAGAAACGGCGCGGGCGGAAATCCTTCGAGCATCCGTCCGACGGTTCGCGCCCACAGCGGTATCGCCGAGTGTGCCGCGGCGCGACCGATGCTGCGCGGGCGGTCATAGCCGACCCACACGCCGCCCACGACGTGCGGGGTGATGCCCACGAACCACGCGTCGTGAAAGTCGTTGCTGGTTCCGGTCTTCCCTCCCAGCGGCCTCGCCATGCCGTACACGGTGCGCAGCGGACTCGCGACCCCGTAGCGCACGATGTTCTGCAGCAATCCCGTCATCAGCGCCGCGATGCCCGGCGGAATGGCTTGAGTGGCTTCGAGCGACGGACCCGCGACGCGGACCCCACGGCGATTGAGCACGAGCCGCAGCGGCGACGGATGGTGCAGCATGCCCGCGGTCTGAAACGCCGCGTAGGCGTTGGTGAGATCGAGCAGCGTGACTTCGTTGCTGCCGAGGCCGATGCTCAGCACTGGCTTGAGCCGGCCGAGTCCGAAGCGCTCAGCGACGTCGACGACCGCGTGAGGACCGATCATCTCGACGAGACTCGTGGTGGCGACGTTCAGCGACTTCTCGAGCGCCTTGGCGAGTGTCACTTCCGGGTGGTAAGTGCCGTCGAAGTTGCGCGGTCTCCACGCCTGACGCCCGCGGCCGTATGTGACCTGCGTGTCCGCGACCGTGGTCGCGGGTGTGATCCCGCGTCCACTCGCGAACGCTGCCGCGTACACGAACGGCTTGATCGCCGAGCCTGGCTGTCGTCGCGCCTGATAAGCGCGATTGAAATGGCCGGTTTCACTCGTCCGCCCGCCAACCATCGCGAGCACGGAGGAACGTGACGGATCGAGTGCCACAAATGCGCCTTCGAGACGATCGCGCCTTCTGCCGGGATCGAGCTTCGCGAGTCCCGACTCCATCGCGTCCTCCGCCAGCTCCTGCCACGCGAGATCCATCGTCGTGAAGATCGAGAGGCCGAAGTGCGTCCCCGCGCGGGGCCGGATGAGTTGGTCGAGGACGTGGTTCACGTAGCCCGCATACGATGGGAACCGTTCCGCCGGTGTTGTCCCGCGCCGCAGTCCGAGCGGCGTCTGGCCGAGTCTCGCGCTTTCGCCCGGGCGCAGATGCCCCACCCGTTCGAGTTCCTCCAAAACCGTGTTGCGGCGCAGCCGGACCGGCTCCGGATTCTCGAAGGGAGTATGGACGTTGGGTGCGGGAATCATCGACGCGAGCATTGCGCCTTGAACGACACTCAGAGACTCGACCGGCACATCGAAGTACCACTGAGCCGCCGAGGCGATCCCGCCGATCGAGTAGGCGCCGGCCTGTCCCCAGTAGACCGAGTTGAGATACATCTCGAGAATTTCGTCTTTCGAGAGCACGACTTCGAGACCCAGCGCGAGCGGAACTTCCGCGAGCTTTCGAAACCACGTGCGTTCGCGTCCGAGGAACAGGCCGCGCGCGAGCTGCTGCGTGATCGTGCTGCCACCCTGACGGGTACTGCCTTTCTTCATGTTCATCGCGAACGCGCGTGCGATTCCGCGCACGTCCAGCCCGGGATGGCTGTAGAAACGCCGATCCTCTGAGGTCACGATCGCGCGTCGCACGGCAAGCGGGATGCGCTCGAGCGGCACCCGCATGCGCCACATGAGATCGTCGTCGAACAGCATCGACACCAGCACCGGCTCGAGGCGCGGCGGATGCGCGAGGTCGGGCCGCGGCGAGTGGCCAATTCCGCCGATCCGCTCGACCTGGACGATGCTGCCGCCGTCGGTTGTTACGACCACGTGCTCCGGACCCCCGCTTCCTTCAGGGTCCGGCGGATCGGAAAATCCACGCAGCACGATCTCGAACCGGTGGCCAGAGTACGTGTAGCGGCCCGGCGTGAGCGACAACGAGCGCTCTTCCAGATATCCGCGCGCCGCGAGCTGGGAGCGCAGATAGATGTCGGGAACGGTCGTGCCTTCCACCAGGGGCACGCCACTCGAGTACATACGCGAGGGAAACGACCAGTTGGGCCCGGCCGCGCGCTGATCTCGCAGGGCGAACACCCGTCCTGCGAAAAGTGCGAGAGATATCCCGATCGCGCCGGCAGTCACGGCAAGGGCAATGAGCAACGTCGATGGACGGATTCTAGGGAACCGAAAGAGCATGGGGCGGTCGGAAGGCACCTTGCGTGCCATGCTTCTGGCGAGGGCCGTGGCAGGGATTGCTGGCGGGCGCGTGGTTGAAGAGGCCTGGGATGATGAAAGGACCGGGCAAGTCCTACAATGAGACGCTGGATCTGGGGCGCGTCAGAGGCTCCATCCTGATATTTTCCCCTTACGCCGCCCATGACATACCCCTATACTTCCCTCGGTGAAGCGAAGATTGTTGTCGGGCGTTTTCAGGCGTTTCGGGCCGCCGTAAGTCGTTGAGCCCGAGCGAAGGGACTTGGCGCTCCCAGCCCATAAACAATCTTCGCCTCACCACATCACCAAGAACAGCCACGAAATACTGGAAGTCGTTGGCTCGGTTTGCTTTGGTTCACCTCGCTCGTCACCTGGAAACCGTCAACACTCCGATTCGTGGGCCCTCCATGACCTCGCTCATCGCTGCATATCGCCGCTCAGTTTCGTCGTGCCCGCGTTGGCTGAAGATTGCGGCACTGGCTATTGCCTGCTCGTTATCGGCGTTCACGACCGCAGGCGCCATCACGCTCGAATCCCGTCCCGCCGTCTCCTCGGATGATGCCGAGGAAGGCCCGAGCGGGTCGGTCAATCTGACTAGCAGCGATCTCGAACTCGTGGTGGATGGAACTTCCACTCAGACGGTCGGAATCCGCTGGCCCGCGGTCACCATCCCCGCCGGCGCGACGGTAACGGCCGCCTACATCCAGTTCGCCACTGACGAGGCGCAGAGCGAGGCCACGAACCTCGTGATCCGCGGTCTCGCCGCGGACAATGCTCCGACCTTCGCGACGACCTCGGCCAATGTATCGTCCCGGGTCCGCACCACCGCCTCGGTCGGCTGGGCGCCTTTGGGGTGGTCGACGGTGGGACAGGCGGGCGCGAATCAGCGCACGCCGGATCTGGCCAACGTGATCCAGGAGATCGTGAACCGTCCCGGCTGGGCGAGCGGTAATGCGCTCGCGCTCGTCGTCACGGGCACCGGACATCGCACGGCATATGCGGTCGACGGCAGCGCGACGCTCGCCCCGCTGCTGCACGTCGAGTACTCGACCGGGCCGCCGCCCCCGGACTTCGCGCCGGTGGCGGGTCTTTCCGTGACGCAGAACGCCTCGCCGTTTCTCACGGTGACCGCCAACGGATCGACGTCGACCGACACCGACCTCACCCCGATCGCGAGCTACACATTCGACTTCGGCGACGGTTCGCCGCCCGTCACGACCCAGGCCCCGACCGCGACGGCGACCCATACGTATGCGGCCGCGGGAACCTACACGGTGTCGTTGATCGCGACCGACACGGGATCGCAGGCTTCGACGCCCGCGACGGCGGACATCACGGTCGCGGCGCCGCCCGACGCTCCGCCGACGGCACGCCTGGCGGTGACTCAGACCGCGCCCCTCACGGCGCGCGCCGACGCTTCGGCGTCCAGGGACAGCACCGACCTCACGCCGATCGCGAGCTACTCGTTCGACTTCGGCGATGGATCAGCTCCCGTCGTCGTGTCTGCTCCCACGGCGGTTGCAACGCACGTCTACGCGGTTGCCGGCCCGTACGTCGTCACGCTGATCGTGACGGACACGGCGAACAACAGTTCCGCGCCCGTTACGGCCGGTATCACGGTGGACGAGCGTGTGGCGGGCTCGACTGAACGGCGGATTGCGGCATCGAGTGACGATGCCGAGGAGCCGACCGGTGGTTCGGTGAACCTGTCGAGCAGCGATCTCGAGTTGATCATGGACAGCACGGCGCAGACGGTCGGCATGCGCTGGACCGCGCTCGCGATCCCGGCGGGTGCGACGATCGAGGCGGCCTACGTCCAATTCGCGGCCCGCGAAGCGCAGACCGAAGTGACGAATCTCGTGATCCGCGGCCAGGCGGCCGACAACCCCGCCACCTTTACGAGTGCCGCCGGCAATGTCTCGGCGCGTGCGCGCACCACCGCATCGGCCAGTTGGTCGCCGGCGGCATGGATCGCGAACGCGGCGGGCGCGGCGCAACGCACGACGGAACTCAAAAGTGTGATCCAGGAGATCGTGAATCGTCCGGGCTGGGCGAGCGGCAATGCGCTGGCACTCATCGTTACCGGGACCGGGCACCGCACCGCGTTTTCGATTGACGGGAGTGCGGCGCTGGCTCCGCTGCTGCATGTGGATTTTTCGACCGGCCCGCCGCCTCCGGACTTTCCGCCGGTCGCGGGTTTGAGCGTGGCCCAGATCGCTTCGCCGTTCCTCACGGTGACCGCCAATGGTTCGACGTCGACCGACGGCGATCTCACGCCGATCGCGACTTATCGATTCGACTTCGGCGACGGAACGACCGCCGTGACGACGACCGCACCGACCGCGACGGCGACGCACACGTATGCGGCGGCGGGACCGTACACAGTGCAGTTGATCGCCACCGACACCGCGGCGCAGCCTTCATCGCCGGTGACGGCGGACATCACGGTGGTTGCACCGACCGATGTCCCTCCCACGGCGGGACTGTCCGTGACTCAGACCGCGCCGCTCACGGCGCGCGCAGACGCATCCACATCGACCGACAGCACGGACCTCACACCGATCGCGAGCTACACCTTCGACTTCGGCGACGGCACCCCGCTCGAAACCACGACCGCCCCGACCGCGATCGCGACGCACACGTATGCCGTGGGTGGCACGTACCTCGTGACCCTTATCGTCACCGACTCCGGAAACAATGCCTCGTCGCCCGTGAGCACGAACGTCACCGTGGACGATCGCATCGCGGGATCGGTCGAGCGACGCATCGCGGTATCGAGCGACGACGCGGAAGAACCGACCGGAAGTTCGGTGAACCTGTCGAGCAGCGATCTCGAGCTGATCATGGACGCATCGGCCCAGACCGTCGGTCTGCGCTGGACCGGCATCACGATTCCACGGGGTGCGACGATCGAGGCGGCGTATGTTCAATTCGCAGCTCGCGAGGCGCAGACCGAAGCGACCGATCTCGTGATCCGTGCCCAGGCGGCCGACAATCCGGTCACCTTCACGACGGCGGCGGGCAATGTCTCGACGCGCGCGCGCACCACCACCTCGGCCAGCTGGGCACCGGCGGCATGGACGGCGAATGCGATCGGCGCAGCGCAACGGACCTCCGATCTCAAGAATGTGATCCAGGAGATCGTGAACCGTCCCGGCTGGACGAGTGGCAACGCGCTCGCGCTCATCATCACCGGCACCGGTCACCGCACGGCATGGGCGATCGATGGGCAACCCGCCAGCGCTCCGTTGCTGCACGTGGACTACTCCGTGGGTCCCCCGCCGCCCGAGAATCCGCCGGTCGCCGGATTGACGTTGACGCAACTGGCATCGCCGCCGTTGACCGTCACCGCGGACGGATCGACGTCGACCGACGTGGACCTTACGCCGATCGCGACTTACACCTTCAACTTCGGCGATGGTTCGCCGCCGGTGACGACCAACGCGCCGACCGCGACCGCGACGCACACGTACTCGGATGTCGCGAGCTACACGGTGACGCTGATCGCCACCGACACGGGCGGATCGCCTTCGGCTCCGGTTACTGCAGACATCACCGTGACACCGCCGCCGGACGATCCGCCGGTTGCCGCGCTGAGCGTGGTTCAGAACCTCACGCCGAATCTCACGGTGACGGCTGACGCGTCTGGCTCGACCGACACCGACTTCACGCCGATCGCGAGTTACGAGTTCAATTTCGGTGACGGCACCCCGCTCGTCGTAACGACTGCTCCGGTCGCCATCGCGACGCATACCTACGCCGCGCCGAACACCTACACGGTGACCGTGCGGGCCATCGATACGGGTTCGCAGGCGTCGCCGCCCGTGAGCGTCACGATCGCCGTCAACGCCGGTTTCCCCGCCTCGCTCGAGCGCAGCGTGGCGGCTTCCTCGGACGATGCCGAGGAGCCGGCTGGCGCCGCGGTGAATGTTTCGAGTGGAGATCTCGAGTTGATCATGGATGCTTCAGCTCAGACCGTCGGCGTTCGCTTCACGGGTATCAACATCCCGAAGAACGCGGCGATTACGGGCGCCTACATCCAGTTCGTGGCGCGTGAGGCGCAGACGGAGGCCACGAATCTCGTGCTCCGCGGTCAGGCGATCGACAACGCTCCTACCTTCACCAGCACCGCCGGCAACATCTCGGGCCGCGCGCGCACGAGTGCCGCGGCGAACTGGTCGCCGGCTGCGTGGACCGTGGACGCCGCCGGAGCGGCTCAGCGAACGTCCGATCTCAAGACGATCATCCAGGAACTGGTGAATCGTTCGGCCTGGGTGAGCGGCAACGCGCTCGCGATCATCATCACCGGCACCGGACACCGCACGGCGTGGTCGTTCAACGGACTTGCGGCGAGCGCGCCGTTGCTGCACATCGACTACCTCAGCAATTCGCCGACGGACGATCCTCCGGTGGCGCGCCTCTCGGTCACTCAAGCCGCCTCGCCGCCGCGAACCGTGACCGCCGACGGATCCGCATCGACCGACGGCGATGCGACGCCGATTGCGAGCTATCGATTCACATGGGGAGACGGCACGGCCGACGTGACGACGACGGCCCCGGTCGCGACGGCATCGCACACCTATGCGTCGACCGGAACCTACACCGTGACTCTGCGAGCCACGGACACCGGGGGGAAGGTTTCGGCACCGGTGACTTCGACCGTCACCGTCTCTACGGCTTCACCCTCCAACGTCGCGGTCTATGTCGGCTACTACGACACGCACCACACGGCGCGGGCGAGGCCGAAACCGAGTCCGTGGAAGGGTTCTGCGAACGTGACGTTCGTGGGAACACAGGATCCGGGAACCACGAACGGATGGGATTCGAGCTGCATCCGGATCACCAACTCGGGATCGTCGACACTCACCGGCGTCTCGGCCACCGTGACCATGGGCTCCAAGAACTTCGCGCTGTGGGGCTCGTACTCGATTCCCGCAGGTCAGTCGCTGATCCTCGCCCAGACCGGCTTCGAAAACTTCGACGGCTCCGACTCGAGTCCGGCCGGATGCTACGGCTGCAATCCGACTCTGTGCGTGACGGCAGTGTCCTCGACGAAACCGGTCGTCAAAGTGACGATCGCAGGCAAGCTGACCGAGTACATCGACACCGACCAGATCATGAACACCAAGGGCGTGGACGGTGCAGGGTGTCCTTACACCGGCACGCGCAACGATGAATCGAGCAACTGGGTCCAGGTGTTCCCCCGCGCCGCGGCGGCGATGCCGGCGTGGAGCAACCCCGAACTGGCCGGTCCCATCGCACGGAAACTCGATCTCTCGAGCCCGATGCCGAATCCGTCGCAGGGCGACCTGTCGTTCCAGTTCTCGGTACCTTCGCGCGGCGACGTGCGCCTCGGCGTCTACGACATCATGGGCCGGCAGGTTCGCGGCTACCTCGACGAAGTGCTGGAGCCGGGCGACTATCGCGGCGCGCTCAAGCTCAACGGCATGGCGCCCGGGATGTACTTCCTCGGATTGCGTTCGACCGCGGGCAATATCAACAAGGCGTTCGTGCTGATCCGCTGAGCGCCGTCGCCAAATGAAGCGCGCGAAACCCCTGCGCCCTCTCAGTTCAGGGGTTTCGCGTTTGATGGCGGAGCGGGACGCACGAGCCTCGCTCGAGGCGCGGATGCTCAGGCGCTGCGACCGCCGCGATTGGTCAGCGCGATCACGATGATGAGGAACACGCCGACGCCGACTGCCCATACCCACCACTGGCCATACCAGACCGTGGTCGTCGTGCGCGTCGTCGTGTAGGTCGAGTCCGCTGCGACCTGTGCGACCTGCGTCATCGCCAGCCACAACGAATAGACCATCGTCGCCAGCGTCGCCGACCATCCCCGTCGAATATTCATAGACCCTCCTCAGTCCGAGTTTTCTGCCGGCCACGTTCGGAACCGGGCACCGCACTCCTCCGCACGATTTGTGCCGCAGCTTTGGTGTTGCAGGCCAAGGACTTGGGGGTTTGTGGCCTCGTGTCGGGCTGATGAATCCTTACAACCGCGGAAGAATGTGCACGGGAAAAACAGCAACGGCGCGAACCCGGAGTCCGGTGTTCGCGCCGCGCGTGATGCTGGTGATTATTCGAGATCAGGCCGCTTTGGCGTGCGGGATGTCCTCGTCGTCGTCGTCCTGGTCGTTGCCGAGCGCAACCGCGGCCCGAACCCGGGTCGTGATGTCCCGTTCCTCGCGCAGTCCTTCGATCGCCGCCTCTGCCTGCTTCAGCAGGAACTGGAGCGAACCGGTCTTCTCGACCGCCTGATCGACGATCGCCTTCTGACCCTGCAGTGACTCGAGGCTCGAGCGGACATCGGCCAGCAGGCCGTCGGCACGGGCGAGCCGCTCTTCGGCTTTCGTCATCTGGCGCTTGCGCTCGTCGAGCGCGGTCACGGTGTCACGCACCTCCTGCAAGCGGTCCATGACCTCCTTGAGGTGCGCGCGGCTCTCTTCGATCTCCTGGTGCGCCGAGGTGATCTCACGCACATGGGACGCCGTGCTCTCGGCCATGACGAACATGCGGTCGAGATCTCCCTGCAGAGCTTCAACGGTGCCCTGGCGTGCCGAGAGCTGATCGAGTGACTGGGCGATGTCCTGATCGACGAGATCCCACTTCGTGAGACGCTCTTCGAACTGCGTGAAACGCTGCTCGACGTTGCGAAGGTTGGCGAGGCGGCTCTCGAGCTGCGTCGAAACGTCGTCGACCTTCGACAGACGTTTGTCCGCGGTCGCGAGTGCGGAGGTGAGGCGCTTCGCAAGGTCTTCGAGTTGCTGCGCCGAGGTCGCGGCTTCGGTGCGCAGCGCCGACACCTTCTCCAGATCCTTGGCGGCCGCGGTCAATGCCTGATGGCGCTGTTCCAGCTCCGGACGGAGCGCCCGCGTGCGTTCCTCGAGTTCCTCGACCGACTCGGAGCGGGCGACGATCGCGGCCACGGTCTTGCGGACTTCGTCCGCTTTGCGCCCGGCCTCTTTCACGCCCGACGTCACCGAGGCGATCGTCATGGTCATGCGTTCGGCTTCCTCGGAGTGCGACGCAAACGCGACGAACCGCTGTTCGGCCGCGTCCATGAAGGCCTGCTGCTGGCGGCCGCGTTCGGCGAGGTTGCTGCCCAAAGTCTCGAGTTCCGCCATGCGCCGGTGCAGGTCTTCGACGAACTCGCGGCGCGCTTCGATCGCCGACATCGATTCGCCGATGCGCTGCGTCTGCTTCTGCACGAACTCGAGCGCCGGTCCCATCGTCCGCAGTTCGCTGACCTGCTCGCGCAACTCGGTGACGGACTGCTCGACGCCCTCGAGCCACGAGCGGGTTTCCGTCTGCGTCTCCCGCATGCGAACGATCTCGGCATGGGCGAGCCGCGACTGTTCGAGCGTGTCCTTCACGGTGGCGTTGGTACCGGACAAGTGTTCGAGATCGCGCAGCGCGATCCCGAGCGCCGGACGCAGTCCTTCGATCTGGGTCATCTGTGCTGCCACTTCGCGGGCAGTGCGGCCGGTCTCGTCGAGATCCCGCCGAATGCCGTCGAGCCGCGCCATCTCGGTGTCGATCTGAGTGGCCTGCGTCGTCAGGGCCTGCAGGTGCGTGGCGATCACCTGTGTCTGCGCCTTCAGCTCCCCGACCATCTGGCCCGACTCTTTCACGCCCTTGAAGCGGCTCTCGCAATCGGAGACCGCCGCTCTGAGATCCGCCACGCGCTGGGTCACCGACTCCATGCCGCGACGTTCGAAGTCGAACCGCTCGACGGTCTTCTTGGTTTCGTCGGTCACGCCGGCGAGTTCCTGACGCGTCGTCTGCGTGCGCTCGTCGATTTCGCGCTGGAGCTGCGAGATCTCGTTCGAGCGCTCGACGACCGTCTCGTGCAGCGAACGCACGGCGCCGATCTGCTCCTGAAGTATCCCGAGCGACTTCTCGTTCTCCTGCTGCTGGCGCAAGCCGGCATCGATCTGGCGCATGGCCTGATCGAGGTGATCTGCCTGCGCGAGGGCACGGTCGACCGTCTCGCGCTGGGCTTCGAGCGCTGCGGACTTCTGTCCGAGCAGGTCGGCCATCGACTTGAGCGTCGCCATCTCGCGACGAACATCGCTCACGGCGTGCTGAACGCCGTCCATCTCGTGAACCGCATTCTGGACGCTGGCGACGCGGCGCTCCTTGTCCTGCAGCGAGCGGCCGAGGTCGTCGCGACGCCGGTCGAGTGCTTCCATCTTCTGCATCGCGCTCTTGTGCGCATCGAGCAGCCGGTCGTGCTGCTCGCGCAGGCGGACCAGCTGATCGCTGGTTCCATCGACCTGGCCACGCAGGGTTTCAGCGTCACCGCGCAACTGGTGGAACGGCTTCTCGACGTCGAGGAACGACCCCAGCCGCTCCTTGAGATCGAGGGCGATGTCGACCTTTTGGCTCAGGTCCTCGAACACCGATCGGATCTGCTGCGCATTCTCGAGCGAGTTCGTGATCTGGGACTCGGCCTGCTGCTGGCTCAGGACGAGATTCCGCGCGCGCTCATCGAGCGCCTCGATCTGCTCCGATGCCTGCGTGAGTGCGGTGAAGCGCTGTTCCAGCTGCTCGAGACGGCCCGTGACCGCGTCGACGTCCTCGCTCGCGCGCGCGATCGGGTCGCCGAGGTGCTGCAGACGCTCGGTCGCACTCTGAATCTTCTCGAGGAGCGCCTCATTGCGATTGCGCTCGTCCTGCATCTGGTTCAGCACCGCCTGCATGTCCTCGGCGAGTTCGCGATCCTTGGAGCCTTTTCCAAAAATGGGGCTCATTCATGCTCCTCATGACTCGCCGGTCGATCGGTGAGATCGGACCGCCGGTTCAGCTCGGGGTGGGGTCTGTGCTCCTCAGGAGGAGCCGGGCTAGCGGTCCGCACAGTGCAAAAGGCGGACCCATCTGATGCGAGATGCCATCGCCTGCGGCATCAGCACTTGGGACCACCGGCGGGCGCCAGGGCAGGCCCGGGTGGACAGATCCGGGCCGCCGGCATGGCTCAACGCTGGCCGGTGAGGCGGGAAATCACCGGACGATCGCAAACCTTCGTGTGGCGGTCCCGCCGGCAGTGGCCACGCGGCAGAAGTAGACGCCCGACGGCAGCTTCCGTTCCGACTCGCCGCGCCCGTCGAATACGACGCTGTGGTCGCCGGCCGGGGTCTCGGGCCGGTCGTAAAGGCTGCGGACCACGCGTCCGGTCAGGTCCAGGATCTGAACCCGCGCGAAACCGGCCTCCGGCTGCACGAAGCGGATCGACGCGGAGACGCGCAGCGGGTTCGGCGTCACTTGAACGCCGAACCCGTTGGCCCCCGGCCCCGACACGTCGGTGGTCGGGTCGATCGCACGGATCGAGATGTTGTCGATCAGCACCGACTGCGATGGCGCGTCGGGATAGACGAGGACCTGGAAGTCGAGCGTCGATCCCGCCATCTGCGCGAGGTGATGTACCTCGGCGAGCTGCCAGGTCGCCGACAGCGGAACGATCGGCGAGAACGTCGTAGCTCCGATCTTCACACCGTTGTTGAACTCACGAATCTGGAGCCGCGCCTGTCCCGTGCCGGACGCCGCGCGAATCCAGGACCCGTACCGGTAGGGCCTCCCGACCTGGCCCGCGGAAATGGTCCCGATCCAATTTGGACTGTCGTTCGCGCCGAACGTCGCCGTCGTGGCGGGACCGTCGGCCCGGATGGCGTACGTGCCGTCGAAGCCTCCGGTCACGCGTTGGATCGTCCCTCCTCCATATCCTGCCCAGCCGGTGAGGGCCGTCTCGACCGATCCATTGGTCGCGAGATTGATACCCGAATTGTTCGCGACGATCACCTCGACCGAGGACGAGTCGATCGCACCCGCGGGGTCGGTGACCTTCAGCTCGAGAGTCCAGTGGCCCGGGCCATAGACGTGGTTGGCGCTCGAAGCGGGACCGGGTCCCGCGATCGAGCCGTCTCCGAATTCGAATCGGTAGAACTCGATCGGACCGTCGGGATCGAGAGAGGTTCCGCCATCGGCGGTCACGTGAAGCGGAGCGTTGCCGGTCTTGGGCGTGACCGCGAGATGGGCGACCGGTCTCGAGTTGGGAGGACTGAGCACGGTGATGGTGCGCGAAGGCGGAGTGCTGTTGAAACGGCCGAGCGCATCCTGGACGAAGAAGCGAACGACATAAGTTCCGGAGAAGTTGAACGGCACCGGGCCCGGGTCCTCCACCGTTGCGCTGGTGGCAGCCGTATCGAAATCCCACAGATAGCTGAGCGGGACATTTCCGTCGGGATCCGCCGCGAATCCCTGGAAGTTGACGGTCTGCCCGCGGTTGATCGTCACATTCTGAGTGGGTGACTGGATCAGACCCACCGGCGCTTCGTTGGCCGACGGGCCGACGATCACCTCGATGTTGGCCGGCGTGGGATCGGCGAGGCCGCGGCTGTCGGTGACGACGAGTTGCACTTCATAGGTGCCCTGCTGTTCGAAGACGATCGCTCCAGGATTCTGATCGTTCGAACCCGGCGCGCCCTCGTCGAAGTGCCACGCGTAGGTGGCCGGCAGGTCGCCATCGGCGTCCGTGGCGGATCCCGTGAACTGAATACTCTGGCCCTGCGTAATGGTCACGTCCCCGGCCGGCGTGGTGATGATCCCGTTGGGCGGGTGATTGACGTTGCCGACTGCAATCTCCCGCACGTCCGGCGTGGGATCCGTACGCCCGGCTGCGTCCGAGACCGTGAGCTTCACCTGGTAGAGCCCCGTGGTCGGGAATACGACGGCGCCCGGATCTTCGAGCGATGAATTCGGCGCGCCCCCACCGAAGTCCCAGTGGTACGTGAGCGGAAGGCCGAGCGGATGGAAACCGGTCGACGTGAAGGACACCGACTCTCCGGGATTGATGGCCGTGTCGCCGGCGGGCGTGTCGATGTCGCCGCTCGGAGTGGTCACACTGATGATCTCGGTGTCCATCACCGTTCCCGGCGTGCAGTCGATGTCGTTCGGATTCGATCCCTGGTCGCCGGGTGGTCCGCAGATCGCTTCGATCTTGATGGCATCGGCGCTGAACGACAGCTTCACCGGCCCGTGCCGCATCGCCCGGAACGCCGAATAGGCAGGCGGCGGGCAGCCGCTGCGATAGAGACATCCGTTGGACGGATCGTCCTCGAGGTGCGCTCCGCCTCCGCCGGCGGTGATGTGGACCACGCCGTCCTGGGGATAGGTGCGCTCGTAGTTGTGACTATGACCGTTGATGTTGAGACGGTACTTGCTATGTGACGCCCCGAGTTGTCCAAGATAGTTCTTGAGTGTCGTGGAGCCGGGATGATGGGCGGAGGAATACGCCGGGCGATGGCCGAACGTCACGATGAAGGTGATCAGCGGATCTGCCTGCGCGGAATCCATGATCGCGTCCGCCCGCGGGAGCCAGTCCGCCCACGCGCCGGGCCACGGCTCGGGATAGGCGATGAAGCGCACGTTGCCGTAGTCGAACCAGTACCAGTCTTCGCCGCAGCAACTCACGGCCGGCGATCCGGGCGATGTGCGCGGGTTCGGCAGGTCGAACCGGCCTTTGTAGTTCCTCAGGTCGTCGACGTAGTCGCTGGTTTCGTATTCGTGATTGCCCCACGCGGGCATGTACGCGGCGTCCTGCGACCACACCATGACGTCGTTGAAATGGTTGTCGACCGCGGCCTGGCCGTGGGAATTGCCGTACGCGAGGTCGCCCGGCACGAGCGTGAAGTGCGGGCGCTGGTCGGCGATCTGCTGCTGGACCACAGCGACCCGGAACAATTCCTCCGTGCTCCCGACGTCGGCTTCCGCCATGACGACGAAGTCCGAGGTTCCCGGGCGCCGCGGGGTTCGAAACGTGTGCCGGGCTCCGGAGCCGATGGCGTAGTGGTAGAGCGTGTCCGGGAGCAGGCCGGTGATCCGCGCCTCGCGAAACGGTCCCGAAGACGACCACGGCACCGGCGACGGCGTGACCGCCGTGACGGTCGAACCGAACGCCGGAGTCAGCCCGTAGCTGAGCGTGGTTTCCGCACCCCGCCAGTCGAAGGTGACCGACGTCGGCCCCATGATGGTCCAATGGACTTGGTCGGCGGCCTGGGATGCCCCGGCCGACCCCAACATCACCGCACCGATGACGGCGCAGACGTGCAGCTTCACGTGGTCCCCGCGTTCAGGGGTGTCTCAGCTCGGTTCCGCACGGGCCTGGTGTCGAATGGTCGATGATTCATACCCTCCGGTATTCGGCAGGTTGCGGAATCCGGGCGAGTCTTTCTTGCGGAATTCCCGGAGATTGTGACGGATTGGGTGCCGGGTTGCGAATGGGTGACACGCCTCGAGCCTGATAGGACTAGTGTGAGGCGCACTCTTGACTCAGGCTTGTCTTCTCCCCGCTTCGCGGAGCAGACCGGCATGCATCCAACCGGACTCTCGCGAAACACCTCCCCATCCCCCAAACACCGGACCCATGACCATGATGAAGCGCGCAGGATGGCTCGCTTGGATAGGACTTGCAGGGATCGCAATCGCAGCGGCCGGGTGCGCCGGATCGGGGAAGTCCGATCAGGCGATCAGCGCCTCACTCAAGAAGCAACTCGATCAGGGCGTGCGTCTGTTCCGCCGCCCGACCGTCGACATCGATGACCTCCAGCCGCTGGCGCGAGCGTTCTACCGAGGTCGCAAGTTCGTTCCGGCGTGGGTCACTTCGCGCGGGGCGACCGATGATGCGAAGCAATTGATGGAGGCGATAGCCGCCACGCCGGAACAGGGTCTCGATCCCGCGAACTACGCTGCCGACAGCATTCGGA
Source organism: Candidatus Eiseniibacteriota bacterium (assembly GCA_031364845.1). Lineage (GTDB taxonomy): Bacteria > Eisenbacteria > RBG-16-71-46 > RBG-16-71-46 > RBG-16-71-46 > JANLWX01. The sequence goes on from JANLWX010000229.1 coordinate 26,090, forward strand.
TCGCGGTCAAGGACGTCGAGGCCGGAATGATGGGACCTGCCTCCGATGCGGGCCGGCTCGCCGCGCTGGACCTGCGTCTGACGCGGACGTTCCTCGGCCTCGCGGCTCATCTCGCCCTGGGTCAGGTGAACCCGAAGCAGATTCCCGCCGACTGGCACGTGGAGCGGCCCGCGGTCGATCTCGTGTCGATCCTCAACAAAGCGCTCGAGGGGCACCGCGTGCGCGATGCGCTGTTGGAAGACCTCGCCCCGGACGACGACCGCTACCGGCGGCTACGCGACGCTCTGAAGCGCTATCACGAGATCGCCGCCGAGGGAGGCTGGCCTCAGGTTCCCGCGGGCGCGCCACTCAAGCGCGGACAGCGCGGCGATCGGGTGAAGACACTTCAGGCCCGGCTCGCCGTGACGGGAGATCTCGGCTCCGCGGGAAGCGGAGCGTTCGATCCCGCGACCGAAGCCGCCGTGCGCCGGTTTCAGCAGCGTCACGGCCTCGGGCCGAACGGAGTGGTCGGGGCCGCGGAGTTGGCGTCGCTGAATGTTCCGGTCGAGCGGCGGATTCACCAGATCGAACTCAACATGGAGCGCGCCCGCTGGCGGCGGCAGCCGATCGAAGGGCGGTACGTAATGGTGAACATCCCCGACTTCACGCTCCAGGTGGTGGACAACAAACATCCGGTGCTCGCAATGCGCGTGGTCGTGGGCAAGCAGTTCACGAAGACGCCGATCTTCAGTGACGAGATCACGTATCTCGTGCTGAACCCGTCGTGGAACATCACGCAAAACATCGCCGCCAACGAGATGCTTCCGCTGGTTCAGGAGAATCGGGATTACCTGAAAGAGCACTCCATCCGTGTATTCGACGGACCCGCGGACGACGCGAAGGAAGTCGATCCGAACGACGTGAACTGGGGTTCGCTCTCGAAGGACGAGTTCAAATATTCATTGCGTCAGGACCCGGGAGCCGAAAACCCGCTCGGCCGTGTGAAGTTCATGTGTCCTAATCAGTTCGACGTTTATCTTCACGACACATCGGCCGAACATCTGTTCAACGCCCAGGAACGAGACTTCAGTCACGGATGCGTTCGTGTCGAAAAGCCGATCGAACTCGCGGAATACCTGCTCCATGGCAGGACGGACGGCGATCACGCCGAAATCCTCGCGGGTCTGGCGGCGAGTCGTGATTCCAGCGTCAAGCTTCCGAACCCGATCCCGGTTCACATCGTGTATTGGACCGCCTGGGTCGGCGAGCAGAACGAGGTGCACTTCCGAGACGACGTCTATGAACTCGATCGGGTACTGGATCGAGCCCTGGGGCGCGCCGGCAACACCGCTGTGAATGAGTTCAGGCCGCATCGACCGAGACGCACCTGAAAGCGTCGGGTCAATTCCTGAACCCAGAGGGAACGCCAATCATGTGGAACATGCTGTGGACGGTTTCTCTCCTGTTTCACTTCCCTGCCGCTCCGATCACCTCCTCGCTGTTCGTCACCGACGTTCACGCCGCTTCGCTCGCAACCACCGCCGCCGCCTCCGATCTCGCGTCGTTCGACCTCCGGGTCGGCGGCGAATCGATTCCGTTCAACGTGATGGCGGCCTTCGTGCTCCCGGGCGAGTCACTACCCATTGCTGTGACGAGTCTCGACTCGGGATTCGCGGTGCAGGCGGATGCGGGGACGCTCGCATCGTCCGGGCGCAATCATTGGGAGTGGCGGGCGCCATCTGAGAGCGGCGTCTATCCTCTGCGCGTCACTCGAGGCGGAGCGGAATCGGTCACGCTCAACGTGTTCGTCATGGTTCCCTATTCCGAAATGAAGAACGGCCGGCTCGGCGGTTACTCGATCGGAAGCTATCCGAAGCCGTCCGCCCGCCAGGGTGAGGCATATGACCGGCCGCGCGGATTCGTCGAAGTGACGGCCGCCAACGACACGACCCGCGTCGCGCCGCACTTTCGCCTCAAGCAGTTCCTGTGCAAGAGCGGCGAGTCCTATCCCAAGTACGTCGTGCTGCAGCCGGCGTTGATCGTCAAGCTCGAACGGCTGCTCGCGACCGCGCATGACCATGGAGTCGAAGCCAGCACGTTTCAGTTGATGAGCGCGTATCGCACGCCGATCTACAACCGGCAGATCGGGAACACGACGAGTTTCAGCCGCCACCACTACGGCGACGCCGCCGACATCTTCGTCGACGAGAACCCGGCCGATGGGCGGATGGACGATCTGAACGGTGACGGCCGGCAGACCAAGTCGGACGCCGTGGTTCTGAGCGCGTGGGCGGCACAATTGGATCGCGAATCGGAAACGCAGGCGGGCGGTCTGTCCGCGTATGGCGCGTCGGATTCGCATGGACCGTTCGTCCACGTCGATACCCGAGGTCACGCGGCGCGCTGGTAGTCACGGGTTCTCGCGGACGAGAATCGACGGCCAGCTTCGTCGGCTCGAGTCAGCGTTTCCGGATCGAGATCACGTCCACGATGGTTCCCGCCATGCAGATGCTCGATCGGTCGTGATTCTCGCGCGCGACGAACACCACGCGCAGGCCCTCGACCTGAAATGCCGGGTCCTCGATCGGCCACAGCGTCCGGCCGTCCTTGGTGGCGATGTGCCAGGTCTGCGGACACTCCGGCCCCACCCCTTGATGGATCGTTCCTTCGCCCTCGATCGCGCCGGGAATGCCGGAGGCAGGAACGGAGTCGTCCTCGGAACAGGGCCCTGCGGCACCGAGCACGAGCGGAATCAGAGCGATCAAGGCCAGCCGCTGGAACATGAGCATCCTCCGTGTTCGGGGACATCCGCCTGCGAGGATCCGCAGTCTAGGCGCGCGGCGGAGCCGGCTCAACCGTAAGGTGGTGAACTGTAGAGAGCACATGATGTGACCGCTCAGCGGCGGGGGTGATAGACCGGCGGCTTCTCCCACCCAGGAGGAGCTGATGCAGGCCTATTCACCCACCGCCAAGGAGCGAGCGATGAAGATGCGAGAGGTATTACTGGAGGC
>JANLWX010000114.1:0-12073 GCA_031364845.1 Candidatus Eiseniibacteriota bacterium
AGTCGCGCGCAGCGGGCGGCGCGGAGCGGTTGCCGCTCGCGCCGGCATTGCAGAAGCCTGCTACCCGCGGTTCACCCATTGCGGCAGATCGATGCCCAGCCGCGCCATCAAAGCGGCTCGGAACACGGTTGGATCGCTCTCGGGTCCGAGCCGCGCACGGCACTGCGACCACGCTTCGGTCAGCGCCGGACCGAACTCCGCGAACAGCACTCCTCGATCGTAGGCGCCGAGCAATTCCTCGGCGCGCGCGCTGACCAGCTCCTCGACCGCGAGACGCGCCACGAGATCCGGCGTGACATCCGAGGGGTCGAGCTCGGCAACCGCATTTGCCGGAAGCGGCGCGGGCACGGCGTCCTCGAGCCACGTGTCGAGATCGCTGAGTGACCAGGTGTCCACCGTCGCGACGGTCTCATCGTCCGGCGTCACGAAGGCAGCGGGTCGTGGATTCACGCGTTCATCCGGTGGCGGGGCGGCGTGATGAAACAGTGGCTCATGTTCGCGCGCGCCGGTCGCATCACCTGAATGCGGCCTCCCCGATCCCACCGCGGCGCGCGCGAGGCGCCATTCGAACGAGCCTTCGCAGCGCGCGCAGTGCACCAGCGCTCCGCCCGGCCCGATCCGCGCGCGCGGCAGCGCCCACGGTGTCGCACAGTGCGGGCATGCGACTTCGATCGTCGTCGTCAGTCCTGTCGCGGCCACGCAGACTCCTTCGTCATCCTCCGAGTGCCAGTTCGAGCGCCTCACGATAGTCGCGCAACAGGCGTTCCTTCAAGACCGCGTGCTCGTCGCGGCCGAGCCATGCATCGGCGGCGACGATGTCGCGCGCCGCATCGCGCGCCTCATCGAGCAGCGCGGCATCGCGCGCGAGGTCCGCGATCTTGAGCCGCGGCAATCCGCTCTGGCGCACGCCCCACAGTTCACCCGGACCGCGCAGCGCGAGATCGGCCTCGGCGATCTCGAATCCGTCCTCGGTGCGCGTCAGCACCTCGAGCCGCTCGCGAGCTTCGGGCGTGGCGCCGGGTCCCGGGATCAGCACGCACACCGATCGATGGGCACCGCGCCCCACGCGCCCTCGGAGCTGGTGCAGCTGCGTGAGGCCGAAGCGCTCGGCGTTCTCGATCATCATCACCGTCGCGTTCGGCACGTCGATGCCGACTTCCACGACGGTCGTGGCCACCAGCACGTGCACCTCGCCCGCTGCGAACTCCTCCATCACGCGCTGCTTGTCGGCGGGCTTGAGCCGTCCATGCAGCAGTCCGATCCGGAACGCGCGCAGCAGCGGATGCTCCGAGAGCTGGCGAAACTCGGCCTCGGCCGCGCGATGGCCGCGGATCGACGTGCTGAGGGCGGCTTGGCCCTCGCCTTCCTCGATCAGCGGGACGACGACGAACGCCTGGCGGCCCGCGGCGAGTTCACGCGCCATGAACTCCACGATCTGCGGAAACTTCTCCTCGGGCGCGATGCGCGTCACCATGCGGCCGCGGCCGGCCGGCCGCGCGCGCAACCGGCTCACGTCGAGATCTCCGTAGCTCGCGAGCATCAGCGTGCGCGGAATCGGCGTGGCGGTCAGCACCAGCACGTCGGGCAGCACGGTCTTCTTCGCCAGCAGCGCGCGCTGACGCACGCCGAAGCGGTGCTGCTCATCGACGATCGCGAGCGCGAGCTGCGGGATCTTCACCTTCTCCTCGAGCAGCGCGTGGGTGCCGACCGCGAGCATCGGCGTTCCCGATTCGAGCGCGGCCGCCAGGCGGCGGCGCTCGTCGGCTGGCGTCGAACCGGTCAGCACCGCGACCGGCACGTCGACGGTGGCCGCAAGTGCCGTGAGCGTGGCCGCGTGCTGGCGCGCGAGAATCTCGGTCGGCGCCATGAAGGCGACCTGATGCCCGGCTTCGATCACGTGCAGCGCCGCGAGCCAGGCGACCACCGTCTTGCCGCTGCCGACGTCGCCGAGCAGCAACCGCTGCATCGGCCGCGGCCGCGCGAGGTCGGCGGCGATCTCCTTGCCCGCCTCGACCTGATCCGGCGTGAGCGCGAACGGCAGCGCCGCCTCGGCGCGCCGCGCGAGCTCACCCGGCCCCGCGGTCGAGAGTCCGCGGCCGGCTTCGTTCAGCATGCGCCGCCGCAGCTCGAGCACGGTCTGCAGCAGGAACAACTCCTCGAACGCGAGCCGGCGGCGCGCTTCGGCGAGTGCCGCGTCGCTCTCGGGAAAGTGGATCGCGCGCAGCGCGGCATCCAGCGGCACGAGCCCGCGTGCGGCCGCGACCGTGTCCGGCACCGCGTCCTCCATCGCGCCCGCGCACTCGAGTGCGGCGCGCACCACGGTGCGCAGTCCGCGCGCGGTGAGTCCGCGCGTGAGCGCGTGCACCGGCACCAGCCGGCCCGCGTGCATGAGCTGTTCGAGATCGTCCTCGACGACGTCGAACATCGGATTCTGCATCTGCCGGTCGAGCCCCTCGACCACGCCGCTCACGACCACGCGCACGCCGGGCTTCAAGGTCCGCGCCAGGAACGACTGCCCGAAGAAGTAGCAGCCCAGCACCCCGGTCCCGTCGGTGACCGTGGCCGAGAAGTCGGCGCGCCCGCCGCGGGTCCGCAGTGGATTCGAGCGCTGGATGGCGCCAGAAACGGTGACCAGGCGGCCCGGTCGCAAGTCCTTGATGCGCACGAAGGTCCGCGCGTCGAGGTAGGTGCGCGGGTAGTGGCGCAGCAGATCCTCGAGCGTGTAGATGCCGAGCCGCTCGAACGCCTGGGCGCGCTGCGGCCCCACGCCCGGCACGAACTGGATCCGGGCGTCGGGGGCGAGCGGCGGGGCCTTGCGGGTGGACGGTGCCACGGGTGCGGTCAAGGGGAGTCCTCGGCGGAATGGCGGAAAATCGAGGCCATCGTAACCGATCCGGGCGCCGGCGTTGCATCCGGCCCCTGCTCCCTGCTACTGTACCGGGCCATTTTCGGATCCGGATTCTCCGCGTCGCGGGGCCGGTCCATCCCAGAGAACGCCAGGTGCCGGCCTCATGCCGGCCGTTATTTCCGAGGAGGTTCACGTGGCTCAGCGCTGCGAAGTCTGCAAGAGGGGCAAGATGTTCGGCAACAGCGTGAGTCACGCGAACAACATCACCAAGCGTGTGTGGAACCCGAACCTCCAGCGCGTGCGCGCGAAGGTCGAGGGTCAGGTGAAGTCGATCTACGTCTGCACCCGCTGCATCCGCGGCAACAAGGTGGAGAAGGCCGCACGCGGACAGGGGCGACTCACCCCCGCGAGCTGAACCTCACACTCCGGCTTCGACGGCGGCGCGCTCTGCGAGCGCGCCGTTCGTGTTTCTGCGGCGGCGCGCGCTGAGACCGACGTGCAATGCCTCGGCGAGATCGGGATAGTCCTGATGCAGTGCGGCGGCGCGGCGCAACTGCCGCATGGCCGCATCGTCCGGATCCTCCGCCAGCGCCCGGTAGAATCCGCCGGGATACGCGGGCCGCTCGCGATGCCGCAGGCTGACCTGACGCGCGGCCAGGGCGGACCCCGAAGAGTCTCCTGCGACGAAACGGGCCACGGTCATCGCCTGCCACGCGGCGGCGTAGCGCCGGTTGAGATCGAGCGCGCGCGCGAACGAGGCGATCGCCTCGGGAATCCCGCGACCGCACAGGTGCGCGAGCCCGGTCCACAGCCACAGGTCGGGATAGCGTGCGAGGTTCTTCGCCGCCCGCGCGAAACACTCGAGCGCGCCCGGCACGTCACGGCGTTCGAGACATGCCCGGCCCGGCAGCAGCGCACCCGTGGCGTCGTCGGGTGCGATGCTGCGCGCGACGGCGAGATGGAGCTCGGCTTCCTCCACCCAGCCTTCGTCGAGCAGCAGTTCGGCGAGCACCGCACGGCGTGACGGGTCCGCGGGCCGTGACGAAACGGCGCGCCGCATGCGCGCGACCGCATCGATCGGATCGGGACATGCGTCGCGCGGATCGAGGCCCGCGCTCATGCGTCCGGTGACGATTCCGCACGGATGCTCGGCCGCCATCTCGGCCGCGTGCGTCATCGCCACTTCGAAACCCGCGCCGTCGTCGAGTTGCGCGCGGCACGAAGCATCGAGCACGCGGGTCGCGACCCCGCGCCGTTGCAGCTCGTCGAGCCGGTCGAGATCGTCGAGCGCATCCTCGATGCGCCCCGAGCGTTCGGCAAGACGCGCGCGCATCCACAGCAATTCGGGACGATCCGGATCGAGCGCGAGCGCTCGATCGACGGTCCGCGCGGCGAGCGGAAACCGCTGTGCGCACAGGTGCTGATACGCGTGATCGGCGCGCGCCACCAGCTCACGCCGCCGGGCACGCTCGCGCACGGCCTCGGTCGCGGGCGCTGCTGCTGCGCGCTCGAAGCAATCGGCCGCCGCCTCGAACTCGGCGAGCCCCAGCAGCAGCTCGCCGCGTTCCAGCAGTGACCGCGCGGAATCCTTTCCGAATGCGGACATGGACGTGCCGGACAGCGAAGCTTCGCGCGATCCCTAAGCCGGTATCGCGCGACGGGCGGCTTCGTGGAGCGAGCAACGAAGCCGTCCGGGAACCGCCCCTGGAGGAGCGGCTCCCGCTTCGGAGGTCAGTCCATCTGCTTCCTGAGGAACGCGGGAACTTCGAGCGATCCGCTCTGCTGCTCGCCGCGCACCCAGTGGCTGGCCGGGCTCTTCGGATTCCGGTCCCACGCCGGACGCTTGTCCATCTCGTCCCAGCTCGGGCCGGTGCTCTCGCGCGGCGCCTGCGCCTTCTCGACAATCCGCATGCGCGGCTCACGCTGGCCGAAGCCGGTGGCGACGACCGTGATCTGGATCTCGCCATCCATGTTCGGATCGATGACCGCGCCGAAGATCACGTTCGCTTCCTCGCCCGCCGCCCCGACCACGACGCTCGCGGCTTCGTTGACCTCGTGCAGCGTGAGATCGCGGCCGCCGGTGATGTTGACCAGCACGCCCTCGGCGCCCGAGATCGAGACGTCCTCGAGCAGCGGGCTCGACACGGCCATCTGTGCCGCTTCCACGGCGCGATTGGGTCCGGTTGCGCGGCCGGTTCCCATGAGCGCGTTGCCGCGATTCGACATCACGGCTTTCACGTCGGCGAAGTCGAGATTGACGAGCCCCGGAACGGTGACGAGATCCGAGATACCCTTGGTCGCCTTGAGCAGCACTTCGTCGCACACGCCGAACGCATCGGTGAGCGACGTTCCCTTGTCGACGACCGCGAGCAGGCGCTCGTTCGGGATCACGATCAGCGTGTCGACTTCGGCGCGCAGCTCCGCCAATCCCTCGTCGGCCTGACGCAAGCGGCGACGGCCTTCGAACGGAAACGGCTTCGTCACGACCGCGACGGTGAGCGCGCCCGAGCGCTTCGCGACGCGCGCGACCACGGGTGCCGCACCGGTGCCGGTGCCGCCGCCCATGCCGGCGGTGATGAACACCATATCGCTGTCCGCGAGCGCGTCGGCGATGATCTGCTCATCTTCTTCAGCCGACCGCCGGCCCTGCGAGGGGTCGCCGCCCGAGCCGAGGCCGCGCGTCGTGGTGATGCCGATCTGCACGCGCGTGGGCGCGAGCGACTGATTCAGCGCCTGGATGTCCGTGTTCGCGACGATGAAATCCACGCCGCGCAGTCCGGCACCGATCATGCGGTTGATGGCGTTGCCGCCTGCTCCTCCGCAGCCGATGACCTTCAGCTTCGCCGATACGGTGCTGTCGATTTCCAATTCGAAAGCCATGGCACGACTCCCTGTGCTCATCCCGGAATTCCGGTCACCGGACGCCCCGGCGACGCGGACTTCCGCGTCCCCTTTAGTGGTACAGCAAATTCATGAACCATTGACGCAGATCGGGCCGCTTCTTCCCGGACACCGTGACGCGTTCCTTGCCGCTCGCTTCCCTCGTCTCCTGCAGTGCGGCGTGCAGCACGAGGCCGACGCCGGTCGCAAACCGCGGATCCTGAACGTTCGCCGCGAGACCACCGAGCCCGCTCGGCACCCCGAGCCGCACCGGCATCTCGAACACCTGTTCCGCCAGCTCCGAGACCCCGGCCATGAGCGACGTGCCGCCGGTGAGCACGACTCCGCCGCCGAGCAGATTGGCGAAGTGGTTCTTCTTCACTTCCTTGTTCGCGATCGCGAAGATCTCCTCCATGCGCGGCTCGATCATCGAAGCCAGCACATGCCGCGAGATCTCGCGGTCGGCGCGGCCGCCGACTCCCGACACCGCGATGCGGTCCTCGGCCGGCACCAGCGAGGCGAGCGCGCAGCCGTGCTGGATCTTGATCTGCTCCGCCTTGTCGATCGGCGTGCGCAGTCCGATGGCGATGTCGTTCGTGACGTTGGCGCCGCCGAACGGAATGATCGCCGTGTGGCGGATCGAACCCTCGAAGAACACCGCGACGTCGGTGGTGCCGCCGCCGATGTCGAGCAGCACCACGCCGAGATCGCGCTCGTCCGCGGCGAGCACCGCATGGCTCGAAGCGAGCGGCTCGAGCACGAGGTCGTAGACCTTGAGCCCGGCCCGCTGGATCGAGCGGCAGATGTTCTTCGCCGACGTCACCGCGCCCGTGATGATGTGCACTTCGGCCTCGAGCCGCACGCCGCTCATCCCGACCGGATCCTTGATGCCGTTCTGGTCGTCGACGATGAATTCCTGCGGGATCACGTGGATGATTTCACGGTCCATCGGGATCGCGACCGCCTTCGCCGCCTCGACCACGCGGTCGACGTCGGCGGGACCGATCTCGTTGTCCTTGCGCGAGACTGCGATCACGCCGCGGCTGTTGATGCTGCGGATGTGATCGCCGGCGATGCCGGCATAGACGCCCTTGACCGGCATTCCCGCCATGCGCTGGGCCTCGTCGACCGCGCGCTGGATGCTGCCGACCGTCTTCTCGAGATCCACGACCACGCCGCGGCGCAGGCCTTCACTCGGCGCGTTGCCGATTCCGACCACACGCAGTTCGCCGGAGTTGCTCATGTCCGCGATGATGCACGAGATCTTCGTCGTGCCGATGTCGAGTCCTGTGAATGTCCGGGAACTCTGCCCCATGGTCCAACTCCCTTCGGATCAGATGGTGCTCGCGACCGCCGCCGCGTCGGTGCTGGAGGTCTCGACGGGCCTCACGATCACCTGGTCTTCGAATCTGAGATCGACTTCACGCGCCGCGATGCCCCGCTGGTCGAGATCGACGAGCGCCACGCGCAGGGCGGAAAGCCGGCGAACATCCGGCGGCCACGCGGGGCTGATCACCCGCGTGCCGGTCATCAGGACCAACGTCGTCGCGCGCTCGTCCGAGACATCGATCTCGGACACGCGGCCGCCGAGCTGGATTTCGCGCTGCGAGAGCGCGCGCACCCAGTCGAGACCGCGCCGCACATCAACGGTCCGCAGCAGGGCGCCCTCGGGATACGATTCGAAATCCGGCCCCGTCAGCAGCGGCACGTCGGCGACGGCGCCGGCGGTGAACGGCGCGAGCAGCACACCGGCGGAATCCAGCTCCCACGGAACACCGTGGTGCACGAGCAGCACCGGACGGCGTTCGGTGATGCGGATCGCGACGCCACGCAAGCCGCTGCGTTTCACCTGCGCCTCGGCAATGCGGGCGTGGAGCAGCAGTTCCTGGCGCGCGCGCTCGACGTCGAGTGAGAACAGATCGCCGCCACGCGCGATGCCCGCGAGCTTTGCGATGCGCCCGGTGTCGAGGTATTCGGCGCCGGACACGCGCACGTCCGAGATCACCGCGAAGCGCTTGCGCCAGGTACTCCACGGCAGGTGCGCAATGCCCGCGAGCACCGCGAGCACGCCGAGCACTTTGAGGATGCGCATGAAGCGCCGTCCGCGGGTCGCCCGCGGGCGCGGCGACTCCGACCGCAGCGCGCGTCCCTGATAGAGGCCCATCAGATCTCTCCCCCCACGGCGACGCGCCGCAATTCCGAAAGCACCTGATCCGCGAGCTTCCACACGTCTCCGGCTCCGAGCGTGAGCACCGTGTCTCCGGGGCGAGCCGCGAGTGCGGCGGCTTCGGCCGCGGCGTGTCCGTGCGGCGCATACTCGACCTGGCGCTGGCCCGCCGCGTGCGCGCGCTCGACCAGCACGCGCGCGCTCACACCTTCGATCGGTGCTTCGCCCGAGGGATAGATGTCGAGCACCCACACGTGGTCGGCGTCGCGGAACGCCAGGGCGAACTCCGGCGCGAGTGCTGCGGTACGCGAGTAACGGTGAGGCTGGAACAGCACGAGCACGCGCCCGCCGCGGCCGCGCGCGGCGGCAAGCGTGGCGAGCACTTCGGTCGGATGGTGCCCGTAGTCGTCGACCACATGGACACCTGAGGCCTCGCCGCGCATTTCGAAGCGCCGCCCCACGCCCGTGAACCCGAGCAGGGCTTCGCAGATGTGCGTGAAACCGATCTCCACTTCGAGCCCCACGGCAACCGCGGCGAGCGCGTTCAGCACATTGTGCTGTCCGGGAATCCGCAGCTCGACGTCGCCGATCCGCACACCCTTCGATAACACCGTGAACCGCGAGCCGTTCGGCAGCAGTTCGATGTTCTCGGCGCGCACGTCGGCCTCGGGACGCGTGCCGTAGAGCAGCACGCGCTTGGTCACGAGCGGCAGGATCTCACGCACCTGCGGATCATCGACGCACAGCACGCTCACTCCGTAGAACGGAACGCGGTTCGCGAAGTACACGAACGCCTGACGGGTCGCGGCGAGATCGGCGTAGTAGTCGACGTGCTCGCGGTCGATGTTGGTCACGACCGTGACCGCGGGTGCCAGGCGCAGGAACGATCCGTCGCTCTCGTCCGCTTCCGCGACCAGGAACGCGCCGTGACCAAGCCGCGCATTGGTCCCGAGCGCATGCAGGCGGCCGCCGACGACGATGGTCGGATCGAGCCCGCCGCGCGCGATCACGGTCGCGATCAGCGAGGTGGTGGTGGTCTTGCCGTGCGAGCCGCCGACCGCGATGCCGTACTTCATGCGCATCAGCTCGGCCAGCATCTCGGCGCGCGGGATGATGGCGATGCCGGCCGCGGTGGCCGCGACCATCTCGGGGTTGTCCGCCTGGACCGCGGTCGAGAACACGACCACGTGCGCGCCCTCGACGTTGGTGGCCGCGTGTCCGATGAACACCCGTCCCCCGCGCTGGATCAGGCGGTCGGTGACCTCGGTCGCGCGCAGGTCGCTGCCCGAGACCTGATAACCCATGTTGATCATCACTTCGGCAATGCCCGACATGCCGCTGCCGCCGACACCGATGAAGTGGATCCGATGGGTGCGTCCGTACATCAGCGTCCTCCGCCCTGGGTCGCGCTCTCGCGCGCCGCCTTGCGGCCGACCGACCAGCGCTCGAGACTCTTCACCAGCCGCTCCGCGGCGTCCGGGCGCGCGAACGTGCGGGCGTTGGACGACATGCGCGACAGCCCCTGACGGTCGCTGAGCCAGTGCGCGATCTCCTTGGCGAGCCGCTCCCCCGTGAGGTCACGGTCGAGGATCATCGCGGCAGCGCCACGGTCGACCAGGTTCATCGCGTTCACGACCTGATGGTCGTGCGCCGCGAACGGATACGGCACCAGGATCGCGGGCGTGCCGCACACCGCGATCTCGGCGAGCGTCATCGCGCCGGAGCGGCACACGACCAGATCGGCCGCCGCGTAGGCCATGTGGATGCGGCGCAGGAACGGCATCACGCGCGCCGGAAGCACGTCGCGATCGACTTCGGTCTTGGCCCACTCGTAGTCCTCGCGGCCGGTCTGCAGGATGAACTGCACGTCGACGCGATCCTTCAGGAGCTTCATCGCCTCGACCGCGGACTGGTTGATGCGCTTGGCGCCGCGGCTGCCGCCGAACACGAACACGGTCGGCTTGCCCGGCGAGAGTCCGAACTCCTGCATCGCGGTCGCGCGATCGCCGCTCAGGATGTGCGCGCGCACCGGATTGCCGGTGACCTTGAGATGGTCCTTGCGCGTGAAGTAGGAACGCGCTTCGACGAACGACAGATGCACTTCGTCCGCGATCCGAGACAGGATCCGGTTCGAGAGGCCGGGCACGCTGTTCTGCTCCTGCAGCAGCAGCGGCTTGCCGAGCAGCCAGGCGGCGATCGCAATCGAAACGCTCGCGTAACCGCCGGTGCCAAGCACGACGTCGGGCCGTTCCGACAGCACGACGCCGAACGCCTGCAGCATTCCCATCAAATTCACGAACGCGGCCCACGGCCACTTCCACCACATGCGCCGCGGGAATCCACGGCTCAGGATGAACCGCACGCGAAAGCCGGCCTCGGGGACGGCAACCGCCTCGAGCCCGCGTTTACCGCCGACGAACACCACGTCCGAACCCGGACGCAGCCGGCGCATCTCCTCCGCCACGGCGATACCCGGGAACACATGTCCCCCGGTTCCGCCGCCTGCAATCAAGACCTTCATGCCGCCTCCCGCGACCAGCGCTGGTGCGCGACCGCTGCTCCCGTCTCGTTCACCACGCTGATGCGATACAGCAAGCCGGCGGCCGCGAGATTCGCGAGCAGCGCCGAGCCGCCGTACGACACGAAGGGCAATGGCAGCCCGGTGGTGGGCGCGAGCCCCGTCGCGACCGCGAGATTCACGATCGCATAGAGCCCGAGCTGCATCGTGAGCCCCGCCGCCAGCAGAAAGTGGAACGGATCCGCGGTGCGCGCCGTCACCTTGAGGCCACGCCACACGAGCAGGGAGAACAATGTCAACAACACGGTCGATCCCAGAAAACCCAGCTCTTCGGCCAGGATGGAAAAAATGAAATCAGTGTGTGCTTCGGGGAGAAACAGATACTTCTGCAGTCCGGCCCCGAGTCCCCGGCCGAACCATCCGCCCGAGCCGATCGCGATCAGCGACTGATCGAGCTGCCAGCCCGATCCCCGGCTCTCGAGGGTTCCGGTGAGCACGAACCCGATGAACGTTTGAACACGCCCCATCATATAGGGATGTGTGAGGAGCGCAACGGCAACCGCGGCCAATCCGGCTCCAAATGGCACCGCGAGATGGAGCAATGGCGCCTCGGACAGGAAGATCAGCACGAAACCGGTCGCAAACAGCAGTCCCGCGCTGCTCAGGTTCGGCTGCAGCAGGATGAGCCCGGCCAGCACGCAGACGATCGCGAGCGGAGGAAGCAGTCCGCGCAGGAACCCGTGTTCGGCCGGCGGCCGGCGCTTGAGCCACCACGCGAGGAACACGACCGCCGCGATGCGCGCGAGATCGGTCGGCTGGAGCGTCATGGTGCCGAGGCGGATCCAGCGCATCGCTCCGCCGGCGACATGGCCGGCGACGACCACGAACACGAGCAGGATCACGGCGATGCCGAGGAACTTCGGCGCATGGCGTTCGACAAAGCGAAGGTCGGCCTTCAGTGCCACGATCGTGAACACCGCGATCCCGAGCGCGACGCGGAACAACTGCTTGGTGAGGAAGTGGTCGGGGTCCTGATAGCGCGTGATGCCGAGGATGGCGCTCGACGAGTACACCATCACGAGCCCGACGGCGGTCAGGATCAGCGGAAGGATCAGAAGCCAGCGGTCACCACGGCTCATGCAAGGGTCTCCTCTTTCATCACGCGCGCGACCTCGGCCTTGAAGCGGCGGCCGCGGTCTTCGTAGTCGTCGAACATGTCGAACGAGGCGCAGCCGGGCGAGAGCAGCACCGTGCCCTCCGGCTGAGCGGCATCGAAGGCGAGGTTCACCGCCTCGGCCAGGGTCGGCGCGTACACGATCGACGTTCCGTTCCAGGCCGCGGCGATTCGCGGCGCGCCCTCGCCGATCAGCACCGCGGTCTTGACCGCGCGCTGCACGGACGCGCGCAGCGTGCCGAAGTCCTGGCCCTTGTCGCGCCCGCCGGCGATCAGCACCAGCGGGCCCGTGAAGCTCTGCAGGGCGACGCGCAGCGAATCCGTATTTGTAGCTTTGGAATCGTTGACGAACCGCACCCCGTTCAGCTCGCCCACGGGCTCCAGTCGGTGTTCGAGCCCACCGTATTCGCGCAGCACCCGGCGCAGCACGTCGGTGCTGGGCTCGAGCGGCAGCACGGTGGCGAGTGCTGCGAGCGCGTTCGCGAG
>JANLWX010000051.1:0-32104 GCA_031364845.1 Candidatus Eiseniibacteriota bacterium
GTCCCGATTGCGACGTTGGGACTTAAAGGGTTAAACAGATCCTGTAGCATATTATAACAATAATAGATTTATATAGATAATTATCTTTTTATTCTCTTATCAAAATTTGATAGGCAAAAATCTAAAAGTTGATAGCCTAAAGGCTATAGCCTAACAAAAGCATATTTTTATTGCACACACTGAATGCAGATGCCCTTTCATTCCATTATTTTAATAAATAATAATAATTATTATCATTATTTTATGCGGTGATTCTTTAATTAAATCGTCGACGAAAACACTCAAAATGGAAATTTTACAAAAACACCCAAAATTATCTGACGCTTGCCATGAGCATTTATCGTATATGCATAATCACTGGAATATTTTACCATGCACGATAAAACCACGGAAATTCACAATATTCCCGTGGTTGTAACGCTCATGGTAAAAATTCGAATGGTTATGCTATGATGGTCATTACGAAGTCAGCAGCTGTTTTCAAAACAGTTACAAATGGTTAGACCTAGGCTTGTTTGGTGAATCAGCTGTTCGCACAGTAAATCAGCTGATGATCAGCTGTTGTCTGCTATTTATACACCCATAACTTCGACCTTTCTTTCTACTATAGAAGATCACAAATAACACAAAAGGCTAAAGTCATAATTACACAGCAATATAACAGATATAACAATATAACAGATATAACAATATAACAGATATAACAATATAACAATTATAATAAAAATATATTATAATAATATAACAATAATATAATAATAACAATATAACAGATATAACGATAAAACAGGTATAGCAATATATAATACAACAGCTGTCGTTGCGGCTCGAGAAGGAGTTTGGCGCCGGGTACAGCGCGACGAATTTGAAGCTGTTTCGACAGTTCTTCCTTGGGTACCCAAACCTTCTCCAGCAGGCAATCGGTCACCCAGCGGGTGACCGATCTCTCGTGCGCGCGCCAATCACAAATGAGCTGACCCGCGCGTCGGCAATTGGTCACGCAGTGGGTGACCAATTCTGGAGCCCTGGCCGACTTCACCCGAACCTGTCCTGGTCGCTGTACCGGCAACTGATGCAGGTCGAGTCCGAGATCGCCCGTGCGTTCTACGAAACTGAAGCTGTCCAGAATCATTGGACAAGGCGCGAACTGGAGCGTCAGATCAACAGCCTGCTCTTCGAGCGTCTCGCCAGAAGTCGTGACAAGGCTGGCCTGATGCGCCTCGCCCGCAAGGGGCAAGAAGTTGAGGGACCCGCGGACGTCTTCAAAGATCCGATGGTAATCGAATTTCTGGGGCTACCGGAGTCCCCACGGCTGGTCGAAACCGACATCGAACGGGCGCTACTGCAGAACCTGCAGGCCTTCCTGCTCGAGCTGGGTAAGGGCTTCGCGTTCGTCGCGCGCCAACAGCGGATCACGCTCGATGGAGATCACTTCTACATCGATCTCGTCTTCTATCACACGATCCTGAAGTGCTTCGTGTTGATCGATCTAAAGGTTGGAAAGCTCACGCACCAGGATCTCGGGCAGCTCCAGCTCTACGTCAATTACTTCGACCGGGAGCGAAGAACTGTCGGCGATCAACCGTCGCTTGGCTTGATCCTTTGCACGGACAAGAATGATGCGGTCGTGCGCTACACACTCGGGGTCGATCAACAGCGCAAGATCTTCGCAAGCCGATACAAGCTGCACGTCCCGACAGAGGCCGAGCTGAAGGCGGAGCTCCGCCGTGAACTCCATGACCTGGTGGTGAGGCCAGCCACTAAGCGTCGCGCAGCCGTCCCCCGACGGAAGCCTCGATGAATCGCCACGTCAACACGATTGCCGGGCGACTGAGCCTGCGCCCCCCGCAGCGCCAGTCCCTCGAGATACTCGATCGCATCGTCGAGATTGTGCCGCCCAGGAAGGGCGCCGATATCGAGGTCGCTCTGGCAGCGGTCCGCAGTGAGTTCCCGAGCGTCACGGACTTCGAGCGGGAGTTCCCGTCGGTGTGTTTCGCTCTGGCAACCGGAGTCGGCAAGACGCGGTTGATGGGTGCCTTCATCAGCTACCTGCACATGGCGCATGGACACAATAATTTCTTCGTTCTAGCGCCCAACCTCACGATCTACAACAAATTGATCGCCGATTTCACCCCGAACACTCCCAAGTATGTGTTCAAAGGCATTGCGGAATTTGCGACCGATGCGCCTGAGATCATCACGGGCGACAACTACGAGAGCCGCGCAGGCACCCTGTTCGACGAACTGATCCGCTGCAAGGTGAACATCTTCAACATATCGAAGATCAACTCAGAGGTCCGCGGGGGCAAGGCCCCACGCATCAAGCGGCTTTCGGAGTACATCGGCGAGAGCTACTTCGACTATCTGGCTGGACTGCCCGACCTCGTGCTCATCATGGACGAGTCGCACCGGTATCGCGCCTCGTCCGGCGTGCGCGCGATCAACGAACTGAAGCCCGTAATGGGCCTCGAGCTGACGGCAACGCCGTTCGTGGAGTCGAACAAGGGACCGGTGCCGTTCAAGAACGTGGTGCTCGACTACCCGCTCGGCCGGGCGATGACCGATGGTTTCGTGAAGGAACCCGCCGTGGTCACGCGCAAGGACTTCAACCCGGCGGGCATGTCTCCCGAGGAGATCGAACGGCTCAAGCTCGAAGACGGCGTTCGGCTCCACGAGAGCGTCAAAGTCGAGTTGGAGACCTATGCTCGAGAAACCGGCAACAACGTCGTCAAACCCTTCGTGCTGGTGATTGCCCGCGACACGACACATGCCGGCGAGTTGATGAAGCTGATCGAGTCCGATCATTTCTTCGAAGGCCGCTACTCAGGACGCGTGCTTCAAGTGGACTCGAGCCGAACCGGCGCCGAAGAGGACGCGATGGTCGAGAAGCTCCTCAAGGTGGAGCACGCGGACGAGCCAACCGAAATTGTGATCCACGTGAACATGCTGAAGGAAGGCTGGGACGTGACGAATCTGTACACAATCGTCCCGCTACGCGCTGCCAATGCGCGCACTCTGATCGAACAGTCGATCGGACGCGGCCTGCGGCTACCTTACGGCAAGCGCACTGGCGTCATCGCCGTGGATCGGCTCAACATCGTCGCTCACGACCGGTTCCAGGACATCGTCGACGAGGCGAATCGCCCGGACTCAGTGGTGCGCCTGCAGCAGGTGGTGCTGGATGGGGAGCAGCTCGAGAAGAAGTTGGTGACGATCGTCTCGGAGCCGATGCTGGCGGCGCGTCTTGGGCTGGCGGCGAATTCCGCGCCAGGCGTCGGAGCTGCGCGTGCTAGTACGCCACCAGTTTTCTCTAACCCCGAGGAGCAAAGAGTCGCGCAGCTCGCGTATGAAGTAATCCGCAAGTTCGAGTTTCAGCCAGAAGTTGTCCCCGGTGTGGCGAGTCTCGCGCAGCCCCAAGTCCAAGCCGAGATCGCGCGCGAAGTTGCGAGGCAGTACCTTCCGCCGCAACTTGAAATGGAAGGCGTGACTCCAGTGGTTGACGTGGCCGCCGTCGTGGCCCGAACCACCGAGGCGGTGGTTCAACAGACCATCGACATTCCGCGGATTGTCGTGGTTCCCACGGGTGTCGTGCGATCAGGTTTTCGCCCCTTCACGCTCGATTTAGCGGCGCTCAGGTATGCCGCGGTGTCTGAAGATCTGTGGATTCAGCACTTGCGCACCGAGCAACGGGACGTGCTCACGGCAGGAAAAGGTGGAATCGAAGAGCTTCGGCTCGAAGATTACATTGTGAGCGGCCTCGTCGACTTCGACGACGTGTCCTACGACGATCATTCTGAGCTTCTCTACGATCTGGCTCGCCAGGCGGTGGAGCACCTGAACCGGTACCTGCCAGCGGACGACACGCGCCGCGTTCTCCAGTGCTACCAGCGAGACATCGCCCGCTTCATTCATGCACAGATGCAGGCGCACCACTGGGAAGAAGCTGCCGGATACGAGGTCAAGATCAGCAAGGGGTTCAGCGAACTGAAGCCCAGCGCCTACACGACTTCGGCCAGCGATCCAGTCCTCGACTTTCGCCGCTCGCCGGCTGACAAGAGCAACATGCCAAAATATCTCTTCGGTGGCTTCTCGCGTTGCCTCTACGCCACGCAGAAGTTTGATTCCGATCCCGAGCGGAAACTAGCCGTGATCCTCGATCGTGACTCAATCAAGTGGTTTCGTCCCGCCAAGGGGCAGTTTCAGATTTACTACGCTCTCGGTATAGAACATCCGGAGTACCAGCCCGACTTTGTCGCCGAAACCGAGTCAGGCATCCTCATGCTCGAAGTGAAGGCTCGCAACGAACTGGACTCGCCCGAAGTCCTTGCCAAAGGTGAAGCCGCTACCCAGTGGTGCCAGCGTGCCAGCGACCATGCCGCCACCCATGCCGCGGGCAAGCCGTGGACTTATGCCCTTGTGCCGCACGATGTGATTGCGGACAACATGACATTGACGGGCTTGGCCGGGCTGGTTGCGAGCCGCAAGTGAAGCTATTTCGAGCATGGGTGGGGGCATGGCCGGCGGCCGCCTACGCCGTGGTCCTGATCATAGCGGCCGCATTCGCGCTCCCCGCGCGCGCCGAGACGATCTACCCCGACGTGCCCGCATGGTCTTCGCCGGTCGAGAATACGCGCGGCGTGGCGCTCGGCGACATCGACGGCGACGGTGACCTCGATCTGGTTCGCGGCGGCTTCGGATCCGCCACCACCCTCATGCTGAACACCGGCGGTGTGTTCGCCGCCGCTCCCGCCTGGACCGGCCCGGTCGAGGTCACACGCTGCGTGGTGCTCGGCGATGTGGACGGCGATGGCGATCTCGACCTCGTGCGCGGCAACAACGCGGGTGGCGCGTCGCTGTACCTCAATACGGGTGGCATATTCGCAAACACTCCGGTCTGGAGGGGCCTTGACGAGCAGACCCGTGCGATCACGCTCGCGGACATCGATCGTGACGGCGACCTGGATCTGATCTCTGCCAATCTCGTCCCGGGCTCGACCGTGTATCGCAACATCGGCGGCACTTTCGAGGCTGCACCGGTGTGGACGAGCCCGGTCGCTCTGAGCAACGGTCTCGCCGTGGGCGACGTGAACGGCGATGGGTGGCTCGACGTCGTGCTCGGCAACCTCAACGATCGTTCCACGCTGTTCCTCAATTCCGCGGGCGCACTGTCGCTCACCGCGAACTGGTCGGGGCCGATCGAGCAGACGCGCGCGGTGGCGCTCGGCGATGTGGACCGCGACGGCGATCTCGATCTGGTGCGTGGCAATCTGAACGCGGGCTCGACGCTTACGCTGAACACCGGAGGAACGTTCGAGGCTTCGCCCGCGTGGACGGGGCCGGTCGAGCAGACTTACGCGGTCGCGCTCGGCGATGTCGACGACGATGGCGGGTTGGATCTCATCCGCGGAAACAACGGACCGGCAACGCTGACCCTCAATGTGGGCGCTACGTTCGGCGGAGTTCCACATTGGGTCGGCCCGGTGGAGGACAGCCGCTGTCTCGCGCTCGGTGACCTTGACGGCGACGGCGATCTCGATCTGGCGCGCGGCAATTTCGATCAGGCCAGCACTCTCTATCTCAACCTTTCGAGTCCGCTGTCCGTGTCGCCTGTCTGGAGCCGCGCGTCCGAGGACACGCGATCGGTGGCTTTCAGCGACATCGACGGCGATGGCGATCTCGACGTGGTGCGCGGAAATCTCGACCAGGGAGCCACACTCGTCCGCAGTGTTGCCGGCGTGCTGGACCTGCTCCCGAGTTGGACGGGACCAGCGGAGAACACGCTGGCCGTGGCGCTCGGCGACGTCGATCGCGATGGAGATCTCGATCTGGTGCGCGGGAATTTCAGTCAAGGGTCGACGCTCTATTTGAATGTCGCCGGCATCTTCACGACGGTTCCCGCGTGGACCGGGCCCGTGGACGACGTGCGCGCGGTCGCTCTTCATGATTTGGATCGCGATGGCGACCTCGATCTGATCACCGGCAGCACCACGCACGGTGCCAGGGTTTATCGCAACACGGACGGCTCGTTCAGTGCCGAGCCGGTGTGGAGCGGGCCGGTCGAGAGCACCCGCGCGATCGCACTCGACGATGTCGATGGAGACGGCGAAACAGATCTCGTGTGCGGCAATCAGACCGGGACGACGCTGCACTTCGGTGTGGACGGAGTGTTCACGGACCTGCCCGTGTGGACGGGGCCGCTCGAGTTCACGAGCAGCGTCGCGCTGGCCGACATCGATGGCGACGGCGATGCCGACCTGGTGCGCGGCAACGAGAACAGCGGTTCGACTCTCTATCTCAATTCGGGCGCGGTGTTCTCCGCAACGCCCGCATGGATCGGTCCCACGGAGTCGACGCTCAGCGTCGCGATCGGCGATCTCGACGGCGACGGAGACCTCGATCTGATCCGCGGCAATCTCGACGGGCCGGCCACGGTGACGCTGAACCACGGCGGCGTCTTCGATCCGCTGCCCGCTGCAACGATCGCGGTCGACAGCACGTGGTCCATCGCGCTCGCGGATCTCGACGCCGACGGCGATCTCGACGCCATGCTGGGAAACTCGGTTCTGTATTCCAATCGCAGCCCGTGGATCTCGAGTAGCGGCGGCGTGACGCGGTTGCTGCCGAACAATGCGGCGCACCTGCGCCGCCTGAGCGCGATGAACTCGGCGGACAATCGCGTGACGCTCGGCTTCGAGGCGGTGGACGCGGAGTCGGATCCACTCTCGATCGTCGGCGACTATCAGTTTCGGGGTGATGTGACATGGCACCCGATGGACCTGGGAGCGGGCAGCGCCTCCGCGGGACCGTTCTCGAGTTCGCCCGCGGGCATCACGCATGCGCTCGACTGGGATGTGACACGCGTTCCGTTCGATCGCCGCGACGTCGTCGTGAGACTGCGCGCGAACTCGCCGCCGCGACGCGCGGGCGACATCGCCTTCGAGCCCACCTACGTGAAGGAAGTCGGGCGCGTCGAGCCGGTGCGGCCTTCGCTCGCCGCCACTCCGGCGACGCTCACGTTTCCCACTGTCACGGTCGGCGACACCGTGAACGTGACGCTGCGAATCGCGAATGCCGGCAACCGCAATCTGATCATCGGATCCATCGCGGCGTCGGCGCCCGAGATCACGATCGACTTCGCCTCCGGCGACACGATTCTGGCTGGGCAGGATAGGAATGTGATCGTGCACCTCGCGCCGCGCGCGCTGCTGCCGTTCGAGCCTTCGATTCACATCACCGGCAACGATCCGACGCGGCCGGCGCTCGACGTCGCCATCGAGACCGACGTGCGCGATCTCACGTTCCAGACGCAGTTGCTCGCGGTGGCGCCGCAACTTCCGCTGGGTCAGGCGGCGACGGTGGTCGTCACGCCGGGGCCGCAGGTGCAGATCGAGAGCGGGTGGGTGTTGTACCGGCCGCATGGCGCCATCGCGTTCGCCGACAGTTCGCCGCTCGTGCGCCAGGGCAGCAACTTCATTGCGCTGGTGCCGAGCCGGGGTGTGACGGAGGCGGGGCTCGACTATTACGTGCGCGTCGAGAATAGCGGCGTCGTGCGCTCCGATCCGCCGGACGCTCCCGCGAATGTCGTCTACTATCCGGTCGCTCCGCCCGACACGGTGATCGCGAGCGCGAGCCCCGATGCGCGCGACGCATTTCCTGCCTCACGCGAAACACCGGTGGTGGTGTCGTTACCGGCGGGATCACAGTTCGTCGAGGGCTCGCTCTACTTTCGCGCCGGAGGTTCGGCGGTATTCGACAGCGTGGCGTTGCAGACGCGCGAGGTATCGCCCGGCATCTCCGCACCGCTCGCTGTGATTCCCGCCGGGTCGGTGGGGCCGCGCGGCATCGAGTTCTGGGTGCGCGCGCACACGCTCACGAACACGCTGACCGATCCCTCCGATGCGCCCGCGACGGTCAAGACGGTTCGCGTCACCGTCGATCGCCTCGCCGAGCCCGCGACGCATGCCGGCCGGCGCTATCGGCTCGTCACCGTGCCCCTCGAACTCGACCTGCCGGTCGGCGCATCGATCGAAGCGCTGCTCTCGGATCAGCAGGAGTTCGGTCCGCCCGACATCACGCGCTGGCGCGCGTTCCGCTACGACCCAACGGCAAGCCACTATCTCGAAGTCGGCGCTTCGTCGGCCAACCCGAAACTCCATCCGGAACCCGGCCGGGCGTTCTGGCTGATCGCCGCCGACGCGAACGCTATCGACTCGGCTCCGGTGCCGGGACGCTCGACGCCGACCGGGGCCGCGTTTCGCATCGCGCTCGAACCCGGATGGAATCAGATCGGCGATCCGTTTGTGTTCCCGGTCGCATGGAGCGCGGTGCGCGCTGAAGGCAGTTCGGGCGCGGTCGCGATCGACCCACCGGTCGCGTGGAACGAATCGCTTCAGCGTTATTCGGATACGGACGTCGAAACGCTCGCGCCGTTCGAAGGCTACTGGGTGTCGAATCCGACGACGGCGGTGATCGATCTCATCGTGCCGGCGGTGGAAGCGCCCGCGCTGCTCGAAGCGTCGCGCGTGGCCGCCGCGGCGGAACACGCGAAGAAGCCCGCCGCGACGCCGGGCGATGTCGCCGCATGGAACATCCGGATCGAAGTCGCCTCCGGGAATCATGCGGACACACGCAATATCGCCGGCGTCGATCCGCGGGCACTCGCGGGCCGCGACGCGCTCGATCGCACCGAGCCGCCGGGATCACCCGGCGGAGGCGTGTCGCTCTACTTCCTCGACCCATCCGGCGCAGATCCCGCGCGTCGCACGGTCGACATGCGCGCGCCGATCACCGGCACCACAGATCCCACGACGCGCGGACAGCGCTGGGCGTTCGACGTCGTGCGCTTTGGCGATCCGGAGTCATCGTCCGAAGCGCGCCTGACGTTCGCCGGCCTCGAAGGAATTCCGGCGGAGCACGAGTTGCGGCTGGTCGACCACGCACTCGGACGCGTGATCGATCTGCGCGCCGTGAACGATTATCCTTTCGTCTCGACGCGCCGCGCGGCGGTCGCGAAGGCCGGCGATGCGCGCTTCGAGTTGCTCGCCGGGGCGCCCGAATTCGTCGCATCGGGACTTGCCGCGCGACCGCTCGAGACGCGACTCTTGCCGAGCTTTCCGAGCCCGATGACCTCCACGACGACGATCCGATTCGAGCTGGCGCAGCGGGGTCGCGTGGAGATCGATGTGTTCGATGTCGCTGGACGCCGGGTGCGCGGACTGGTGCGCGACGAACGTGCCGCGGGCATTCAGGAGCTGTCGTGGAATGGCGCGGACGACGGCGGACAGTCGCTGGCGCCCGGCATCTATCTGGTTCGCATGGTCACACCCGGAACCACCCAGGAGCGACGCGTGGTGAAGATCCGATGAAGAACGCCCGCGTGATGCGTGTGCTCTCGGCGCTGCTGCTCTGTGTTCAGACCGCGGGCAGCGTGATTCCCGCGCGTGCTCAGGCGCCTGCCGCGGCGACCGATTCCACGATCGTCGCGCCGACAGACACGACGTCTCTCGTGACGCCGCTGGCGAGCGTCGCGGATTCCACGGCCGCCCATGCCGCGGCCCTCGAGCGCGCGCGAGAGATGCTGCGTGACGGCGACTACGACCGCTCGATCGAAGTGCTGAAGGGCGCGCTCGAGCGCGCGGGCTCCGATCCCGAGCGTTTGCGCGAGACGTATCTGCTGCTGATCAAGACCTACGTGTTCCTCGGCAACGATCTCAAGTTCAAGCCGCAAGGCCGCGAAGCCTCGAACCTGAACTATCAGGAGGCGCGCCGTCTGATCGCCGAGTGCCTCGGACGCCGCGAGCTGCGGCACATGTATCCCGAGCCCGCGTCTCAGTACCCGCCCGAGATGGTCACGTTCTTCGCCGAGACGCGCCGCAACATCTTCGGCGCGTTCCGCGTGCAGGAAGTCGTACCCGCGACCGCACTCGTGCTGCTCGACGGCGACACGCTGCGCACGCTGCCCGGCGAAACGCAGATGGGCGACGTCGACATCGCGACCGGCGAGCACGTGGTCGTGGTGAGCGCGCCCGGTTTCAAGGAGACGACCGATCGCATCACGATCGCTCCCGACGTCACGCTCGAACGCAGCTACCGCCTGGTCAAGCGCAAGGGCGGCATGTGGTACGCGACGCGCGGCGCGGGGGCGCTGGGCCTCGTGGGCGGCGTGATCGCCGCGATCGCGAGCCGCGGCGGCACCGGGCCGACGGCGGCTCCGCTGCCAAGCGCACCCGACCCGCCGTAGACGTTCAGTTCTTCTTGCCGAACAGGCGCTGCAGCAGCGGCTGCTTCACGCTCGCGCCCGCTTCGAGCCGCACGAACTCGTCGAACGCCGAAGCGAACAACTTCGAGCGCCCGCCTTCGGTCTCGGCGAGATTGCGGCTCTCGAGTTCGGACAGCACGTGGCGCAGCGCATCGGGCAGGCTCTTGCCGGTGGCGACGCGCAGCACCGTGCTGCGCTCGTGCTCGTCGAATCCTTCCCAGATGTAACGGAAGTGGAGCCGCGCCTCCTCGTAAAACCTCCGGCGCACTTCCTTGAAATCGGGCTCGCTCGTTTCCGGATGCTCGTCGAGATATTCGATCGCGTGCGAGCACGCCATCTGGATGAAGAACGGAAACCGCCCGGCCATGTCGATGATCGTGTCGGCATACGCGCCGAGCGGTTTGCCGACGCGCTCCGACGGCACCTTGATCAGCGTCTCCGCTTCGTCGCGCTTGAATACCGAAACCTGAAGCGCCGAGAAAATGTTGAAGAACGGCGAGTCGGAGATCTCCTTGGTGTGGCACAGCTGCTGAAGATCGCGCTCGGAGGACGTGAGGTAGGCCACGTTGAAGTGGTTCGCGAGATAGCGCAGGAACGAGAAGAACTCGAGCGTGAAGTTGGCGTTGGTGGTCACGGTCTCGAATTCGTCGAGCACCAGCACCAGCCGGAAACCTCCGCTGTCGAGCCGCTGCACCAGGTCGCGCACGCCATCGAGGTTGTGCGCACAGCCGGTCAGATCGATGCGACCGCGCAACTCGAGTTCGGCGATGCCGATCAGCGTGCGCACGAACGTCTCCATCGACATGCCGGTGTCGCGCTGCAGATCGAGGAACACCATCACCATCTTGTCGGGGTGCTCGAGGAACTTCTGGCGATTCGCGCGGCTGTAGACGTAGTTGAGCAGCGACGACTTGCCGATCTTGCGCTGGCCGACGACCGAGATCGATCCCGGCGGAGTGGCGTTGAAGCGCGCGTAGATGCGCTTCACTTCCTGGCTGCGGCCGAAGAAGTCGTCGGGGTGCTTGATCATGGTGCGGTTGAGGAACGGATTGCGCGGCGTCTCGCGCGGCCCGAGCTGCGGGGTGCCGATCGGCCCCGACGCCTTCTGGACGTCGGGCCGCGAGACGAGTTCCGCGAGCGCGCGCTCGACTTCGTTCATCGACGCGGGCCGTTGCGCGGCCTCCTTCGAGAGGCAGCGGGTGACGAGTTGGACGAGCGGCGCCGGGCAATCCGGAAGATAGTCGGTCAGCGGTTCCGGAGTGCGCTGGGCGATGTTGTACATCATCGACATCGGATGCTCGGCGCGGAACGGATGCACGCCGGTCAGCGCCTCGTACAGGATGACGCCGATCACGAACACTTCTGAAGAGGGCGAAGCCTCGCCGTGGTTCAGTTGCTCGGGCGACAGGTACGCCATCGTGCCGACCAGCATGCCGGCGGAATCCATCGATGGCATCGCGCCGATCGTTTTCGCGAGCCCGAGATCGAGGATCTTGGCGACGCCGTCTTCGAGCACCATGATGTTGTTGGGCGACAGATCACGATGCAGCATGCCCATGCCGTGGATCGCACCGAGCCCCGCGGCCACCTGGCGCATGATCTCGACGATCCGCAAAGCCGGCGGGCGTTCGGCTTCGACCACCGCACGCAGCGTGCGGCCGAGCACGAACTCCATCGCGATGTAGGGACCATTGGCACTGCTGCCGAGCCGGTAGATGTGGACGACGTTCGGATGATTCAGGCTCGCGAGGCTCTTGCCTTCGGCCATGAAGCGGCGCATGTCGCGTTCGGCGATCGGCCCCTGGCGCAGCATCTTGAGCGCGACCGTGCGGTCGAGGTCCAGTTCGGTGCACCGATACACCACGCCGAACCCGCCCTCGCCGAGCACGCCGTCGATCCGGTAGCCATCGATGACGGTACCGATCATTTCTTATCGCCCTCCTTCGGGTCTGCGCGTGATGGCGTTCTTCGAGAAATCATACGTCGCGCGCTCGCCCGAGCGTACCGCGACCGTGTGATCGATCGTCTCACCCGAGACGAGGATCACACGCACGGCGTGGCTGCCGGGCGGCAGTGACCGCGGCCCTGAATTCTGCACGTTTTCGACGACGAGTGCGCCATCGACATAGATCTGAGCGGGAAGATCGCCGAGCACGACCAGCACACCCGGAGCCTCGCGGTTCAGCGTGAGATGCAACTGGCGCGTCGCGTCGGTGACGACGAGCGTGGTTTCGGCGTCGTTGTAGCCGTCGCGCGCCGCGCGGAACACGTGGCGTCCGAGCGGGAGCGAGGCCGTCACCGGTGCGGTGCCGCGCGCGGTTCCGTCGACGCGGATCTCGCCGCCACCGGGTTCGGTCGTGACCAGCATCGAAGCGGTTCCCATCTCGAGCACGAGCGCCGAGGTCGTCACGGTGTTGGCGGCGACCGACACGTCGGCACGCGCGACTCCGTAGCCGTCGCGCGAGGCTTCGACGCGATGGGTGCCTCTGACCGCGAGCCCGCGCACGGTGAGCGGACTCTTGCCCGCGACTTTGCCATCGATCCGCACCTCGGCGCCGGGCGGTGTCGTTTCGACCCGCACGTCTCCGATCAGCGACCTCAGTGCCACGCGCACCGTCACCGTGTCGCCCTCGGCGATCTGCGTGCTGATCACGGTGTCGGCGAAGCCGGTGGCGGAGAACTCGAGCTTGTGACTACCGGCGGCAATTCGATCGGCGAGTGCGCCCAGCCCGACGCGTGTTCCGTCCATGCGCAGGACCGCATCGTCAGGCTCGACCGCGAGGATCAAGAACCCGCCGGCGCCGGGCGCGAGCACGGCAGGAGTGCTCTGCGGCGCGCGCATCAGCCTCGGCACGATGATCAGCGCAGATGCTCCCATCAGGCCGACTGCGACCGGAAGAATCTTGCGCCATCGCGCGGCCGGCTTGCGGATCGCGAGCCCTTCTTCGCGCATGACCTGCCACACCGAATGCTGGCGGCGGATCCACAGCCGCCACAGGTCCATGCGAAACGCGTAGGCCGGCGTCGTCTCGGCGTCGCTGCGCAGCAGCATCTCGCTCTTGTAGAGCTTCTCGAGCGTGGTCGCGGTGCGCGCGACGTCGAGCTCGAGCGGATACTTCTGCTTCTTGAGATGCCGCAGCAGCGCGTCGACGCTCGCGTATCCTTCACCGTTCTCGACGCACTCGGCGAGCAGCGACAGCACGAGCTTGTCGTCGCGCTCGAGCCCGTCCCACAGAAAGATCATCTGCGGCAGCGGATTGTTGATGATGCCGTCGACCACTTCCGCGATCTGCGCGATGTCGGCCACGCGCGCGTGCCGGTCGTTCAGATGATCGACCAGACTCTGGCAGATCGCCTGCGTGTAGAACGGCTGACCCGCGGTCATGCGAATGATCGCTTCGACCGCGGCGTCTTCGTAGTCGAGCCGGCCCGCGACCGGCTGGCGGATCAGGTTGAGCGCATCATCGTGCTCGAGATAGCTGACCGTCTTGTAGCCCGACTTGCCGAGGATGCTCCAGTAGTCGCGGCGCCGCTGCTCGAGATGCTGCGAGCCGGTGAACACCATGAACACCGAGGCGTTCTCCATCAGCGCGGCGAGGATGTTGAGCACGTCCTCCGACAACAGGCCGGCGTCGATCTTGTTCTCGAACAGCTCGTACTCATCGAACAACAGAATCAGCTTGCGCCCGGGCTGCGCGCGCAGGCACTGCTGCACGAAGCGCGCGAATATCGTCGAGCGGGACGATTCGCCGCTGAAGTCCGGCGATGCGATGCCTTCGACGCCGGTTCCGATGGCCGTGAGGATCTCTTCGGAGACGCGCATCAGGAATTCGGCTTCACTGCCGACCGCCATCGACTGCATGTCGATCAGCACCGGGATGAACGCGGGTCCGAGACGGTGGTCCAGGATCTGGAACAGGATCGATGTTTTGCCGCTGCGCCGTTCGCCGCAGAACACGAGCAGGCCGCCGTGCTCCGAATGCTCGAAACGCTTGCGGATCAGGTTGAACTCCGCCTCGCGCCCGAAGAACATCGCCCGTCCCCGCACCGGATTGCCCACGATGTAGGGGTTGGGACTGATCGGAGTGAAGGCAGCGTCGTTCATCGGGGTCTGGGGCTCCTGAGGCGCGGGAGGGGATTGAGCGCCACAGTATCGGATCCGGATGCGGCAAGCTCAAGGTGGCGGTCCCGACCTGCCGATAGACCAGACATCATGTCCGACATCTACCTCGCCCGTCAGCCGATCTTCGACCGCACCGAGGCCGTGATCGGCTATGAACTCCTGCATCGCTCGGGCCCCGAGAACGTCTTCGCGCGCATCGACAGCGATGTCGCATCGAGCCAGACCGTGGACCGGGCGGCGATGGGGGTGGGGCTCGATGAGCTGACCGACGGGCGCCTCGCGTTCGTCAACGTCTCGCGACGGGTGCTGGTCGAGGAGATCTACACGCTGCTGCCCACGCAGCGCACGATCATCGAACTGCTCGAGAACGTGGCCCCCGATCCCGAGGTCTTGAAAGCCTGCTATCGGCTCAAGGCTTACGGATACAAGCTCGCGCTCGACGATTTCGTCGGCGATCCGCGCTACATCGAAATGCTCGCCCTCGCCGACATCGTGAAGATCGATGTGCTCGACGAGTCGGCGCCGCGCGTGCTCAAGATGGTGGCACCGATGCGCGAACGCGGATTGCGGCTGGTGGCCGAGAAGGTCGAGACGCACGAAATGCATCGCGCCGCGATCGACAGCGGCTACGACCTGTTCCAGGGCTACTTCTTCTGCCGGCCGCAGATGGTGCAGACGAAGGACGTGTCGCCCACCAAGCTCAACGCCATGCGCTTCCTGAGCGAAGTGGTCCGCGAGGACGCGTCGTTCGAGCGGCTCGAAGAGATCTTCCGCCAGGAAGTCTCGCTGTCGACGCGGCTGCTGCGCTATCTGAACTCGGCGGGCCTCGGCTGGACCAGCGAAATCACGTCGCTCAATCACGCGCTGCGCCTGGTGGGTCTCAAGCAGCTCCAGAAGTGGGGTGCGATGATGTGCGTGGTGACTCTCGCGGCCGACCAGCCGCAGGAGCTGGCGTCGGCAGCGCTCGCGCGTGCGCGCTTCTCCGAGCAGCTCAGCGGCGTGATGGGGCAGGCCGGTCACGAGCTCGACCTGTTTCTCACCGGGCTCCTGTCGCTGATGGATGCGATGGTGGGGCGGCCGCTCGCGGAAGTCCTCTCGAGCATGACGATCTCCGATCACGTGCGCACCGCGCTGGTCCAGGGCGGCACGCCGCTCGCCAACGTGCTGACGCTGGTGACCGCGTACGAGCGCAGCGACTGGCAGCAGGTGCAGGGCATTCTCGACGCCGGCGATCTCGAAGCGCGCCGCGTGCACGACGTCTACACCGAGTCTCTGCGCTGGGCGCGTGAGGCAGCGGCGTTCTAGAGCGGGTGCCGGCGAATCGCGAGCGATTTGGCCGCAATCTTGTAATTCCCCGATCGCGCCCATAAGCTCGCCGATGACCTTTTCCGAACTCGGCGTCGCACCCGACCTCATCGCCGCCCTGGCGAAGCAGCAGATCACCGAACCCACCGCCATTCAGATCGCGGCCATTCCAGTGCTGCTCGAGGGCAAGAACGCCTATCTCCACGCCGAAACCGGCACCGGCAAGACGCTCGCCTATCTGCTGCCGCTATTCACGAAGCTCGAGGTGAACCGCCCGACTCAGGTCGTCGTCGTGGCGCCCACGCACGAACTCGCGATCCAGATCCAGCGCCAGTGCACCGATCTCGCACAGCATTCCGGATTGCCGATCCGCGTGCTGCTGCTGATCGGTGGCACGTCGATGGACCGTCAGATGGACAAGCTCAAGAAGAAGCCGCACGTCGTGGTCGGCTCACCGGGGCGCATCCGCGAGCTGATGACCATGGGCAAGCTCAAGACGGAGGCGATCGCGAGCGTCGTCATCGATGAGGCCGACCAGCTGCTCGGCAAGGAACAGCTCCCGACGATCCGCGCGATCATCCAGGCCGTGCCGCGCGGGCGGCAGCTGATCTTCGCCTCGGCCACACAGCAGCCCGAGAGCGCCGAAGCGATCGCGCGTTTTGCGCCGGAGCTGGTCATGCTGCAGACCGGTGCTGCGCCGGTGAACGAGAACATCGAGCATTTCTATGTGATCTGCGAAGAGCGCGAGAAGCCCGACGTGCTGCGCAAGCTGCTGCACGCGCTGCGGCCCGAGCGCGCGATGGTGTTCGTCCATCGGAACGAAACCGCCGAAACCGTCGCCGCGAAGCTCACGCACCACAAGATCCCGGTCGCGGATCTACATGCCGCGTTCGACAAGATCGGCCGCAAGCAGGCGATGGACGACTTCCGCAGCGCGCGCGTGCAGGTGCTGATCGCATCCGACGTCGGCGCGCGGGGACTCGACATCGCGGGCGTCTCGCACATCTTCAATCTCGACGTGCCGACCCAGAGCAAGGCGTATCTGCATCGCGTCGGGCGCACGGCACGCGCGGGGGCTTCCGGAGTCGCGATCACTTTGATGACCGCCGGGGAAGCGCGGCTGGTGCGCCGCTACGAGAGCGAGCTGGGGATCGCGATGAAGCAGGTGCGGTTGAGGGAGGGGCGGTTGGTGGAGGTACGGACAACTGTCCCCGGGGACAGTTGAATGGCCGATCGACTAACCAGCCTGCGCTTAGCAGAGTCAACGTCTCCATGACGCTGAGCGAGTTACGCTCGCAAGGGATACCGTCTTGCTACCCACACGAAGTCTGAGTCGCCAGTTAGTTACACAAGTACTGCTAGGCATTACTGCGTTTGCCGTGGTTGTATTGGCCAGTTGCTCGCAACCAGTCCGCGCTCCCGGTATCGATCAGGGATTCGACTACTCGCCGGCGTGGTCGCCAGACGGGAACTCCATAGCGTACGTCCATTCTCCGGCAAGGTCAGAATCCGCCGAGAAGCAGGGAATTTATGTAGTGCGCCTTGATTCATTGCGGCGCACCCAGATTTCAACACGGTTTGTCCGAAGCGTCGACTGGTCGCCGGACGGGCGCTCAATACTTTTCGATGCGCCTGATGGCCTATACCGAATGGCTGCGAATGGCGACTCAGCACGCAGGATATTTGACGGAACGGCATACTTCCCCGAGTGGTGTCCCGCGGCGGACACAATCGTCTTTGACGACATAAGCGACATCTGGCTCATCCATGCGGACGGTGGTATCCCACGCAAACTCGGGCACATTCGTGGTCGTGATCCCTCATGGTCTCCCGATGGAGAGAGACTCGTGCTATTGAGTGCCTATCCCGATGCATCGGGCGAGGAACTCAGCATTGTCGGCGTCCGCGATACATCAGTGCGGCGCCTGACACACAATGATCACGAGGATCGTTCCCCATCCTGGTCGCCAACCGGAAACGAAATAGCCTGGAACAAATGGCCTCGCAGCAACGGCAGTGTCCGACCAGAAGTCTGGCTCATTGACACCGCCGGCGTCGCTGAGCAGAAGGTCCTTGTTGCCGAAACTGACATCAGTTGGTCGCCCGACGGACAGAGCATCACATTCGTCAAGACAACAAGCTCAGGGCCACGAGTATTCACGGCGAGCCGGACCGGTTCTCAGCTACGTCAAATCACATTCTAGCGATTGTCCGTGCGGCCTAGCTCAACTCCACCGAATCGTCGAGTCTCGGCTACAGCTGTCCCCGGGGACAGTTGAATGGGTTGCCCCCGTGACCGCGGAAATTTTTGGATTTCAGTAAGAGCATGCTTGACGGCTCCGCGAGGGCGTTCTTCCGAAACCCGGCACTCCCTTTCGGAACGCGTCACTGAGCCCCAGGATTCGCCGCTCGCGTGGCTCGACTCCCTCGCCCAAAAGAACTTTCGCAACATGTCTCGCAACGCTATCTCTGCGGCTCACCGTGCGCTGAAAATGCGTGCGTTAGAATCAATGCGTGTTCATCGCCCCCGCGACCGGATGCATCGTCATCATGCGCGGAGGGGTCATGAAGAACTCACTTTCCCATCTCACCCATCAAGTCGTGCTGCAGGGCCTCGTGACGCTCGTCGCTCGAGGCTGCACGCACACGGCCGAACTCATCGCCTACATTGGTGAAGTCGACGCCCGCAAGCTCTTCCTGCCGGCGGGCCATCCTTCGATGTTCTCCTACTGCGTGAACGTGCTGCACTTCTCCGAGCAGGCGGCGTACAAACGCATCCGCGTGGCTCGCATGGCGCGCCGGTTCCCTGCGATCTTCGACGCTCTTGCGGAAGGGCGTGTGCACTTGAGCGGTCTCTTCCTGCTGAAAGCTTTCATGACCCGGCGGAATGCGGACGAGCTACTCGCTGCCGTGACTCACAAGAGTTGTCGTGAGATCGAGAAGGTCCTGGCGGAGCGATATCCCCAGGCTGACGTGCCGACGAGGGTGCGGGCGCTGCCGAAGGCGCGGGGAGTCGCGTGGCCCCCGATCGTCGAGACGAGTGCGATTACTCCCGCGGACACGAGTGGTCAACTGTCCGTGCGGACAGTTGCCGCTTCGCTCGCCAAAGGCGAGCGAAGCACTTCCATCCTGCGGACCGCAGAAGTGACGCAGAACGTTGAGCCACCCGCCAAACCTGCAAAAGTCGCGCCGCTGGCGCCGAAGCGCTACGCGCTTCAGTTGACCATGAGCCAGGAGATGCACGATAAGCTGCGCCATGCGCAGGCCCTTCTTTCGCACGCCCTACCTTCGGGCGACGTGGCAGCCGTTCTGGAGCGCGCACTCGACGAGTTCATCGCGAAGCTCGAGAAGGCGAAGTACGCGGCGGCCGAGAAGCCGCGTGCGATCAAAGCGAATACGAGCGCGAATCCTCGGCAAATTCCTGCACACGTGAAAAGAGAAGTTCGCGAACGCGACGGGTTTCAATGCACGTTTGTCAGCGAGTCAGGTCAGCGCTGTCCTGAGCGCCACTTCCTGGAGTTCGATCACATCGATCCGGTCTCCCGCGGTGGCAAGGCCACCGCGGAGCGGATGCGCCTGCGTTGTCGCGCGCACAATCAATACGAAGCGGAGCAATCATTCGGCCACGCCTTCATGCAGCGCAAACTGTATGAAGCGCGGGAGGGGCGGGAAGGGAACGCATGTACGCGAATCCCGTAACAGCGCGTATCGCTTCACAGTGAACGCATAGAGCCGGGCGAGGTCGAGCGTGTCGCGTGCAGGGTCAGAGGCGGCTCGACTGGCCGTCCCGCCCTACGCCGACGCCGTATCGTCCAACCGCAGCGACAACGCGATCCGCTTGCGCGGCAAATCCACGCTCAGCACCACCGCCTTCACCAGATCGCCGGCCTTGACGACCGTGCGCGGGTCCTTCACGAAGCCCTTCGCGAGTCGCGAGATGTGAACGAGTCCGTCCTGATGAACTCCGATGTCGACGAACGCGCCAAAGTTGGTGACGTTGGTCACCTGGCCTTCGAGGATCATGCCGGGCGTGAGGTCGGTCATCTCGCGCACGTCTTCGCGAAACTCCGCCGCCTTGAATTCGGGGCGCGGATCGCGGCCCGGCTTCTCGAGCTCGGCGAGGATGTCCTTGACCGTGGGCAGTCCGAAACGATCGTCGACCAGCTCGGTCGCGTTCACCGTGCGCAGGAATGCGCCGTCGCCGATCACCTTGTCGATGCTCCTCCCGCTGCGCGCGAGTAGCCGCTCGACCACGGGATAGGCTTCGGGATGCACTGCCGACGCGTCGAGCGGATGGCTGCCGCCACGAATCCGCAGAAAGCCCGCCGCCTGCTCGAAGGCTTTCTCGCCCAGTCGCGGCACCTTGAGAAGCGCCCGGCGGTTCGCGAACGATCCGTGCGCGTCGCGGTGCTGGACGATGTTCTGCGCGAGTGTCGCGTTGAGCCCCGACACGCGCGACAGCAGCGCGACCGACGCGGTGTTGAGGTCCACGCCGACGGCGTTCACGCAGTCTTCCACGGTTGAATCGAGTGCGCGCGCGAGCTTGGTTTGATTGACGTCGTGCTGGTACTGGCCGACGCCGATCGACTTGGGATCGATCTTCACCAGCTCGGCGAGCGGGTCCTGCAGCCGGCGCGCGATCGAGACCGCGCCGCGCAGCGTCACGTCGAGATCCGGAAACTCTTTCGCCGCCAGTTCGCTCGCGGAATACACCGACGCACCCGCTTCGGACACGATCACCTTCGACAATCCGAGTTCGGGGTGCCGCGTCAGCAGATCGCGCGCGAGCTGATCGGTTTCTCGCGATGCCGTGCCGTTGCCGATGCTGACGAGCGACACGCCATGCCGCAGCGCGAGGCCCGCGAGCGTCGCGATCGATCGCTCCCAGTCGCGGCGCGGCGCATGCGGATAGATCGTGGCGGTGTCGAGCACCTTGCCGTTGGCATCGACCACTGCGACCTTCACGCCGGTGCGCAGTCCGGGATCGAGTCCCATCGTGGCGCGCGCGCCGGCGGGTGCTGCCAGCAAAAGGTCGCGCAGATTGAGCCCGAACACGCGGATCGCCTCTTCCTCGGCGGCAACCCGCAGCGTTCCAATCAACTCGATCTCGAGATGCGTGAGGATGCGCGCGCGCCACGCGAGGCGCACACCCTCCAGCAGCCAGCGGTCGGCGGGGCGCCCGCGGTCTTCGATGGCGAAGCGCCGCGCGACGATCGCTTCGCACTCCGACGGCGCCCCTTCGGCGCGCGCGGGTTCGGCGTCGAGAGCGATGCTCAAAAATCCGAGCGCGCGTCCGCGCAGCAACGCGAGCGCGCGATGCGAAGGCACGCGCTGGATCGGCTCGTCGTACGTGAAGTAGTCCGAAAACCGTGCGGCTTCGAGCTGCTTGTCGACGGGCAAATCCTTGATGACCGTCGAACGTAGAGCGCCTTGCTTCTGCGCGCGCACGCGAAGCTGGCCGATCAGCGTCGCGTCTTCGGAGAACGTCTCGATCAGGATATGCCGAGCGCCTTCGAGCGCCGCCTTCACGTCCGCCACGCCGGCGTCCGGGCGCACGAACGCAACGGCGGCCTCATCGGGGGCCGTTGCAGGCGCGCTCAACAACATCTGCGCGAGCGGTTCCAACCCCGCTTCGCGCGCGATCTGAGCCTTCGTGCGGCGCTTGGGTTTGAACGGAAGGTAGAGATCCTCGATCGCGGTCTTGGTCTCGGCGCTGCGGATCGATTCTTCCAGCGCCGGCGTGAGCTTGCCCTGCTCGGAGATGCTCGCGAGGACCGCGCTGCGGCGCTCTTCGAGCTCACGCAAGTATCCGAGGCGCGTTTCCAGCGCCCGCAATTGTGTGTCGTCGAGTCCGCCGGTCACTTCCTTGCGGTAGCGGGAGACAAAGGGAACCGACGACCCTTCGTCGAGCAGTCGGATCGCCGCTTCCACCTGGGAAGGGCGCACGGAGAGTTCGGTCGCGATACGGTCGGGGATCGGGATCATCCCGCATTTCTAACCGATGACGGGGACGGTGGCCAATGAAGGCGCCATCGCGGACGTGCTAATCTGCGCGTTCCCTAAGGACATCGTTTCCGGAGGTCGCCATGTTGTCGTCCCGTAATTCCCGACCGATTCTGTTCGTGCTCGTGACCATGGTCGCGCCCGAGGGTCTCCAGATCCGCTTCAGCGTCGGATTCGGCTTCGACTTCATGCGCCGGATCGGTGACTGATCTGCGCGCGCGGCGCGCGCGCGTTGCCGGAGGATCGCATTGAAGATCGATTCGGTCGGATTCGTGCTGAGCGCCGGCAATGCGGCGGAGTGTCCCCAAGGTCCGCTCGCCGAGATCGCAGTGTCGGGCCGCTCCAACGTCGGCAAGTCTTCGCTGCTGAACTCGCTGCTCGGCCGCAAGAGCATCGCGCTCGTCTCGGGCACTCCGGGAAAGACCCAGCGGTTGAACTATTTCATCGTCAACCAGCAGTTCCACATCGTCGATCTGCCCGGCTACGGCTACGCTCGGGCTCCCGATGCCGTGCGCAATCAATGGCGCACGATGATGCAGGAGTATCTGCGCACACGCCGCCAGATGGTCGCGGTCATGCAGCTCGTCGACTCTCGTCATCTGCCATCGCGCGAGGACCGCGAAATGGTCCAGTGGTTGCGCGACGAGGACATGCCGTTCTGCCTGGTGGCGACCAAGATGGACAAGCTGCGCCAGAGCGAGCGGAGCAAAGCGCTGAAGGCGATCGCCCTCGCGTTGGAGCTTCCAGGAACACAGCCGTTCATTCCTTATTCGAGCCATACGGGCGAAGGAAAGCCCGCGCTGCTCGCGTGGATCTCGCTGGCGCTCGAGAGCGGGACTGAGCGCTGAACCGCGAAGATTGCAGCGGCGGCCGGGTCCAGCCCGACCGCCGCGGCGAAATGCCCCCTACGGGTTCATCTTGAGCTCGTGCATCTCCCCGATGTCCGGCTCACTCCCCGTGAGCCAGCCCTTCACGAGCTCGAACAGAACCACCGGCTGCGGTTTGTCGAGCTCGAAGAACACCGCCGTATGGATGTCGACGCCGACCAGGACCAGGCGCGGGTCGTCCGCAGTGCCGTGACGCGGATCGCCCTCGTCGGGGAAGTACATCTTCCAGTCGGACGCGTAGAGCTGCCGAATCGTTTCCTTGTCCCTTGATAGCTTCGCGAGGCCCGCGATCGAGATCCACTCGCGCTTGCTGCTGTCGAAGAACGTCAGGTTCACGTGCGGATCGTGCTCGATCTCATCGACCTTGGCGGTGCCGACCGAAGTGACGAACCACAGATCGGCGCCCGGCGCGTCCTTCTGCTGGGCCATGGCGCGCGACACCAGATGGCCGTCGGGCCGCCGCGTCACCATCATGCCGGTGTGCATCTTGTTCAACATCTTGCGCAGTTTATCGAGTTCGCTGGTCATTCTTTCGCTCCAGAGGCCGGCCGGTGGGGCACAATGCGCGGCGCAGCCGCGCTAGACAGGTGCGGGAACGCGAGATAGGCAATTCGACTTCCCGATTGCGCCCCGGTCCAATGCACGGACGATGCCGGGGGAGATCAATCATCCCGCCGAGCCGGCCGATAGCCTGAACATGCTCGATTCCACCATCACCGCCGCCGTGGCCGCCCGGCCCGCCATCGACTCGGGCTCGACGGCGTGGATGCTGACCTCGTCGGCGCTCGTCCTGCTCATGATCCCCGGGCTCGCCCTGTTCTACGGCGGCATGGTGCGGCGCAAGAACATCCTCACGACCATGATGCAGTCGTTCGTCGCGATGGCGGTGATCGGCGTGCAGTGGGTCACGATCGGCTACTCGATCGCATTCGGTCAGTCGCACGGCGGACTGTTCGGCTGGTCGTGGGACATGGTCGGTCTGCAGGGCATCGGACCCGAGCGGATGTACGCCGACAAGGCGATCCCCGAGCTCGTGTTCGTGATGTTCCAGGGCAAGTTCGCGATCATCACACCGGCGCTGATCAGCGGTGCCGTCGCCGAGCGCATGAAGTTCTCGTCGTACCTGTGGTTCATCCTGCTGTGGGCGACGTTCATCTACTGCCCGCTCGCCCACTGGGTGTGGGCGTCCGACGGCTGGTTGTTCAAGCTCGGCGTGCTCGACTTCGCGGGCGGCACCGTGGTGCACATCGCGGCCGGCATCTCGGCGCTCGTGCTCGCGCTGATGCTCGGCAAGCGCCGCGACTATCCTGACGGAGCGATCCTGCCGAACAACCTCACGCTCACGCTGACCGGTGCCGGGCTGCTGTGGTTCGGCTGGTTCGGGTTCAACGCCGGCAGTGCGGTGGCGGTCGAGTTCCCGGTTGCCGGTGCTACGGCGGGGCTCGCGTTCGCGACCACGCAGACCGCGGCCGCGACGGCGGCACTCGCGTGGATGCTGCTCGAGTGGCGTCACACCGGAAAGCCCACGAGCCTGGGACTCGCCTCCGGCATCGTCGCCGGCCTGGTCGCGATCACGCCCGCGGCCGGGCACGTGCGGCCGCTCGCGGCGATGGCGATCGGTGCCGTCGCGTCCGTCGTGTGCTACTGGGCCGTGCGCATGAAGCATCGCTCGGGACTCGACGATTCGCTCGATGCGTTCGGCGTGCACGGCGTCGGCGGCATCTGGGGCGCGCTCGCGACCGGCCTGTTCTGTTTCATTCCGGTCGCGGGGTTGCTCACGGGCGGCGGATTCACGCAGCTCGGCAAGCAGACGATCGGCGTCCTGGTGACGATCGGCTTCACGTCGATCGGGACCTTCGTGATTGCCAAGCTGCTCGACATGACGCTGGGACTGCGCGTCACCGAACAGCAGGAGCGTGATGGACTCGACATCTCGGTTCACGGCGAGCGGGGATATCACCTGTGAGCGCGCTCGCGATCAACTCCGAACTCGGGATGAATCCGGGGAGTGAAGCATGAAGCTCATCATCGCCATCATCCGTCCCGAGCGTCTCGACGCCGTCCAGGCTGCCTTGCAGGCGGCGCTCGACGAAGGCGACAACTACCGCATCACTGTGCAGACCGTGGACGGTCACGGGCGCCAGACCGGCGAAATCGAGTACTTTCGCGGCCAGCAGGTCCGCCAGCGCATGGTGCAGAAGACTCAGATCACGGTCGGCGTGAACGACCAATACGTCGAGCCCGCGATTCAGGCAATTCTGAAAGCGGCTCGCACCAGCGAAGGTGAGATCGGCGACGGCAAGATCTTCGTGATGCCGCTCGACGACTGCGTGCGCATCCGCACCGGTGAGCGCGGGGGCAAGGCGATCTGAAGTCCGGCTCCGCGAGGAGCACGAGCGGCAACTTCCATGACCGAACCCGACGACCCGCCGCCGGCACACCGGCGGCGTCCGCGCTATCGCGGGACCCATCCGCGGCGCTTCGAAGAGAAGTACAAGGAACTGGCTCCCGATTCGTATCCGGAGCTGGTCGCGCATGTGCTCGCGCGCGGAAAGACTCCGGCGGGCCATCACGTTCCGATCCTGGTCGAGGAAGTCCTCGCGGTTCTCGATCCGCGCCCGGGTGAGCGCGGAGTCGATGCGACGCTCGGCTGGGGCGGACATGCGCGGCGCCTGCTCGAAAAGCTCGCCCTCGGTGGCGCGCTGCTCGGGCTCGATGCGGATCCGATCGAGCTGCCGCGCACCGAGGCGCGCCTGCGCGCGATCGCGCCCGCCGAGGTCACGCTGCTCGTCCGCCGCACGAACTTCGCCGGCCTGCGCGCCGCGATCGACGAAGCCGGCTGGCACGACGGCGCCGACTTCATCCTCGCAGATCTCGGCGTGTCGTCGATGCAGATCGACGATCCCGCGCGCGGTTTCTCGATCAAGCTCGACGGCCCGCTCGACATGCGCATGAATCCCAACCGCGGGCTCTCGGCTGCGCAATGGTTGGAGCGCGCGACGGTCGAGAAGTTGACGGCCGTGCTGCGCGATCACGCCGACGAGCCGCGCGCGCTGCGCATCGCCGAAGCGCTCGTCGCGCGCCGGAGCGAACTGAAGACCACGCAGGCGCTCGCCGCCGCGGTGCGCGACGCGCACGGGCGCCGCGTGCGCGAGGACGACGTCGACCGCAGCGTGCGGCGCGTGTTCCAGGCGCTGCGCATCGAGGTCAACGACGAGTTCGGCGCGCTCGACGCGCTGCTGCGCCAGCTCCCGTTCTGCCTGCGGCCCGGTGGCCGCGTCGCGGTGATCACGTTCCACTCGGGCGAGGATCGCCGCGTGAAGCGCGCGTTCGCCGAAGGTTTGCAGGACGGGCATTACGAAGCCGCGGCCGAGGAGGTCGTCCGGCCATCGGCCGAAGAACGCCGCGCGAACCCGCGTTCGAGCGCGGCAAAGTTGCGCTGGGCGCGGGTCCGCCGCGAGCCCTGAACGCACCTTTGTCTCGCAGTCGCCGGGCCGCTCATGCATGATGACTCATGCCTGAGAACTCACGCTTCGCCAGCACCCGCCATCTCCTCGAGCTGTGCGTCGGCTACTACCTCTCGTACGTCCTGACCGGCATCGCCGTGAAAGTCTTCACCGGCGGCATCCGCGAACCGCGCATGACCGACATGGCGTTCCTGTTCAACAACACGATCGGCGGAAACGGCTTCGCGCTCGGCGCCGTGATCGCACTGGGCTGGCTCGGGCTTAAAGGCGCGCGGACCATCCGCTTCGCCGGCCTGACGCTGCCCGCGGAAACCGCCTACATCATCCCGTCGGGCATCTGCACCGCGATTATCATCCCCGGCACCACGCTGCTCTACACGCTGCCGATCTCGGTGATGGTCGCGATGGTGATCATGCGCGCGAGCGTGATCGTGATCAGCCGCGCCGTGGACGCGATCCAGATCCGTCAGGGACTACTGCGCCGGCAGGTGCTGCCCGAAGAGAACTGGGCCGTGGTGTTCGCGCTGCTGGCGCTCGGGACCAACCTGATGCTGATTCCGATCGTCGACATGCTCGACGCGCGCGGCGTTCCGGTGAGCCAGGCGTTCGGGATCAAACCGGGCGCGCTGCGCGGAGGCTTCGAGTTCATCCACTCGCCGCTCGCGATGACCGTCCTGACCGCCTACATCATCGCGTACGCGGTACGGCTCTACATCATGAACTACTTCAAGAACACGCGAAGCTCCGCGGCCACGCTCGACAATCGCGGGTTCTTCGCGATCGAGCAGGTCGCGGCGTCCCTCACGATTCTCGCATTCGGACTGATCGCCTACTTCGGGCGCGATGCGTTCGGCTGGAGCGCTCCGGCCGTGCTGGCGTTCCACGAAGGCGCGCAACACTTCGACTGGGCCGCGATTCTGTCGGGCATTCCCTACGGCCTGGTCGCGTTCTTCTCGGTGTTCCTGTTCATGTTCCAGGGCCGCACCGCGACGTTCGCCGGAGTCGTGAATCGCCTCACCTCATTGCTCGCCGGCACCACGGCGACGCTGCTGCTCGCCTGGATCTGGAAGCAGAAGCCACCGACGCTTCAAGACTGGGCATCGCTCGCATTCATCCTGGTTGCGGTGGGGTTCCTGACGCGGGCGGAGAGGCGGCGGGCCGCGGAAGCAGCGAAGGCCAAGCCGGCGACGATCTGAGGTCGGGCCGCTCAGGGGCAATCAATCAGGAGCAAACGGAACCGTCAATGCACTGCCAATACCCTTCGGGCCTGCCCTGAAAATCCAGCGGTAGCCGCTGAGATTTCGTGGTAGACCCGATCGGAGACAGCAAGCCTCGAGTGGCGAAGGGCATTGGTTCGAGACTCAATACTTCCCGACCATCTTGATGACGAGCAACGCGATCGCACCAACACAAAAGAACAGCGCCAACATACGGCGCGCCCCGGGTTGTTCCGTCTGGAGAAGCATGAAGGCGCCGAAGCTCAGGTAGGCGCCGCTGCTGATGTAGGCCCGGCTGAATAGGTCGAAGATTCCAGCACCCATCAACACGATCCCCACCACCATCCTCCAACGATTCACGGTTCCTCCGTCGACCTAGGAAACGATTGACAGCCCCTGACCATCCACTTCACTTCCCGATCGACCCTTCGTCGATCATCCCCGCGAGACGCGCGATGGCCCGTTTCACCATCATGCGGGCGGCGCCGCTGGTCGCGAGCCCTAGGTGTTCGGCAATCCGCGCGTAGCTGAACCCCAACTCCACTCTCATGACCACGGCCTCACGCTGAGCGTCCGGAAGTTGGGCCAGTGCCATTTGATAGGCCGTGATGGTCTCGATCTCGACTATCTGATCGAGCGGTGAGTCATCGTTTCCCGCAACGGTCTCGTCGAGTTCTTCGACCTCGGGCAGCCGCCCTGCCCGCCGGCCTTCGTCCCGCAGGTAGTTGAACAGGATCTGCCGCAGATAGGCGAGCCACGCGTTCTCCCAGCGGGCTTCGAAATTCTTGAGCCCGCGCATTGCGCGCAACAACGTGATCTGGACCACGTCGTCGGTATCCTTGTCGCGGCGCGCCCGATCCGACAGTCGACGGTGGGCGAGACGCCGGAGGATCGGATAATGGCGGCGAAACAACTCGTCGAGCGACTGGGCGTCTCCGTC
Organism: Candidatus Eiseniibacteriota bacterium; assembly: GCA_031364845.1. Taxonomy (GTDB): domain Bacteria; phylum Eisenbacteria; class RBG-16-71-46; order RBG-16-71-46; family RBG-16-71-46; genus JANLWX01. The sequence goes on from JANLWX010000051.1 coordinate 28,201, forward strand.
CTTGGCGCGCCCGACAAGTTCGGTAAGTGAGCGCGACGGCGCTTCTGAGCCTGCGGGGGTGTTCGTCGACTCGTGCGTCGGGGCCTCGGGATGTGCTTAAAGAGATCTGCGCGGACAGCTTCGATGCGCCCCGAGAGTAGCAAAGCATGATAGCTTCGCGCGACCCCAAAGGCCTGCGCGGCCCGTCCTGGAGACTATGATCGGCACGACGCTCTCACACTATCGCATCATTGATCGTCTGGGAGCGGGGGGTATGGGAGTGGTGTTCCGCGCTCGAGACGAGCGGCTCGACCGCGACGTCGCCGTGAAGGTGCTGCATGCCGGCGCCGTCGCCGATCCCGAGGCTCGCCGCCGATTCCGGCGCGAGGCGACTGCGCTGTCGCGCCTCAATCATCCCGGCATCGCGTCGATCTACGAATTCGACACCCAGGATGGTGTGGACTTCCTGGTCATGGAGTATCTGGTCGGGCATTCGCTCGAGGCCCACCTGCGCAACGGTCCGCTCCCCGAACCCGAGATCGTCACGTTCGCGAAGTCGATCGCCGAGGCGCTCCAGGCCGCGCACGAACAACAGGTGGTGCATCGCGACCTCAAGCCCGGCAATGTCATGCTGACCGCCTCTGGTCTCAAGGTGCTGGACTTCGGACTCGCGAAACTCGAGTCCACCCGCAGCCAGGCGCTCAGCGAGCGGCTCAGTTCCATGAGTCCCGCCGGAGGCACGCTGCAGTACATGGCCCCCGAACAGATCCTGGGAAGCGAGGTGGACCGGCGCGCGGATCTGTATTCGCTCGGGGTTGTCCTCTATCAAATGGCGACCGGACGCGTGCCATTCGAGTCCGAAGCTCCAGCGGCTCTGTGCATGCAGATCCTGAAACAGCGTCCGCGTCCTCCGCGCGCGCTCAACCCGGGACTCTCGCCGCGTCTCGAGTGGGTGATCTGGAAACTGCTGAACAAGGAGCCCGCGCAACGCTACAGTGATGCGGGCGCTCTGCTGGCTGAGTTGAATCGGATGGATGAACCGATGCGCGCCGTGCAGCGGGCGCAACTCGCGATCGAACTGCGGCGACCGGGATGGCGTGCACTCGCAGTGGGGTCCGCGGCTGCGCTCGCCGTGGTCGCGCTGGGGATCACGAACGCTGGCGACTGGCGCGGGCGGATCTCCGGACGCCCTCCGATACGCTCGTTGGCAGTACTTCCGTTCAAGAACCTGTTCGCCGATTCGACCCAGGACTTTCTCGCCGACGGACTCACTGAGGAGTTGATCGCGAATCTGGCGCAGATTCCATCGCTGCGCGTGATCTCGCGCACTTCGACGATGGGCTACAAACTGGCTCCCAAACCTATGCCGGTGATCGGCCGCGAACTCAACGTGGATGCCGTCATTCAAGGCTCGATTGGACGCGTGGACGATCATTTTCGGGTGACGACTCAACTCATCCGCGCCTCCACCGATGAGCACATTTGGGCGCGTTCATACGATAGATCCTCTTCCAATCTATCCACCCTCCGCACCGAAGTGGCGCTGGCGATTATGGATGAAATCCAGGCCCAGATCTCTCCTGGCAAGCGCGCACAGATGACCCGGACTCCGTCCATCGATCCTGTCGCCTACGATAGCTTCCTCAAGGGCCGGTACTATCGCGACCACGTTCAACTCGCTGATGTTCGCAAAGCGATCGAGTACTTCGAAGACGCGATCCGCCGGCAGCCCGACTTTGCGCGCGCCTACGCAGACCAGGCCGACTGCTACCTCCACCTCGGCCTGTTCAACGCGATGCCCGTGAGCGCAGCCTATGATCGCGCCAAACAACTGGCGCGCCGCGCTATTGCGATCGATTCCACCTCCGCGGAAGCACACGTCATGCTGGGCCGCCTGCTGATGATCGCGGATTGGAAGTTTTCTGAAGCGAAATCTCATTTTCGGTCGGCGCTGAGACTCAAGCCGGGCGATGCCGGAGCGCACCGCGCGATGTCCACGTACTTGAGCGTCATGGGACACGACGAGGATGCGCTGGCTCACTCGCAGCGTGCCCGCGAGATCGACCCGCTCTCGATCCGCACCAACCAGGGGCTTACCCAGTTGCTGATCAACACCGGCCGCTATGACGACGGCATACGGCAGGCCTTCCGTACGCTGGAGCTCGACTCGACCTGGATGGACGTACACTTCTCGCTGATAAGTGCATATCACGCGAAAGGCATGAATCGGGAGACGATCCAGCATCAGTTGCTCGTATACGATTATCTCTCGAGCATCAAGTTCATCAGTGCCGAACCCGAGAAGATTGCTCGGCTGCGCGCCGCCTACGCGCGCGGAGGCGCCGAGGCATTTTGGCGGGCGGACATCGAACGCATGCGTGATGGCTACGGCCAGGAGAATCCGTGCGCGATCGCAAGCCTGTACTGCTATCTGGGAGAGGCCGATAGTGCGATGGTCTGGTTGGAAAAGGCCTACGCCAAACGCTACCAGGCCCTGCTCTACGTGAGGTCCGACCCGGACTTCGCAAGGTTGCGATCCGACCCGCGCTTTCAGGATCTGATGCGGCGCATGGGAGTGGCCTCCTAGCTTCACGAGCGCTTGTGCGCCGCACCCATCGGACCAGTCCCCGGTATTCGTGTGCGTTTTCCCCCACCCGATCGTTCTACCTAGTGCTCGACAGGGGCATCTGTCGCTGCGTTCCGCGGATCGGTTGGGCCCGGAACGTCACGGCAAGCGACCCTGCGCCTCGTCGGGTCGAGTGTTCTGGCAACCGTCATCGCTTAACAGGCGGGCGCCGCCAGGGGGCCGCACCCCAGGCGGCGCCCGTCGAGTGTGCGAACCATCAAAGCATTCAAGTCGGAGCATAGGCCGACAGGCGACGTCACACAGTAACCCAACCTCCGTGGAGGGCCGCATGAGTTGGAGCATTTCCCACCGAATACAACCACGACTGGTGTTCCCATATCTTCTGCTGTGCGCAAGTCTGGGAGGCGCACCCGGAGTCCCCGATCCATGCACGCCCCCCGCAAACATGAGCGCGTGGTGGCCGGCGGAGAACAGCGGCAGCGATGTCGTCGGAAGCAACCCGCTGACCCCCCAGAACGGCGCCGGCTATGGGGCGGGCTTTGTCGGCCAGGCCTTTGCTCTTGACGGGGTTGATGACTACTTGAGCGCACCGGATGCGCCAGCGTTGAGGTCGGTCAATTTCACGGTCGAAGGATGGTTCAACTTCGCATCTACCAGCGGTATTCGCATGCTGTTTGCCAAATCGGTCGGTTCCGGCAGCGGCGAATAGCTTTGACAATTGGGTGTAACAAAGACAGGAACGTTGGTAGAGGAGGCTGCCATGTACGACCGTAAAGTACAATTTGTGTCCGTAGTCTTGCTCCTGAGCATGTCCGTGGGCGTGCGGCCAGCCGCCGCCGCCTGGCCAGTCGACGGCCGCGCCTTATGCACCGCCTCAAATGACCAAGTCATCCCAGAAGACTATGACATCCCAAAGATCGCCTCGGACGGCGCGGGCGGCGCGATCGTCACTTGGAACGACTACCGTAGTGGAACGAACAGCGACATCTACGTCCAGCACGTCCTGGCCACTGGGGATGTTGATCCCGCGTGGCCCGTTGACGGCCGGGCCTTGTGCACCGCCACCAACGACCAACTCGATCCTGCTATCGTCTCGGATGGGGCGGGTGGGGCGCTGGTCACGTGGTCGGATCTGCGCAACGGTACCGCGAGCATTTATGACATCTACGCCCAGCACGTTCTGGCCTCGGGGGCGGTGGATCCCGCTTGGCCCGCCGAAGGCCGTGCCTTGTGCGTAGCTCTCGGCGCCCAAAATCTTCCCACCATCGTCTCTGACGGGGCTGGCGGGGCGATAGTCACTTGGCAAGACGCCCGCAGCGGGGACTCTGACATTTACGC